>CAMCSH010000018.1 GCA_945877655.1 Lentisphaera araneosa HTCC2155 | reverse complement strand
GTCGTCGGACATGGATTGGCTCCGTAAAATTGTTTCAAGTCGTTGTCTTTGACTTAGATACAATACATTCATGCGGAGAAATTTCAACATTTATAAGCTATAATTTATGCTATATTTCTTGGGCCCGGGAAGATTTCGGACGGGATCTTATGAAATGCCCGAAAACCCTTCCGAAGCGATGCTCCAAGAGGCTCACCTGGAATTTCAGAACCGCGATCTGGTGATCCTCCCGAGTGACTCCGGAAAAATGATGCACGACAGTCCCTGGGCCGCCAATAAAATCCAGCAGCAACTCCACTCGACGGGCCTCTTCAAAGCCGTCTTCGTGTCGCCCGAGAAAGAGCATTTTTTGCTCTTGGAGCAATTCGGAATGCCGATGACACTTGAGCTCGGGCAAAGCCGTTCCCTCGGCAGCGCTTGCGGCACCCCGCAAGGCAGCATCACCGCTCTCAGCTTAGGCTTGATTCCGATGCCTTATTCCGGCGCCAAAGTCGCGGTCGATTTCACGCTGAATGACGGCGGCGTCCTCAAGCGTCAAGGGACTCTCACACTCGGCGGCCAGACCTGCATCGTTGGCTGGTTCGCCTGGCTCTGGGCTCCTTCGTCGAAATGGAGCTTCGAGCGCATCGAAGACCAACGGGGCGTCACACCCTTGTTGAAAGCGGAAGACAAGCATGATTAATCGACGTCATTGGCTTGTCGCTTTTGATCGCCGGGCATGGCGACAAGGGGCTGCTGCCGGGTGTCGGGACCGGGGCTGCTGCACAACTTGAACCAACTTGAACAAGTCCGACTTGAACAAAAGACTCATTGACAAATGGATACAACGACGATCTCGAAACCACTTCTGGTCGCTGCCCGCTACGATTTCTCACCCCTCAATCCACCACCGGGCTCAGCTTTTCCGGCATCTCCTGAGGCAGGCGGACGGTGAAGACCGAGCCGCCGCCGGGGGCGGCAGCGACCGTGATGTCGCCGCCGTGCAAGACGACGATCTGGCGCGACAGGGGCAGGCCGAGGCCGGCGCCGTCGGCGCGGCGTTCCGCGCCTTGGTGAAACTCTTGGAAAATCAGGTCGCGTTCGTGATCGGGTACGCCGATGCCGCTGTCGCTGACTTCGATCAGGCAGAAGAGGCCGGAGCGGCGGGTGCCGACATGGATCTTGCCGCCGGTGGGGGTGAATTTCAGGGCGTTGCCGATCAGGTTGTCGATCACCTGCCGGAGACGGCGGGCATCGATCGCCAGGATCAGCGGTTCGCCGGCGGGATCGCAGCTCAGGTCTAGGCCGAGCTGACGGGCGCGGGGGACGACGGCGAGGGCGCATTCGCGGACCAGGGCGCTGAGATCCTGGTCGCGCCGTTCGAGCTCCAGAGTTCCCGCCTCCAGCTTGGCCTGGTCGACCAGGGCGTTGACTAGGTCGAGGGCGTGGCGGGCGGTTCTTTGGATGCGCTCCAGGGAGTCCTCCTGCTTTGCGGTGAGATCGCCATGCAGGCCTTCGAGCAGCAGTTCGCAGAAGGACGAGATCGAGGCCAGGGGCGCCCGCAATTCATGCCCGAGGTGGCGGATGAAGATGGACTTGCGCTTCGATAGCTCGGAATGGAAATCGGCCTCCTGGCGGATCGCGGCATTGGCGGCTTCGAGGCGGAGTGCGGTCTGGCGCAGGCGTCCGGCCAGGAGGTTGAAGCCGCGCACCATTTCGCCCAGCTCCCCGGGCTCGTTGGCGCCGGCCTGGACTTGGATGTCGAGCTCACCTTCGCGCAGGCGCCGGGCGGCGCCGGCGAGTTCGCTCACCGGCTCGCGCAAGGCTTGGCCGAGCTGCCAGGAGGCCCAGGTGGCGCAGCCGCCGAGAAGGAGCCCGGCGATCAGCATCAGCAATTGCACCCGGTCGAGGTCGACGCAGGTCTGATCGAGGCGGGCCAGCAGAGTTTCTTGCGAGCTGCGGATCAGCACCGCAATCTCGCGGCTGAGGAGAAGCTGGATTTTCCGTCCTTCCTCTTCCGCTTCGATGGCTTCTTCCGACCACGGGTTGTCGTGCAGCTCCTGTTCGAGGGCGGTGATCACCAGCGACATGCGGGCGCACAGGGGTTTCAGCTCGCCGGATTCCGGCAGCGAGGCGACGTTGATGGTCAAGCCGTAGAACTGGGCGCCGAGTTCGTTGATGCGGGCCTCCTGGTCCTCCACGTCGCGGGTCGGGCGCTGCCAGGCCTTTTCCATCAGCCGTGTGTATTCGCCCATGTTGACCGCGGTGCGGACCTGGCTGCGGGCGGCTGCGGCGGCGGTCTTGGCCTGGTCGGAGCTGCGGCCAAGAAGCCACCAGATCAGGCCGGTGAGAAGGAGAAGGCCGGCCAGCTGCAGCGTCGGGCCGAGTCGCCGGGCGGCGACAAAACTGATCTTCATGGCTGCGGCGCCTCGGGGAGACGCAGGCGGATCAGGCCGCTGCGCTCGGCGCCAAAGGCCAGCGGACCCGGCGGGGATTCCAGGGTCCGGACCACGTCAAGCTGCAGCAGGGAACCCCAGACCAGGCGCAGATCGTCGATCTGGACGGTATCCAATGCGCGGGAGAATTCCACCGTCCAGAAGCCGTCCTTCCACTCGCCCTTGCACTTCACGTCCATGCGAGAACCGGTCGGCGGCAGCGGTTCGTAGCGGCTGGGGTTGAGGTGCAGGGTCTTGACGTCGTAATTGCCGCTCCACGGCCGCAGACCTTCGTCCGGGGTGGTCACCAGATATTGTGGCGTGCCGTCGGGCGCGACGCTTTTCAAGGCGTGCGACGGACTGTCGAGCGAGAAGACCTGCAGCAGGTCGTCGGCGGCGCCTTCATTGAGGCGGCAGGCGCCCCAGTTCCAGACGTCACAACTGACCGCTCCCGGCCGTTCCGCCAGCAGGAGTCGGAGGCAGAGCGAGTCCTCCCGTTCCGGCCCGACGGCGAAGCGCTGCGCAGCGGCGTTCCAGACCCAGGGCTTGTGCTTGGTCATCGGGCTTTTGCAGGGGAAGCGCAAAATCAGGAAAAGACGTTCGCCGTTGACCGCGGCACGCAGTGTGAGCGGGCCTTCAAAGCCGGCGCGTTCGAGCTTCACTTCCGGGCAGTCGTCCCACAGGGGCTCGTATTTGCCGTCGACCTGCGGCGCAACGCTGAGCAGCGGCACCGGCGTGGGCTCGGGCGCGTCGGCGAAGAAAATCCGGCTGATGAAAAGGAGGCTGGGGACAATCATGGCTGGGAACCTCAGGGTGCAGATGGCAGGCAATCTAATTCCGCCCGGCGGAATCGACTGGGTGAAACTTGCAGGTCCCCGGCACCCGTCATCTTGCCAGCGGCGCGCACGGAGCTAGATTCTTCGACTCAACGCAGCTAACACCGGGGTCGCCTCCATGAAATTCGTCATTGAACAATCGGTTTTCTCTCAAGGTCTCGGACGCGTCCAAGGCGTCGTCTCCAGCCGCCCCGCCATTCCGGTTGTCGGCCACTTCCTAGTCGTCGCCCAAGGTCAGCACGTGGTCATCACCGCGACCGACATGGAGCAGTCGATCACCATCCGCCTCCCCGCCCGCGTCGAAGTCGAAGGCCAAGGCACCATCCCGGCCAAGAAACTCACTCAGATCGTCCGCTCCTTGCCCAACAACGACATCACCGTCAGCTTCGATGACGCGCAGAAATGCTCCATCGCCTGCGGCAAAAGCCGTTCGCGTCTGCAAGGCCTCGCCGCCGAATCCTTCCCCCTCGAACGCGGTGAACTCGCCGGCCGCGACCTGACCTTCCGCTCCGGTCAGTTTCGCCGCATGCTCGACAAGATCTCCTACGCCTGCGCCGCCTCCGACGAGCGCGCCGTGCTCAACGGCCTGCTCCTCTCCATCCTCGACGGCACCTTCACCGCCGCCGCCACCGACGGCCGCCGCCTCGCCCTGATGGAAACCGCCGTCGACGGCGGTGCCGGTCTCGATGGCGAAACCATCCTGCCTTCAAAAGCGGTCAGCGAACTGTGCAAGATGCTTCCCGAAGACGGCGAAGTCCGGATGATCCTCGGCGCCGCCCGCGCCATCTTCAGCACCGGCGAATGCACCCTCCGCACCAAGCTGCTCGAAGGCGCCTACCCCAACTTCCGCCTCGTCGTCCCCTCCGGTTTCACCCGCCAGATCATGATCCCCCGCCAGGAGCTGGAACAAGCCATCTCCCGCGTCGCCATCATCCTCGAGAGCAACAATCCCTCGATCAAATTCCAGATCGAATCCGGCCTCGTCAACGTCGTCTCCGCCGACAACGCCGACGACTGCTGCGAAACCGTCAGCGCCTCCTACGAAGGCGACCCCACCACCATCGCCTTCAACCCCAACTACCTGCTCGAAGCCCTCAAGCGCCTCGAGTGCAACGCCATCACCCTGCGTTTCAACGACAAGGTCAGCCCCACCGGCATCTTCGGCGACGAAGGCTTCCTCTACGTCATCATGCCGATGCGCTCGTAAGGGGTTTGAGCTTTTTAGGGTGGCAAGTCGATATCGCGATATCGTGATATCCCGATATCGATGAACGCGAACTTTCTGAAGCCTACGCATCCATGCTCACCCGCCTCGAAATCCGCGATTTCCGTTGTTTCGGCGAAGCTCAGCTTGAGCTCAGCCCGGGGATCACCGTCTTCGAAGGCGCCAACGGCCAGGGCAAGACCTCGCTGCTTGAAGCGGTGTTCTTCCTCGGCCTGCTGCGCTCTTTCCGTACCGGCGACCTGCGTCTGCTGAAGCGTTGGAAATGCCCCTCCTTCCTCCTCCGCGGCCGCCTCGACGACGGCCAGGAAATCGCGGTTGAACAAGGCGCGGAACGCCGTCTGCGCGCCGCGGGACAGGCGGTCGGCCGCTCCAGTGATTTCGTCCGTTATCTCGGCCCGGTCGCCTTGTCGCCGGAGGACATCCGCCTCGCCAAAGGGCCCGCCGCGGAACGCCGGCAATTTCTCGACATCCTCGGCTCGCAGCTGTCCGCCGCTACCCTGGGCGCCCTGCGCGATTACGACAAGGCGCTGCGCCAGCGCAACCAGCTGCTCCGGCTGCAGGCGCCCGACGCCCAGCTCCGTCCCTGGGAAGGTCTGCTCGCTCGTTCCGGCGCCGCCGTGATGCAGGCCCGCGCTGCCTTTTTTCCCGATTTGCGCGCCGCTTTTCTCGATGCCGCCGCAGCGCTTTTCCCGGCCGGAACCCCGCTCGACCTGAAGCTCGTCCCGGCAGTGTCCGCCGCTCCCGGCGGCGAAGAGGAAAGCCTGATCCTCGCCCTCGAAGAAGCCCGTCCTCGCGATCGCGAACTGGGCAGCACGGCGGCCGGTCCCCACCGCGATGAACTCGCCATCCTGCTGCAAGGGCGCAGCCTGTCATCACACGGCTCCGAAGGCCAATGCCGCCTCGCCGCCATCGCCCTGCGCCTCGCCGCCGCCGAGCTGCTGATCAGCCCCGAGGCGCCCGGCCCGATCCTCCTCGTCGATGACGTCACCGGCGAACTCGACAGCCAGCGCCGCGACGTCTTCCTGCAGCGCCTCAGCCGTTTCCCCCAGGTCTTCATCGCCTGCACCGAATGCCCCGCCATCCTGCGGGACGGCGGCGCCCGCATCGTGCAAGTTGAAGGTGGCCGTCTGGTGCAAAACGCCGGGGATTGAGAGAGTCGCTATCAGGCTTTCGGCACGATTTCGATACAGCCCTCGGGCAGCTTCTCAGCTTCTTCCGCGCCGGGGAGAATGAGGATGCCATGATGCAAGGCTAGCGGCATGATGAAGCTGCTGTGGATCCAAATCCGGAAGCCGAGCGGATTATCGGCGGCTTCCAGCGCCAAGCCTGTGTCCCCATAAGTGCGCCCAACGCAAACTAGGCCGACCTTCTGCTGTTGGAAGAGGTAGGTGCGGCAATGGTCGCGCAGCAGATAGGAAGTGCCGCGGCGACCCGAGACCCGCCAGACGACGGCAAGGCCGCGGTCGTCATCAATTTTTCCTTTCGACAGATCGACCCGAGCGATCTCGCTTTTCAACTTCGCTTGCAGTTCCAAGGCTTCTTCCGGATTGAGCTTCACGACTTGGATTTTGAGCGCCAGATGATCGAACTCGGCGAGGAGCCGCTGCAGGGTGTCGCGCAGTTCCGGGTTGCCCTCGTCCTTGAGCATCAATTGATCGCGAATTTTCGGTCCCAGCCGACGCAGCTCCGCTTCGGCTTGCCGACGTTCCGTCGGTCCGCCGCTGCGGATGAGTTCAAGCAAAGCCGGCACCGGCGATGCGGGCGGAGCACTCGGCGTGGCGACTTCGGAAAACAGGAAACCGGACAAGATGAGAGACAGCATGATTTTCCTCCTGGTGTTTAGACAAAGTTGGTGTTTAGACAAAGTTGGTGTTTAGACAAAGCTGTCGGCGACAGGCGAGTCGGTTACACGCAAAATCGGCAAATTCATGGCTGATTTTCAAGGCAGATCTAGATTCGTGACGAAAGTCTGAATCCAAAGCCACTGAAAAGGAGTTCCCCATGTCCCATCTCCGCGTTGTCGCCCGCCTCATCGTCGCCCCGGAAAACGCCGCCGCGGCCCGCGGCATTTTCGGCGCCCTGCTCGCCCCCACCCGCCGCGAAGAAGGCTGCTTCCTCTATGAGCTGCTCGAAGAGATCGAGCGCCCCGGCGATTTCACCTTCGTCGAAACCTGGAGCGATAAAGCCGCTCACGACCAACATTTGCTGACGCCGCACATCCAGACCGCCCTGACCGCGATCACGCCGCTTCTCACCAAGGAGCCGCAGGTGAGATTGTTGAACGAAGTGGGGTAACCGCAGAAGACGCAGAAGGACGCAGAAGGACGCAGAAAATGAACTTGGACAACACCGCACAGGAAACCATGAATCCGCTCAAAACTGATTCCGTCGCGCGATCGCCATTGCCATCGAGGCGGAATCGGTGTGGCTGAGGTCGGCGCCGATCGGGATGCCCTGGGCGAGGCGGGACAGGGTCAAGCCGGGGCGGGCGCAGAGTTCGGCGATGTAGGCGGCGGTAGCCTGGCCTTCGATGTCGGTGGAAGTGGCGAGCAGCACTTCGCGACACTCGGCCTCGGCGGAGCGCTGGCGCAGGGATTCGAGATGCAATTGGCCGGGGCCGACGCCGTCGAGCGGGCTGAGTTTGCCGCCGAGAACGTGGTAACAGCCGCGATAGCCGGATTTCTCGATCGGCACCGCCATCGACACCGATTCGACGACGCAGATCAGGCTGCGGTCGCGGCGGGGATCGGCGCAGACCGGGCAGAGCTCGCCCTTGCGCAGATCGGTGGGGAGAAAACACAGGCGGCAATTGCCGACGTCTTCGGACAATGAGGCGAGGCGTTCGGCCAGCTGTTTCAGCTCATCCGGCTTCCAATCAAGCAGGGCTAAGGCGGCACGTTCCGCCGAGCGTCGGCCGAGGCCGGGAAGACGGGAGAGAGATTCCGCCAGGCGGCGCAGTGCCTCGGGTTGCAGTTCGCGCGACACGACTCAGCCTATCCAGCGAGGTTGAAAGGTTGAAAGGTTGAAAGGCCGATGCAGGATCAGGGATTGAGGGGCGGATCGCAACGACATGAGTTCGCCTTGAACGGAATTTTTCACTGTGCTTTTCATGTGCTCGCCTTTCAACCTTTCAACTTTTCAACCTAGTTCCCTGGTCTCAGCCGGCTCCGAGCACCAGTTGCACGGAGGAGCCGAAGAGCTCTTCGATCTGGGCGACGCGGTCGCTGAGCGACTGGTCGGCGCGGAGCAGCTTGACCAGCTCGGCGGCGGGGATGGCGGGCGGTTTTTCGCAATGGAAGGCGAAGGCGATCGAGGGGCGATGCAGGCGGCCGTCGGCGAGGTCGACGATCTCGGTGTCGCCGAAGATCAGCGCCAGGTCGGAAACCGGCAGGGGCGACTTGGCTTCTTCCGAGATTTCGAGGATGTCGCTGGCGATGCCGGCGAGCAGGGCATCGAGGTCCCAGCCGAGCAGGCTGATGTTGTGGTGCTTCATCGGCTTCATCAGGCTTTTCAGCTGCGCCTCATCGATGTCGAACTCTTCGATATCGTAGGGATTGGCGGCTTCAAGGCCGTTGTAGGAGACGCGATGGCGGGCGCCGCAGTAGTCATACTCGGCGACGCAGGTTAGCAATTCTTCGATCAGTTCGCGGCCCGGTTTGAAGCTGGAATCGGAGCTGAGGAGGTAGATGACGCAATCTTCGGTCTGCATGGCGGGAGTCCCTGGATCTGTTGGCGGCTAGTGTACCGCAGAAACGCCACAACGCACCAGGACAGGAAGAGGGAATCAAGCGCGATCTTGGCCGCCTCAATTGCCGTTGCCCCAATCGGCAATGCCGCTCTAGTGCAGACGTCGAGAGTTTTTTGCGGGTGTCGAACTTCAGCGCAGTTTCGGCAATTCCATGGCTGGGCCGAGTCGGCCTTGGCGGTCGCGGATCATCGGGCCGGTGCCGAGACGATGGGCGACCTCGGGCCAGAGCAATTGCCGTTCGTCGCTGAGGGGCCAGACGGGGATGCCGGCGTCGGATTCCGAGGGTCCGAGGATCATCGCCGTCTCTTCGGCGCTGAGGCCTTGCCGGAGCAGGGCGGGCAGGAGCGGATCAAGGACGATGCCGGCGCCGAAGGAAGGGCCGCGGCGGAGCGCGGCGATGGCCAGGCGGCAGGGCTTGCCGCCGTCGATCCAGAGCAGTTCGCCGCGTTCCAGCCGCAGCTCGGCCTGGGCGAGGTTGTAAACCAGGGCCTGGCCGTCGCGGCGGCACTCGGCGGTCTGCAGCGCGTTGCGGTTGAATTGCGGCGGCAGCGAGGGGGTCGGTGTGGCGCAGGAGGCGCCAAGCAGCAGGGCAAGGAGCAAGGCGGAGCGGGGCATGGATTGGATTCCCGGGTTTTTGGCTGGGCTGACGATAGCCGCCGATGGCCGAGTCGCGACTCCTTTCCGCGTACAGACTTGCAGCAAAGGCGCTCGATTTCACGACATCCGGAACCTGGGCGAAAAATCCTGAAAATTATTTAGTTATTGATTATAAACGATTTAAGATCGATTGTCGGGTTTCAATTCCGCTTCGTGCTTGATCATCCTCGCAACAGGAGACAGACCATGAAAAACGATGCCAAGAAAGAACCGGTCCGGATGCCGCAGCAGCAAATGCCGTCGGTTTCGGAGTTGATCCCTTTGGAAGATCTGGAGGTCACCGAGGTCAAAGGCGGCGCCCGGCTTTTCGGTGCAGTTTCGGAGTTCGGCGCTGCCGGCAGCAAGGCGGAAAAATCCAGCGGCGCATTCTGACTCGGGGACGGGCGATTCAAGCCTCGTCTTTTCGAATCCTCGGGCGTAGTCAAAGCGCCGGGCGGGGCTAGCTTCGGTCGTGACTCAGTTGTCCGGAACCACCCCCACCAAGAGGTCATCCATGTCCCAAGTTGTGCCCTATCTTTCGCGTTGTGATTTTCTCGGCAAAGACTTGATGCTTCACCGCGACCTTGTCAAACACAGCAGCAACTCCCGCGCTTGTGTTGTCTATGGTTACAAAGATGCCCGCGGCAAGCTGCAATTCCTCTCCAACACGGAAGCGAACCAGAATGATTGGACCATCGGCTATGTCGAGAAAGAAGCCTTGAATCTTCTGATGGAGAAGAGCCAGCCGGAGTGGGATGCCAAGATCATCCATCACAATGGCGCCTCTCATCAGGTCCTGGTCTGTGAAGGCGATGAAATGACCGCCAGCAACATCCTGAAAAAGACTATGCTGACCGAGTTGCAGCAGCACTTCGGCGGCGATGCGATCTATCTGGCCGTGCCGAACCGCAACACCATCATCGCCGCCGGCAGTGCCGAAGCGATCATTGAGCTGGTCCGGTCGAAGTGGGACATGTCTGACACCCGTGGCTACGTGAAAGTCTCCGACATGATCTACGCCGCCAAAAACGGCAAGGTCCTGGGCGCCGGTCTGTTGCCTCCCGCTCCCCCGGTTGTGAAGCCGGCGGTGAAAGGCGTTGTTCCGGCTCCCGCCGCAGCCCCCGCCCCGGCAGCCGCCAAAGCGGCCACCCCCGGCAAGATGCAGCTCAAACTGCCCACCAAGCGCCAATCTGCGCCTGAGCCGGTGGAAGAAGAGGAGGAGCAAGAGGCTCCCGCCCCCCGCCGCGGCTTCGCTTCCGCCCCCGCCAAACCCGCCACTCCCGGCAAGATGCAGCTCAAACTGCCCACCAAACGCCAAGTTGCGCCCGAGCCGGAAGAAGAGGAGGAGGAAGAACCCGCCCCCCGCCGTCCGACCTCCAATGTGCCGCGCTTGAGCATCAAGCCGAAAAAATGATTCCGAAAAACGCGGCCGTTACCGGCCGCGTTTTTTTCGACGTCCGAGCTGCACGCATGGGAGTCAGGACACTCCCTCACTCCCTTGTTCCCGCACTCCCTATGCTGGCGCTTAATCCTGGGCCGCGTTTTTTTGCCCGCGAGAATCTTATAAAAATCATCGCGAAAGATGTTGACGAAATGAAGTCCTTCGCTAACTTGAGCGCACTTCAGGCGTCCTCATCGTCCAGAGGCCTAGGACATCGGATTTTCATTCCGAGAACAGGGGTTCGAATCCCCTTGGGGATGCCATCATTTTTCCAGCCGCAGCTCATCGCTGCGGCTTTTTCGTGCCCGATCAGCGGATCCCGAGCAAGCAAAACGCGGACCCGATGGCGGGTCCGCGTTTTTGGTGGCTGGCAGCAGCTTACTGGCGCAGTCGGAGCTTGGCGTTGCCGCCAGGCTTGAGTTCGGGATTGAGGATCATGTCTTTGCCTCCGTTCTCGTCGTCTTTTTTGACGGTCTGGGTGCTTTGCAAGGCGCCAGACAGAGCGGAGGGCGGCGGGGGCGGCGTCGAAGCCGGGTTTTTCAGCATCGGATTGGGCGGCAAGACATTGCCGGGAGCCTTGAGCCCCGCGAGCCCGGGGGCCGGCGGAGGTGCCAGCGAGGCCGGGGGCGGAGGTGCCTTGAGACCTGCACCGGGAGGAGTCAGGCCGGCACCGGGAGGAGTCAGGCCGGCGGGAGCCTTGAGGCCGGCACCGGGAGGAGTCAAACCGGCAGGAGCTTTCAGACCGACGGCAACCGGGGTGGTCGAAGGAGAGGCAGCAGCCGAGGGGGCTTCGTCAAGCTTTTCCGGCGAGACAAAGGCGCTCGCACTGGCTGCCGGAGCGTCGCCCTCTTTGCTGAAGCTGAAGGCGATTTTTTTCCTCTCGCCAGCGGGCGGAGCGCTCGGCGTCGGGACAGTGGGACGGACGATCTGGATGCCGTCATCTGATTGACCGCGAGTCGCTTCGGCTTGTTCCGCCATGGTTTTGCCCAGCTCAGGCGCAGCTTCCGCCCCAGGAGCAGGAGCGCTTGGTGCCGCGCCCCCGGTCAGATCGGTCAGAGAGCTGCGTTTTCCCGGCTTCCGGATACGTGCCAAGATCTTGTCTTTGAAGAGGACAAAGGCGATGGCGCCAATAGCGATCAGTAAAACCATCCCGACCAAAAGCATGGACCCAAGGTCGGTTTCGGAGCTTTTGTTCTCACTATCCGCCGCGATTTTCTTCAGCCTCGCAAGGTTCTCGGCCTTGATCTTGGCGGCGGCGGCGGCCTTGGCGTTCTCTTCATCTTCCTGTTTTTGCAGCTTGGCGGCTTCGACTTCGAAGTTGACTTCTTTCGGCTTTTCCGCCTCAAGCGCGGCCAAACGTTCGGCTTCTTTCTTGGCTTTGACGGCAGCTTCGGCTTTGGCGGCGGCTTCTTCTTCCAGCTTTTTCAGGCGAATGCGTTCTTGTTCCGCCTTGGCTTTCTCTTCTTCAATCTTGCGGTTTTCATCGGCTTTGTTCTTGGCGTTGATCAACGCTTCCTGGCGGGTCTTCGCCTGGGCCTGAATCAGCTCGGGGAGGCTTTGCCAACCGGTCGAAGTGAGGATGAAGCCGGCGGCTTCATTCTTGCTCACCAGCTCGTCGCAGATCGACTGGGCGTGATTGAGCATCCACTCTTCCTGGGCGGCGGTGGCTGCACTAATCTTGCCGTCAATGAATTTTTTCCGGGCCTGGGCCACCTTCGCAGGCGACAGGCCGTCGCGGATCTTGTCTTCCTGGATGTCGGCGATGAGATAATCCTTGAAACCGAGTTTTAAGGCGGTTTCATTGATGCTGCTGATCTTCCCTTTCACCGGCAGGCGGCGGGCGAAGTTGTAGGTGAAGCTGATTTCCTGACCGACGCTGTAGGCCGGCACTAGCTGCTCCGCCTCGGCCTGCAAAGAAGCGGCAGTGGGAATTTTCACCGCCTCGACCGCCCGTTCTTTGACAAGCTGGCGCATCGTGCCGAGAAGATCGCGGACGAGCATCTTGGCGTCGGGACGCGTGGTGACGTTGAGCTTCTGGGCGCAGGAGGTGTTGACCTGGACAACGGCGAGGTCGAACTTGGTCATCAGTTTCTCAGGGTCGATCGCGGTGACGGCGTCCGTCACCATCTTCTCGCGTTCTTTCGATTTCGCGTTGCGGATTTCGGCGCTCAGCTCTTCTTCGGCATAAGCGGCGGAAGCGCTGAGAAGGACCAAGGACAGTAAGGCGGAACGCAATTTCACGGGATTCTCCTTGGGAAAGGGTAGGAAGCATCACCTACATTATGCCATTAGCCGCCCCAATCAAACAAGTTCGGCTGATCATTTTCAGGAATGATTTTTCTGCGGTGAGCTCGAATCGGGATTTTCCCGTTGGCGGCCTCCCGCACTTCCTCGATCCGCGCCGCCGGGGCGGCCCCGGTCTCGAGTCCGGAAAGGATCTCGCCGGCGCGCTTCACCACCGACTCCGGCAGGCCGGCGAGACGGGCGACATGCAAGCCGTAGCTGCGGTCGGCGCCACCCGGGACGATGCGGTGCAGGAAGACAATCTGGTCGTCCCACTCCTTCACCGCGACGTTGAAGTTGCGGGCCCGCGGCAGGCTGCGGCCAAGTGAGGTCAGCTCGTGATAGTGGGTGGCAAAAAGGCTGAAACAGCCGACGCCGTGCAGGTGCTCGGCAATGGCCCAGGCCAACGACATGCCGTCGTAGGTCGAGGTGCCGCGACCGATCTCGTCGAGCACCACCAGCGAGCGTGGGCCGGCGTGGTTTAAAATGTTGGCGGTCTCGACCATTTCGACCATGAAGGTCGACTGGCCGCGGCTGAGGTCGTCGGCGGCGCCGACGCGAGTGAAGACGGCATCGAAGACCGGCAATTCGGCTTCTTTCGCCGGGACAAAGCTGCCTGCCTGGGCGAGCACTGCGATCGCCGCAATCTGGCGGATGTAGGTCGACTTGCCGGCCATGTTGGGACCAGTGACCAGGTGGAGAGTTGACTCGTTGCTATCCATGCCGGTGTCGTTGGGGACGAAGACGCCGGGGCCGAGAAGTTTGTCGACCACCGGGTGGCGGGCTTCGACGAGGCGTAGGAGTCCGCCGTCGTTAAGCTGCGGGCGGACCCAGCCGAGCTGTCGTGCGGTCTCCGCAAGAGAGGCATGGGCGTCTATGGCGGCGACGGCGTGCGAGGTGTCTTGCAGGGACGGCGTCTCGGCGGCGGCGGCGCAACGCAGTTCGGCGAAGAGGGCGGCCTCGAGCGACTTGGCGCGCTCCTCGGCGTGCAGCAGGGTGTCTTCCATCTCCTTCAGGGCCGGGGTGATGAAGCGCTCGGCGTTGGCCAAAGTCTGCTTGCGGATGTAGTCGGCGGGGGCGTTGTCGGCCTGCATCTTGGTCAGTTCGATGTAGTAGCCGAAGACCGAGTTGAAACGGATCTTGAGGGTCTTGATGCCGCTGCGGACGCGTTCGTCGTTCTCATAGCGGGCGAGCCAATCCTTGCCCTCGGCGCCGGCGACGCGGAGCTGGTCGAGGGTGGCATTGTAGCCGTCGCGGATCAGGCCGCCGTCGCGAGTGCTCATCGGCGGTTCGTCGACGAGGCAGGCGGCGATGCTGGCCGCGAGCTCGGGCAGGGCGGCGAGACGGGCGCGTTCTTCGAGCAGCAAGGGCGAGGGCAGGCCGTCAAGCAGTTCCCGCAGACGCGGCACGGCGACGAGGGCGCTGCGCAGCGCTTGCAGGTCGCGCGGATTGGCGGTGCCGAGGGTGCAACGCGCCGCGATGCGCTCGATGTCGCGAACTTCCGCCAAGGACGTGCGCAGGTCGTGCAAAACTGCGGGTTCCGCAAAAAGCGCGGCGACGGCTTCGAGGCGGGATTCGATAGCGGCGCGCTCGGCCAGGGGCTGCAGCAGGCGTTCGCGCAAGAGGCGGGCGCCCATCGGCGTGACGCTGCGGTCGACAACGGCGAGAAGGGTCGAGTCCTTGGCGTCGCGGAACAGCGGCTCGGCGATCTCGAGGTGGCGACGGGTGGCGCGGTCGAGGCGCAGGCCCTCGCCTTCGCGCCAGGAGACGAGCGAGCGGACGTGTTTGACTTCGCTGCGCAGGGTGTCGCGAGCCCAGTCGAGGAGCACCCCGGCGGCCAGGGCGGCGGCGTCCTGACCGCGCAGGCCGAAGCCGTCGAGGGTGGTGACACCGAGGTGGCGGCACAGCGATTCGACGCTGGTCTTGCCGTCGAATCGCCAAGGCTCGGCGGGAGTGAGGACGGTGCTGGTTGGGATTTCCGGCAGCTTGGCATCGGGCGCGTGCAGCAGCTCGGCGGGGCCAGCGCTGTGGATCAGGCCTTCGAGGGTCGCGTCGCTGCCGCAGGAGCCGCAGCGGAAGTCGCCGGTGCTGAGGTCGAGCAGGGCCAGGCCCCAGGCGCCGCGTCCGGCGGAAACGACGCAGCCGAGCCAGTTGGCGCGGCGGGCCGGCAGGATGCCTTCTTCGAGCACGGTGCCAGGGGTGACGATGCGGACGATTTCGCGCTTCACCAGGCCCTTGGCCTGGGCGGGATCCTCGGTCTGCTCGGCGACGGCGCAGCGCAGGCCTTTTTCGAGCAGTTTCGGCAGGTAGTTATTGAGCTGATGGTAGGGGATGCCGGCCATTGATTGTTCATGGCGCTTGGTCAGGGTCAATTCGAGCTCGCGCGATGCGGTGACCGCATCTTCATCGAAGACCTCATAGAAGTCACCGAGGCGGAAGAAGAGCAGGGTGCCGGGCGGCAGAGTCGCTTTCAGATCGGTGTACTGCCGCATCATCGGCGTCAGAGCTTTCTCCTCGCTGGCCATGGTCATCCTTCCCGGTTTTGTTGCTGCCCAAGATAGGATGGGAAGGCGATTTCACCACGGAAAGAACTTGTTCCCTCTCGGGATCGCTGGCGGCCCTCCGGCTTGCTGCGCTCGAGAGCTTTTTCCACCACGGAAGACACGGAGGGCACGGAAGAACTCTGGCAGCTAAGAACTTGTTCCCATACTGGATCGCTGGCGTCCCGCCGGCTGCGCGCCACTCGAGAGCGAGAGTTGGCTGCTCATCTATTGGATCGCTGGCATCCCGCCGGCTGTTGCTGTCGGCTGGTCATCTTTGGGGCTTGTCATCGTTTTCTTCAGGAACTTTGACGGGGGCAGACTTGAGGATGCCGGCTTCTGCGAGCGCGTATTCGATGGCCTCGGGCACCACCTGGCGGTAGAATTCAGTAGGGACGCAGAAGTCGAGGCCGCAGGCGTACATCTCGCCGCGGAATTCCTCGGGTCCGGTGAGCCGGCTCATCGACACGCTGGTTTTGCCAGCTGCTGTCAGAACACCGGGCTGATGACGATGATGTTCAGCCGAAACTGGGACGGCTTCTTCACGCCATCCGGATGAACAGCTGCTTCCCCTGCTGAACGAGCGCGAAGGCTGCAAAATCGGCGAAACCGGCGGCGCGGCAACGGGCGGGGTAGTCCTTGTTGGCGATCTGGGCCAGCGCTTCGGTCAAGGCGGTTTCGGGATTGGCGTCCGCCGCGATCGATTTGAACTCGAAGATCTTGGGTTTGCCGTAGCGGCTGGGGTGGAGCGGGATCATGATCAAGTCGGCGCGGCCGAGGCCGGCTTCGCGGTTGGATTCGATCTGGAAGCGGTTGGAGAGGTTGGCGGCCATGGCGAGAAGGAAGCCGTGGATAAAGGCCTCGGGGTTCTTGGCGACGTCGTGGAAACTGACGATCTGGCGGAACATCTCGCCGAGCTCCTTCTGCAGCTTGGGAGCGTCGTCTTCGAGGATGGCGTCAAGAATGGTCACCAGGCCCTGATAGCTGGGTTTCCAGTAGGCGCGGTCGACGAAGGTGCGGAAGATGCTGCGGAGCTCTTCGTTGGGAAGTGCGAGGGGGCGAACCGTGTCTCCTGCGGAATTCTGTTTCGGCTCGCCGACCTTGAGGTAGCCGGTGTGGACGAGGAAGGACCACAGGGAGTTGGGGTCGCGAGAGATGTCGGCGAAGACGGTGTTGTCGTTGAGATGGGCGCGGACTTCGCGGCCCTCGAGGATGGCTTGCAGCTGGTCGCGGATCTCGTCTTCGCGTTCGGCGAGCGATTGGTAGACGAGGGCGTTGTCGGAGGTGTTGACCCAGTAGGGACGGGGGAACTTGTCGTGGCTCTTGGCGTAGTGGGTGATCGACCAGGGGTTGTAGATGGTGGAGGCGCCGAAGCGGTAGCCGTTGTACCACTGCCGAGCCTCGGCCATCTTGTCGCTCTTGCCGAAGTCGGCGAGCATGGTGGCGACCTCGTCCTCGGTGAAGCCGAACTTGTCCTCGAAGGCGCCCTCGTCGAGGACGGTGGCGATTTCGGGGTTGTTGAGGCCGGAGAAGAGGTTCTCCTTGCCGATGCGGAGGATGCCAGTCATCATGCCCTTGAAGACCGCGGGGTTGTCCTTCAGGCCGGCGCTGAACCAGGGGCGCAGGAGCTGGATCGCTTCGTCGAGATGGCCTTCCATCCAGGCGTTGATCAGGGGCGAGTCGTATTCGTCGATGAGGATTGCGACGTCTTCGCCATGGGCACGTTTCATCCAGCCGGAGAGGGTGAGGAGGCTGTCCTGCAGAGAGGAAAGCGAAGCACTGCGATCGGCCAAGGCGGCGAAAACGGCTTGTTCATTGGCGCTCAGATGCGGCAGGAGATCGGCATTCTCCTCACAGAGCGTGGCGACGGCATAACGGAGCTTGGTTTCCAGTTCCTTGGCCTTAGCGAACTTCCAGTCTTTGAGGGTGAGGGCGATGACCGGATGGCGGGCCTTGTGGCGGAGGATCGATTCTGGCTGCTCGAGGATCTTCAGGCCGGCGAAGAGGGCGTCCTGATCCTTCTCTTTGCGGTCGAGGAAGATCTTCAAGGTGCTCATGTTGAGGGTCTTGCCGAAGCGTCGGGGGCGCGGCAGGACGATGATCTGGCTGCTCTCGATGACGGCAGCGATGAAGAGCGACTTGTCGACATAATAGCCGCCGCGCTCCCGCAGGTAGCGGAAGTCGCTGGTGCCGATCTTGATAGTGAGGTGGGTCATGGAGCAAAGATAGCCGGGATGAGATAGTGTGCCAGCCCACGAGGGTGGCGCAGCCGCTGCCGGCTCACTTCACATACGGCGACTTCATCCCTTCCTTGATCTCGATGTCGAAGTCGTCACCGAGGTAGAATCGCAGCGCCTGGCGGTAGAAGTCCGGAACGGCAAGATCCTGCCGGAATGGGAACCCCTCGCCCACCAGGTCTTCCAAGAGGACAACAAGGCGCTTGACTGGAGCCAGCCTCAACCGATTTCGACCTGGCATCAACATACCTACGCCGCCTTCGAGCAGGGGGGCGACGAATGGCGAAACTGGCGCCAGACATTCGAGCCGATCCTGCGGAAGAATCAGCCTAAAAACCGCTGTCGAACTTGTTTGAGCTCAACTGCAGCTTGACCCCAAAGGGGTTTCAGATTTTAGCCCAGGGTTGAGCCGCATCGGCGACACCCTGGTTTGGAATGAGTTATGATTTTTGACCCTGAAAGGGTCGCGGAAAGTCCTGGGCTGCTGCGGTTTTTAGGATCAGCAAGCCGAGGGCTATTGGACCCCGCCCGGTCTTATCATTTCCGATCTCGACCAACGCCTCGAAACCACCGCCCACGCCTGCCTGATGCTGGAGGTGTATTACGCCTACAAGCGCAGCCAATTCTTTGCCAAGGAAGCCGAGGCGCAAGCCCGGAAGAGCGCGGCTGGGGTGAAGCCATGAAACGGACTCTTTCTCTTGCCGCCGCCCTTCTCGTCGCCACCCTCTTCTGCCACGCCTCGTTGCCGTCCCTCCGCAGCGGCTTCCGAAGAGGAGTCTGACATCGTGAGTGCCTCGGGATTAGGGTTCGAACTCCCCTACATTGCTCTCACTTGCCACTTGGAGGACGGCTGACGGCGGGAATTTCCGCGATTGCCTCAGCTCAGGCGTCCAGCCAGCACTTCGGCAATGTGGACGAAGCGCAAGGGCGATTTCTGCCGCGAGGCGAGGCCGCCGACATGCATCAGGCAGCTCATATCGGTGGAGACCACCAGATCGGCGCCGGAGCGGCTGCAATCACCGAGTTTGTCGCAACCCATGCGGACCGACACGGCTTCTTCGGCAACGGCGAAAGTGCCGCCGAAGCCGCAGCATTCGTCCGGGCGTTCCATCGGCATCAGTTGCAGGCCTTCGACCATGGCCAACAGGGCCTCCGGCTTTGAGCCGGGGGCGTCCATCCGCTCCGAAGCGCGGCCAAGGCGTAGCTCGCGCAAGCCGTGGCAGGCACTGTGATAGGCGACCTTGCGATTCAAGCGGAGACCGGGGAAGGATTCGACCTTGAGGACATCGATGAGAAATTCACAAAACTCGTAAGTGCGCTGGCGGACTTGATTCGACTTGGCATCGTCGGCACAGAGGCCGTCGTAGTGCTTGCGCACCATCGAGGTGCACGAGCCCGAGGGCGAGACGATGTAGTCGTAGCCGTCGAAGACTTCGACATATTTGCGGGCCAGCGGCGCTGCGTCGTCATTGCAGCCGCTGTTGGCCATCGGCTGGCCGCAGCAGGTCTGGCCTTCCGGGAAAACCACGGTGCAACCGAAGCGCTCCAGCACTTCTGCCGTCGCCAAGCCGATCTGAGGGTAGAACTGATCGATGAAGCAGGGGATGAAAAGGGCGACTCGCATGGTGGTGGTCTCTCGTGGGCTGTTGGGAGCTACTGTCGCCCGAATTGAAAAGAGGGCAAGCTATAAATCGGGTTTTACTGCGGCGAGAGAGGTAAAACAGCGTCATCACCCCGTTGGCCGCGGCTTATTTTTCGACGTGTATCATTCTGATTTGAGCTTGGATTCTCTTCGCCATCAGCGTCGAACCAGGGAGTGAGGGAGCTAGGGAGTAAGGGAGTCAGGGAGTAAGGGAGTAAGGGAGTCAGGGAGGTAGGGAGTCAGGGAGTCAGGGAGTCAGGGAGTGAGGGAGCTAGGGAGTCAGGGAGTCAGGCAGGAGCGCATATGAGTTCACTCCCCAACTCCCTCGTTCCCTCACTCCCAAGCCTGGAGATAGATTTGAATCCCGAGTGATACAGCTCGTTATTTTTTTGCCGGCAGGTTTTGGGCGTCGCTCTGCTTGATCCAGCCGGAGATGACGTTCAGGCCGCTCTTGCCGTTTTCGAGGAATTGCACGCCTTGTGCCGCCTCGACCTGGAGAACCTTGAGGCTTGACCCGTCGGCCATTTTGAGGGTCAGGGCTTTGTCCGAGACCTGGCGGAACTTGGCGTCTTGATCAAGCACGAGGAGGCCGCGGATGAGAGGCTTACCCTGGGCAACGAGGGCGAATTCTTCAGCGAGGTGTCCGGCGGCGGGTTCGCCTTTCCACCAAGTGATGATCTGGACCCCTTTGGCAACTTGGACGTAGGTGTTGGGATCTTTGTGTTTGGCGAGGAATTCCGGCCAGGCGGCGGCGAGTTGCGGCTTGAGCAATTGGTGCAGGCTGCTGCGGCTGCTTGCCATGCTGTTTACCGCCTGCCGGAGGCGAGCGCGCCGGGCAGCGACCTCAGGAGAGGAAGCGTCATTGGCGTCGCAGCGATCGGCGCGGACATGCTCGGCCCTTTCGATTTCGGTCTTCAGGCGTCCATAGTCGCGCTGGGCCAAGCGCATCCCCATGATCGCTTGGGCAAGGGCCCATTCAGGAGCTTTCTGGGCTGTCATTTTGTAACGTTTGGCGAAGTTGTCCCAGATGCGCTGGCGGGCGGCATCGGTTTCGGCCCAAGCGGCGTCGATGAGGGAGCCAAGCCGATCCGAGGCGGGGCTGGGGAGCTTGCTTTTAGCGAGGTCGATCCATTCATCGAAGCAGCCGGTGTCGCGGTCATAGATCGAGTGATCGGCAAAGAGCTTGCCGTCAACGCCGATGGTCTTGCCGTCGGACAGGCCTCCCCAGGTGCCGTTGACGTAATAATCGGGCCGGGTGATGAGGAGCGGTGCCGGCGCCTTCCAGGCATTGGCCGGGGCGGCCGTCGCGGGTGCGGGGCTCAGGGCCTGGGCATCGGGGGCGGCGGCGAGAAATAGGCTGAGGAGGGCGCTGATCATCTGGACGGTCTCCATCTATGGCGGTGAAGCCATTATGGGGACGGCCGCGCAAAAAAACAAGTCTCAGGGGTTGGCGGTGAGGCGCAGGACATCGCCTTCCTGGACGCCGGTGGCGAAGTAGAAATCGAGTTCATCGACCGGGTAGCCCTTGACCTCGACCTTGTCCCATCCGAGGGAGCTGCGGCGCCAGACGAACCAGCCTGAATCACTGGAACCTTCGACGGCATTGCGGGAGGCGAGAAGCCGGGGCCGAGGCGGGTCGATGACGACTTCGCAGTCGGCGGTCATGCCCGGGCGGAGGCTGGGCGGGATGTCGAGGAGCTTGAGTTCGACCGAGTGGAGCGAGACGCCGGTTTCGGCGCCTTCACTGCCGGGCTGGTAGAAGTTCCGGTCCTGGCCGGCCTGGCCGACTCTTTCGACGGCAGCCTTGAGGCGGAGGCCCGGCAGGGCGGGCAAGGTGATGAGAGCACTCTGGCCGGCGCAGAGGCGGACCAGATCGACTTCGCTGACCAGGATTTCGATCCTGAGATGCCCGGGTTCGACGACCATGCCGATGACATCCGACTGCTCCACAGGGGCGCCGGGGGCGAAGCGGCTGATCTGGCCGCCGTTCTGCCAGTCGCGGAAGGTGCGGAGGGCGACATGACCCGAGGCGGGCGCGAACACTTCGCCCTGCGACGCGAGGCGGCGGCCGTTTTCGAGTTCCGCCACGGCCACGGCAAGGGCCTTTTTGGCGGCGTCGACGGTCTGGGCGATTTCGGCGAGGCGGCGCTGTCTCGCCTTGCCGGCGCGTTCCAGTTCCGCTTCGGCCCGTTCGAGAGCGGTGCGCAGCTGTGCCCGGCGTTCCTCCGTCGGTCCTTTTTTGGCGATGTCGATGCGCAAGCCGGCTTCGATCCAGGCTTCACGCGCCGCTTCCTCCCGGCGTTGGAAAGGCGCCAGTCCGAGCTCGGAGAGGAAGCCGGCCTCCATCAGACGCTGCTGGCGCTCGCGTTCCGACGTGGCTTCCTGATGAGTCGTGGCGATGAGCTCGCGATCGATCTCGAGGAGCTTCAACTCCTCGGCGTCCGGCCGGGCGAGGACGGAGGCCTGTTCGATCCGGGCAGCGTGGGCCCGCGCGTTGCGAAGCTCCGATTCGTTGCGCGTCTCCTGGTCGACCACCTCGTATTCGCGCTCCTTCCCTTGCAGGTCGACCTGTTTCGCCGCGACTTCATTCTCGAGCTTCGGCAGCTTCGCCAGCTCTTCGCTGATGTCGACCCGGGCGACGACTCCGCCCTTGTCGACCCAGGTGCCATGGGCGAGAATCATTTTCAAGCTGCCGCTGCAGCGGACCTGGAGGGGATGGGAAAGGATCGGGGCGAGGCGCCCCCGTTCGAGCAGGACGCGTCCGCGCGATTCGAGCCGGACCTGAACGCTCTGCTCCGGGCTGCGCTGGCGGTTCCAGAGCAGCCCGGCCAAGGCGACGGCGAGCAGGCCGGCGAGGGCCAGCCAACGGCGTGAATGACGGATCTTGAAGCTCATTTCTCAGCTCTCTCCCGGAAAGTCTGTTCGGACACCGACTTTCGTCCGCGGTTGCCGGGCTGCAAGGAGGAAATTGGCGCGGCGCCTGCACAATGACCCTCAAGCCTGAAAAAAGCCTCACGACAACCCTGAAAACGGAAAGAAAAGCCATGATCAAACTTCTCAGCGAGGAAATTTTTTTCCTCGATGTCCTGCCTCGTCTATCGCAGGCTGCCCGGAGCGATCTCGACCGCTTGCTGGAGACCTGCGCCAGCCCGGCACAGCTCGAACATTTTCTCAGCGAACACGAGGTCGATCTCTTTCTCCGCGATTCCGATGGTGCGACCCTGCTGCACCGGCTCGCCGTGATGCCCAACAGCGGCAGTCCGGCAGCTTTGATCCGTCACGGCCTGGATCCCGACGGCTGCGACCTGAAAGGCCGCAGCGCCCTGCATCTGGCAGCGGCGCAAGGTCGGCTCGCCTTCGTCTGTGAACTGCTGAACCTGGGCGCGAGCACCAAGATCCGCGACACTGCCGGCGACACCGCCTTCGATCTCGCCGTGAAAGCCGAGGCCTACGAAGTGGCGGCGCGCCTGTGCCGCGGCTAGCAAGCGTACAGGGACACAGTTGGGGAACGCAAAAACACGAGCGGGGCACTCCAGATCAGGCTTGCGCTGCTCATCGCGCCGCAGAGTTCTTGGGAGCCCCGGCCTCTGTGGCACGGGCTAAGCATCTCTTGCTCCCAAGTGCTTACGAATTTTTCCTGAGCAAAAACCTTGCTTTCGCATCGGGCTCCGATTATGTTCTTGACAGAGGCCTCAGACGCGGACAAGAACAACTCCCGTCATGCCTTTTTCCATGAACCCCCATTTACTGCCGGTGTTCTTTCTCTTTTTGGACCCGCAATCCTCCCCGAATCCGGCGGCTCCCGTCGCCGAAGCGCAGTCTTCCGAAGCCGCCCTCCTCCGGGCCGCGAAACTGCTGGCGGATGAAGGCGATTTGATCGGCGCCGCGAAAACCCTCGCTCCCGGCCCCAAGCGGGCATCCAGCGGCGCCTGCACTCAGCAGCGGCTGAAGTATCTTCTGCAGGAGGAGAATCTGATCTTTGTGCCGGCGCGTGACGCTTTGAAAGCCCATCGGCCGGACGCCGCCGAGCAATTGCTCGGGCCGCTCTTCCGCGAAGAACCGTCATTGAAAACCACCCGCCGGATGATGGCCGAAATCCGCGCCCAGCGTTCGGATCTCTTTCTCACCGCCGGCCAGCCCGCCCTCGCCCTCGCCTGGATGCAAGGAGCGACGCAGCTGGATCCCGCTTATGCCGCCACAGCGGATGCCATCGAAGGTGCCCTGGAGAACATCCTGCAAGCCCCCGTCCTCCTCGTCATCCAGGACGGCTCGATGAATCAGCTCCTCAGTGCCGCGATCGAAGACCTCGTGAAAAAGCAGCCGCGTCAGTTCGGCCTCCGCTTTTCACTCGTCCCGGCCGACGGCCAACGTCTCGCCGGCATCCAGATCCCCAAGCCCGATCTGCGCGACCAGGAGCTGCGGCGGGCGCCGCAACTGGTGCTCAAGCCCGGCTTCCGCAGTCTTGACAACGACGAGTTCAAACGCCTTAACTGGGATCTCAACTCAGCAGAAAACGACCTCATCCAGCTGCTCATTCAAAGACGCCGCTGCACGCCAGCTCCAGCGGCTCCTGCCAGCCCGCCTGCTTCCTTGAAAAAGCCCTGCGCTTGGCTTCCCGGCGAAACCGTGTCGCCCGCAGTTTGCGGCTGGCCCTTCCCCTTGGAATTGGCGGCACAAGGCCAGCGGGGAGTCCCAAGCCTCGAGCCGCTTGATCCTTCAGGCGGGAGCAACTCCCGTCCGGCCAACAACACCCCCGTCGATCGCGGCTCATCCCGCCCCACTCCTGCTACGCTGGAGCCGACTTCCGGCGACTCCGATCGCGGCAGCTCCAGACCGTCTGTCACCCCCCGACATATCGATCCCACTCCCGCGCCGCTGAAGCCGAGCCAAAACACGACGCCGGATCCCGGCACCGTCACCCGCGGTACAACCCAAGGCGTCAAGCCCGGCGCTCCGGTGGTGGACAATCGACGCGGCGCTGGCACCGTCACGCGAGGAACGACGCAGCCGGCTGACGGCCCGTGGAACACCGCTCGCATCCCGGAGCGGAAACACCCAGTCGTGCCGCCGCTGCCGGCGCAAAACTGCCAGCCGATCTCCTGCGATGTGTATGACCACTTTATCATCGAGAAGGAATGCGAAATCCGCCGTTTGCGGCTCGCCGTCTGCCAGACGCCGCCGGACATCCTGGTTCCCGACGATCAGCAGTGGGCCTACCAGATCACCACCTACGAACGCAGCCTCGACGGACATGCTCTCCTGCAGCTCGGCCAGCGACGCGACCAAGTCAGCAGCGTCCAGGAAGCCATCGACCAGGTGACCGACAAGCCGAACCCGAATTTCAATGTTCCGGCAGATCCGCTCATCCTTCCTAGCGAATTGGAGATGACCAAAAATCTCGGCCAGCCACTCAGCGCCAAAATCCTGGAGCACATCGCCCAGCTGGCCTGGCAGGAGAGTTTGGCCGAACTGCAAGCCGTGCCACGTCCGACAGATGCGACGGCGGCACTGGAACTGGATCTGATGATCTCCTTGGCCCGGATGAAAAGCAAGGACTTGTATCGCCATGCCGCCATCACCGCCGCAGATCTCGAGAAACTGCCTAAACACCCCTGAAGCCGCAAAATAAGCCGAGCTGTATCACTCGGGATTCAATCTCCAGGCTTGGGAGTGAGGGAACGAGGGAGTTGGGGAGTGAACTCTTATGCGCTCCTGCCTTACTCCCTTACTCCCTACCTCCTTGGTTCGACGCTGACGGCGAAGAGAATCCAAGATCAAAA
>CAMCSH010000017.1 GCA_945877655.1 Lentisphaera araneosa HTCC2155 | reverse complement strand
GGTTGAAAGGTTGAAAGGTTGAAAGGCAGAGCATGAGCAAAGACTAACGGCAGGGTCATCGGGATTGAAGAGGACTGAAAGCATGGCCGAGCCGCCTCTCTGCTTGATCTTGGTTTTCATGTGCCCACCTTTCAACCTTTCAACCTTTCAACCTTTCAACTCGGTTCCATTCCACTGCTGCACCTTCAGTCTTCCAGACTGATGCGGTAGCCGACGCCGCGCACGGTGCGGATCACCTTGGGTTCGAAGTCAGCGTCGATCTTCTTGCGCAGCAGGCGGATGAAGGCCTCGACGATGTTGGTCTCGGTGTCGAAGCTGATCTCCCAGACCTTTTCCATGATGGTGGTGCGGGTGAGGACCCGGTTGGGATTGCGCATCAGCAGTTCCAACAGGGCGAACTCCTTCACCGTCAGGTTGATCTTCTGACCGCCGCGACGGACTTCGCGCAGGATGGGATTGAGCTCGATGTCGGCAAAATGCAGCAAGCCGTCATCATTGTCTTTGCCGCGGCGGAGGATGGCCTTGACCCGGGCGAGGAGTTCGCCGAAGGCGAAGGGTTTGGCGAGATAGTCGTCGGCGCCGACGTTGAGGCCGCGGATGCGGTCTTCGACTTCGTCGCGGGCGCTGAGGGCGAGGATCGGGCAGCGGCTGCCGCTTTTGCGCAGGGCCTCGATCGCGGTGAAGCCATCGATGCCGGGCAGCATGATGTCCTGGATAATCAGGTCGTAACGGCCGCTTTGCGCCGCCCGCAAACCCGCTTCGCCATCGGTTTCGAGGTCGACAGTCCAGCCTTCTTCCTGAAGGCCTTTGACGATAAAGGCCGCGACCTTGGGTTGATCTTCGACGACAAGCAGGCGCATGGTGTTTCTCCCTCGGAGTGAAAGCTGATGCGTCAATCTAACCGGGGAATGCCGCCGACCCTTGCTTCGGCGGCTGAAATCTCGATGAAATCCCGGGCCTCATGGGAAGAGCAATTCCAGGTCTTCTGGAGGTCCAGCGCAGGGACTGAGATTGCCGAGGTCGAGGTTTTTCTTGTCGCGCCGGAACATCGAGTAGGTGTTGTTGCGGAAGACGTAGAAATTGGCGTAAGGCGCTTTTTTCAGGAGCTCGACATAGAGAGTGTCCTTGCAGCGGAAATCGGCCAGGGACAGCCATTCCTTTCCGCCCCACATCAGGATCCGGATGCGATCCTGGTTGCGGAAGGCCTGGTAGTGCTGATAGGAGTATTTTTTGATCACGATTCCCTGGAGGTCCTTCTCCGCCAGGCCAAGGGAAGCTGCCATCAAGGACAGGTCTTTGCGATTCAGCGGGCCGAGCATCGTTTCCCGTTCAATGCGTTTCGGCGTTTTGGCCGGCGCCTTGGCTTTGACCGACGATTCACCGCGCTCCTGGGTCTCGGGAGGTACGCGGAAGACCTGGGCCAGGCAGATGCCGAGCAGCGCCGCTGCCTGCAAGGTGAGCAAGGTGTAAACCGAGATGCGGAAGACGCGGCTGCGGCGCCACAGGCCGGGCGGCGCCAGGAGCTTAGGCGACAGCTTGGCCAGGCTGGCGGCGTCCGGGCGTTTCCGCGGCTCTTTCGCCAGGCAGGACATGATGAATTCGGCCAGGCCCTGCGGCAGCTTCGGGCAGATCCTGGCGATGTCGGGGATCGGATCGGCGAGCATGCGCGAGACGATCTCCCAGTTGGTGCCTTCGCCGCAGGGATGCCGGCCGCTGGCGGCTTCGTAGAGGATGAGGCCGAGGCAGAAGATGTCGGAGGCGGAACTGGCGGAGCCGCCGCGCGCCTGTTCGGGAGCCATGTAGGCGGCGGTGATCGCGTCGGCGCGAGTGCCGGTTTTCCGCGCTTCCTCTTCTTCCGCTTGGATCTTCATCTGGCGCGCGGTGCCGAGGTCGGCGATCCAAGCCTCGTCGCGACCGTCGAGGAGGATATTCTCCGGCTTCAGGTCGCCATGGACGACGCCGATGCGCTGCAGTCCGGCAAGCGCGGCGCCGAGGCGCTTGGCGAGCTGCCAGACCTGGCGCGGCGGCAGGCGTTTCTCCTTCTTGAATTTTTGCGCCAGGGTGCCGCCGGAACAGATCGGCAGAACCAGATAGGAAGGGAGGGCGTCGAGATTGCCGCCGAGAAGCGGCAGGATGCCAGGCACGTCGCCTTCGAGGCAGCGTTGCAAGAGCTTCGCTTCCGCTTCGAAATATGCTTGCAGACGGGGTTCGCGGCAGACCTTCACCGCCACTGGCTCGCCACCGGGTTCGGAGCAGGCGTAGACCCTCGCCATGCCGCCTTCGCCGAGAACGTGGAGGATCCGGTAAGGACCGAAATCGCCGATCGGAGAAACCCTGCGCATGCCGTCGAGATGGGCCTCGTCGTCGCACAGCTCCTGCAGTTGCGCCGAGCATTCGGGACAGCCCGCAAGATGCTCTTCTTCCGGCGCCTCGGCGGCCTGGCCACAGGAGAGCTCGAGCAGGCGCTCAAGACTCAGACAGGAGCCGGGCTGATTCACAGATCCTCGTCGGCGATGATCTGACGCAGACGGGCGAGGAGACGGTGACGGATGATCTTGACATTGGACAGGCCGAGCTTGGTGCGCTCGGTGATCTGCACCAGGCTGAGGCCCTCGAGCGACAGCAGCAGGACCTGCAGATGGCGCGGATCGACCTCTTCGTCGGCCATCAGGATCTCAAGTCCGCGGTCGAGGCTTTCCTGGTTCTGATCCCGGGGCGTGTCCTTGGCCTCGATCTGTTCCATCGGCTTGCCCGCCGGAATGGCGTCGACCGAGTCCTTGCCGGTGAGCTGGCGCGACTGCAGCGGCTGGAGCTCGCGCAGGACTTCATGGAGCTTGAAGGAGGCAATACGAAGAAGCAGGGAGCGGAACTGGCCCTTCTCGGGGTCGTGCGACCACTCGGAGCCGGCGAAATGGCGCATCACCGCCTGGACCAGCATCTGGCAGCTCTCCGGGTCGCGCAAGCCGCGGCTGCGGGCGAGCCACAGGACCAAGGGACGGTAGATCTCGTAGAATTCCAACCAGCCGCTTTCATCGCCGGAGCGGATGCGCTCGAGCAGGGTCAAACGGGTATGGGGTGAAGTGGCCATAGGTGATTTCCTCGGGTCTCGCTGTCAATCTGCCCCGCAATCAGGGACTTGCCAAACCCGATGTCGAGATGCGGAAGACCGCGACTTCTTCGACATTCCCCTTCGGCCCTTTCAGAGGCGAGGGATTGCGCTCGATCAATTCCCAACCGAGCTGCTTGCGGCAGAACTCGAGAACGCCGACAATCGCGTCTTCGCGGATTTGCGGATCGCGCACGACGCCGTCGCCGACCTTGTCGCGACTGACTTCGAACTGCGGTTTGACCAGGACAAAGGCGAGGGCGCCGGGTGCGAGGAAGGGCGCTGCGGCCGGCAGCACCGCGGTGGCGGAGATGAAGGCGACATCGCAGGTCAAAATCTGGCAGGGCTCGGTAACTTGGCTCGCTTCGAGGCGGCGGGCGTTGACGCCTTCGAGCAGGGAAACCCGCGGGTCGCCGCGCAATTTCCAATGCAGCAGACCGCTGCCGACATCGACGGCGAAAACCCTCTTGGCGCCTTTCTGCAAAAGGAGATCGGTGAAGCCGCCAGTCGAAGCGCCGAGGTCGATGGCGGTGCGGCCGCTGAGATCGGGGGCGAGGCGTTCGATCGCGGCGAGGATCTTGAAGGCGCCGCGGCTGACATAGGGGCAGGGAATGTCGACTTGCAGCGGCGTGTCTTCCGACAGCAGATCGGAGGCGCGGCCGACGACTGAATCCGGGCCAGTGCGAACCTTGCCGGCCATGACCAGGCGGCGGGCTTCATCGATGTCCTCGGCGAGGGCCCTTTCCACCAGCAATTCATCGACGCGTCGTTTCTTGGCCATGCGGGGTTTCCGTGTTTTTCTCCACCTTGCGACCTTTGCCACGCCTTGCAAGGGCGGGGCGGTGGCAAGACGCAAGATTTGGAGAGCGCAGGGATTGGGAGGATAGGCAGGGCAGCACTCGATATCTGTCGATATCTGTCGATGCCTATCGATACCCTCGATAGCTATCGATAGACATCGACAGATATCGAGGAGCTTGCTGCGCAAAAAACCGCCGGAGCAAGCTCCGGCGGTTTCAGTCCAAATCTTACTTCAGCAGATCGCCCGCCTTGCTGTCGCCGAGGCCGAGGGACTGGACGGCGGCAATGGCCTGGTTGATGAGGTCTTTGTCGGTGCCCTGGGCCTGGCTGCCCAGCTTGTGGAGGAGGCGGGCGGTGGAGAGGGTTTTGAGCTCCTCGGCGCTGACCCCGAACTTGTCGACGAAGCCGCGCAGGTTGGCTTTGAAGTCGCCGCCGCCTTGGCCGTCGAAGAAGGTGTCCTTGACCTGGGTGAGGGTCTTGGAGCGGCCGACGAGGGAGTCGATTTCGCGGGCCTTGATGACCGAGGACATGAGCTTGTCGAAGAAGATCGTGTCGCCACCGACGATGTCGATCTTGGCGGAGGCGAGGCCGGCCTTGAGGACTTCGGATTGGGCGGCGGCGATGTCGGCCTGGACGGTGATCTGGGCCAGTTCGACCGCTTGTTCCTTGGCGAGGCGAAGCTTGAATTCTTCGTGGTCGCGTCCGACGCCGTCGAGCTTTTTCATCGCTTCGGCCTTGTCGTGGATGAACTTGGTTTCGGCTTCGTACTTGAGGCGGCTGACGTCGGCTTCGGCGGCACCCTGTTTCTGGGTGGCTTCGGCGTTGGCGAGTCGGCCTTGGGCTTCGGCCTGGGCCTTGAGGCGGTAGACGTCGGCTTCGGCGGTGCCTTGTTTGAGGGCGGAGTCGGCCATGGCGAGCTGGACGCTGGCTTCGGCCTTGCCTTGTTTCTCGAAGGCTTCGGCGAGGGCCGATTTGGCGCGGGCTTCGGCGATGCCGGGGGCTGCCTGCGTGGCGGCGTCGCCTTCGGCTTTCGACTTCATGCCTTCGGCGTGCAAGGCGCTGGCTTTTTTCGCGGTTTCCGCTTCAACGAGAGCTTTTTCCGAGTACAGCTCGGCGCGCTTTTTGTCGCCTTCGGCCTGGCGGACGCCGACGGTGTAATCGCGCTCGGCGTTGAGCTCGGCGGACTTCTTGCTGGCTTCGGCCTTGCGGGTCTCGGTGATCAGAATGGCGTCAGCGCTGGCTTCGGCGGTCTTGGTGGCGTCGGCCTTGCGACGATCGAGTTCGGCGAAGACGCGGGTGTCTTTGATCTTCTCTTCCTGCTCGGCGACGGTGCGCTCGACGGCGACGCGTTCGCGGATGACTTCCTGGATGGTCTTGCGCTCGATCTCGACCTGTTTGTCGCGCTCGATCTGGGCGAGGGTGACGACGCGCTCGCGCTCGGTGGCTTCGAGGGCGCGGTCTTTTTCGACGCGTTCGGTTTCGACGGCTTCGGTCTTCTCTTTCGATTTTTCGGCGACGATGATCTGGCGCTTCTTGTTTTCTTCGGCGATGGCGAGCTGTTCATCGGTGTTGATGCGGGCCTGTTCGGCGCGCAAACGTTCTTCCTGCTGGACCTTGTGAGTCTCGGCTTCGGTGCGGGCGCGCAGGCTGTCGATCTCTTTGCGCTGGGTCGCTTCGGCGTTGGCCAGTTCGCGTTCCATGTCGAGGATTTTTTCGCGGGCGTCGACGTTCTGGCGGGTGATCGCCTTTTCCTGTTCGCGCTCTTTCTCGTTGATGGTGATCTTCCGTTCCTGGGTGATGCGGGTGATCTTGTCGAGACCCTGGACGTCGAGGACGTTGTCGGGGTTGTGCAGGTTTTTCGGGGTTTGTTCGAGTTCGTCGATGGCGGCATCTTCGAGGTGGTAGCCGTTGAGGTCGGTGCCGATCAGCTGCTTGATCTGTTCCTTGAACTCAAGACGCTTGGTGTAGAGATCTTCGAAGTCGAAGGCCTTGCCGGCGGTTTTCAGGGCTTCCGAGAACTTGGCTTCAAACAGGTGCATCAGGGCCTGGTGGTCCGAAGCGCGATCGACACCGATCATCGAGGCGACCTTGAGGACATCTTCTTCAGTTTTGTTGACGCGGACGAAGAAGGCAACCTTGATGTCGGCGCGGATGTTGTCTTTACAGATCAGGCCGCTGGCGCCGTGGCGTGCGATCTCGACGCGCTTGACTGAGATGTCCATGACTTCCATGCGGTGAAACACGGGGCCGACGGGAATGCCGGTGAAGCTGACCTTCGCGCCGCCGACGCCGGTGCGGATGATCGCCGAGCCTTGCTGGACCTTGCGGTAGCCGAAGACTAGGAAATAAATGCCGTAGAGGCACATGAGTGCAAAAACCACGGCCAAAAATCCACCAACAATAATCCATTCCATCTGCAGCTCTCCAGTTTTGGTTGCAATTCACAAGTCGACTCTCCCATCATACTCTCTCTTGCCGCTGAATGCCAAATCTTTTTTTCGGCTCCTGCCTTACGAGTTTGAGGAAACTTGAGAACCGAGGGAGACTTTCGGAGAAAAAATCGATTTCTCCGATGCAACAAGTTTCTTTGTCAATCGTCCTTAAAGGCTTGGACGGGGGTTTGCCGGACTGAGCGAGCCCGGATAAACTGCGTCCGTACTTTTCCCAACAGGAGCATAGAAGAACATGAGTGAAGAAATGATCCGAGCCGAAGGGCTCAGTAAATACTACGGCCAGTTCACGGCGGTGGAGCAGATCAGCTTCAGCATACCGCGTGGCCAAGTGGCGGCCTTCCTCGGCCCCAACGGTGCGGGCAAGTCGACGACGATGAAGCTGCTCACCGGCTTCCTCGCCCCCTCGGCGGGCGCCAGCCGCATCGCCGGGCACGACATGCAGAACGACCGCATTGCCGGCGCCAGCCGCCTCGGCTACCTGCCCGAAAACGGCCCTCTGTACCTCGACATGACGCCGCTGGAATCGCTGCGTTTCGCCGCCGACATCCGCGGGCTCGACAAGGTTCAGGAAGCGATCGACCGCGTCGTCGACTCCTGCCACCTCGAAGAAGTCCTGCACAAGCCCTGCGGCAAGTTGTCGAAAGGCTTCCGCCAGCGCGTCGGCATGGCCCAGGCGCTCCTGCACGATCCCGAAGTGCTGATCCTCGACGAGCCGACCTCCGGCCTCGATCCGAACCAGATCCGCAGCGTCCGCGAGCTCATCGCCCGGCTGGCCAAGACCAAGACCATCCTGCTCTCCACCCACATCCTCCAGGAAGTCGAGGCGATGGCCTCCCGCGTCCTGCTGGTCAACGCCGGACGCCTCGTCTTCGACGGCTCGGTGCAAGAGCTCAAGGCCAAAGGCCCGAACCTCGACGAGGTCTTCCATCAGCTGACGACTGTTCAAGGTTGAAAGGTTGGAAGGTTGAAAGGTTGAAAGGCGGAACAGCCAGCAACCGAGCAACCGAACCGCCAAGCAACCGTAGCGCAGGACGCAGTGACCTGAAACCCAATAACTCAGTTCTCACTACTAACCTTTCAACCTTTCAACCTTTCAACCTGAGTTCTCAAAAATGTCCCAAACCCGCGTCATCGCCGCCCTCTTCCGCCGTCAGGTGGGCGCCTTCTTCACCAGTCCGGCGGCCTATGTCTTCACCACGCTCTTCACTGCGGCCTGCGCCTTCGCGCAGTTCTGGGGTGACGGGCGATTCTTCCTCGACAACATTGCCGATCTGGCGCCGCTGAACCGCGCCATGCCGATGCTGCTGCTCTTCTTCGTCCCGGTGCTGACCATGCACGCCTGGGCGGAAGAGAAACGTCAAGGCACGGAGGAATATCTCCTCACCCTGCCGGCTCGCGACGGCGACGTCGTCCTCGGCAAATACCTCGGGCTGCTCGCCACGCTTGGCGTCGCGCTCCTCTTCGCCGCCTTGATCCTGCCGGTTCTCGGCTTCGTCGGCAGTCCCGATCCGGGCCTGATTTTCGCTTCCTTCCTCGGCTACTTCCTGCTCGGCGCCGCGATGATCGCCGCCGGCCTGGTCGCCTCGATCCTGAGCAGCAACGCGACCGTCGCCTTCATCCTCGGCGTCGCCATCAACGGCGCCTTGCTGAGCACCGGTTATCTCGCCACTGCCTTCGGCTCCATCCCCTCGCTGGCGGCCTTCCTCGACCGCAGCGGCTTCGGCCGCGATTCCGGCCTGTCGCCGCTCTTCCAGGAAGTCAGCTCCGGCGTCTTGTCGCTCAAGGCCCTGCTCGGCTTCCTCGGCTGCGCCGCCTTGATGCTCTATGTCGCCCGCATCCTTCTGGCGCGCCGCAATTGGGCCAACGGCAATGCGGCTTCGGCCGGCCTCGGCCTGCACTACGTCCTGCGCATCGCCTTCGTCTTCCTCGCCCTCGCGGCGCTCGGTGCCATCCTGCGCAAATTCCCCGCACGTCTCGACCTCAGCGCCGAGAAGATCCACTCGCTGTCGCCGGTCACCCGCGATCTGCTGGGGGATCTGAAACGCCCCGTCCTGGTCGAGGCCTTTGTCTCGCCCAAGGTGCCGGGCATGGTCGCTCCGGTGCGTGAGCAGCTCCTCTCCACCCTGCGCGAAATGCAGGCGATGAGCAAGGGCAAGGTGCAGGTTCGCATTGTCGACACCGAGGTCAACACTCCGGCGGCGAAAGAGGCCAAGGACCGCTTCAACATCGAAGCCCGCTCAATCCAAGATGCCAGCAGCGGCGCGGTCAATCTCAGCCAGGTCTTCCTCGGCGTCGCCATCTCCTCCGGCGCGCAGCAACGGGTCATTCCCTTCGTCGGTCCGGCCCTGCCACTCGAGTATGAGCTGGCCCACTCGATCCGCACCGCTTCGGTCACCGAACGCAAGAAGCTCGGTCTGCTTCGCACCGAAGCCAACATCCGCGGCGGCATGAACTACCAGACCTTCCAGAGCACCCCCGCCTGGCAGATGGCGAGCGAACTCGACAAGCAATACCAAGTGATGGAAGTCGATCCGGCCTCGCCCTACCCGGCCGATCTCGATGTCCTCCTCGTGGTCCAGCCGTCGACCCTCGGCCAGCCCGAGCTCGACCGCCTCGCCAGCCACATCCTCGGCGGCGGCCGCAGCCTGCTTTTGCAAGACCCGCTCAGCGTCCTGCAAATGAAGCTGTCGCCCTTCATGGCCGACACGCCTGATCCCCGCGGCCAGCCGCCGGCCCCGAAAGGCGACATCGAAGCCTTCTTCCGCAAGATCGGCCTGACCGTCCACAAAGATCTCGTCGCCGGCAACACCTGGAATCCGCACCCGCAGTTCAAACAACTGCCGCCGGAATATCTCTTCCTCGGCCGCGGCGAAGACTTCAACAGCTTCGCCGAAACCCCGAAGATCAGCTCCTCCTTGCAAGAAATGGTCCTCTTCTATCCCGGCAGCCTGAAGCTGGCCGAGGGTTCCAAAATGAAGTTCGAGCCCCTCCTCAATGCCGGCGGCGGGGTCATGACCTTGACCCCTTGCAGCGAACTGATGGAAGGCGCCATGTTCGGTCAGCCCCGCCTGAAGCAGCCAGGTGAGCGCGTCCGCCGCGCCGCCACCTCGGAAGCCCCCTGCATCGCCGCCCGCATCACCGGCTCCGGCGATCAAGGCAAGGTGCTCGACTGCGTCGTCATCGCCGACCTCGACTTCATGGCTGACCCGATCTTCCAGATGCGCGCCGAAAACCGCGAGCTGGACTTCGATAACTTCGCCTTCTTCTTCAACGCCATCGACTCGCTCGCCGGCGACGAATCCTTCCTCGACCTCCGTAAGAAGCGCCCGAAGCAGCGCAATCTCGCCTGGTTCGAAGCGCGCCGCAAGGATCAGGAAAAAGCCCTCGACGGCATCCGCCTGCAATCGGAAGGCGAGACCATGAAGGCCCTCGCCGAAGCCCAGAAACAGCTCGATGACGCGGTTGCCGCGGTCAGCACCCGCAAGGACCTGAAAGACGAAGAGAAACAGATGCAGCTGGAGCAAACCCAGGCCTACCAGCAACGCCTCCTCGAGATGCGCCGCGTCGACATCGAAATGGCCGCCGCCGCCCGGGTCGAAAAGGCCCGCGGAGATGTCGAGACCGTGATGGAAGACCGTCGCAACAAGGTCCGCCTCGCCGCCGCCGTCCTGCCGCCCCTGGTGCCGGTGATTTTCGGCCTCTTCATCCTCATTTCCCGTCGTCGCCGCGAATCCAGCGGCGCCCCCGCCAACCGTCTTCGCGGAGTCAACTGATCATGAGCGAATCCCTTAAAACCCTGTGCTTTGCCGCCCTTGCCGGCGGTGCCCTCGCCGCCGCCGTCCTCCTCAACCCCTCGCAAGGTGAAACCGCGGCCTTCTCCGACCTCGGCCAGCCCTTCTTCGCCGAATTCAAGGATCCGACTGCCGCGAGCAGCCTGGAAGTGGTCAGCTTCGATGAGAAGAGCGGCCAGTTCAAGAACTTCAAAGTCGAGCTCAAAGACGGCCGCTGGTCGCTTCCCAGCCACTACGGCTACCCTGCCGACGCCAAGGAACGCCTGAAGACCGCCGCCTCGCAAGTCGTCGGCCTGGTCAAGAACGAAATCCGCTCCGACCGCCCCGGCGACTTCGCCGAGCTCGGTGTCGTCGACCCCGCCGACCTCAATGCCAAGACCATCAGCGGCCGCGGCATTCAATTCACCCTCAAAGACGGCCGTGGCGCGACGCTCGCCAGCTACATCTTCGGCAAGGAACTCGAGAACCGCCCCGGTTGGCGTTATGTCCGCGTCACCGGCGAATCGAAAACCTACGCCGTCAAGACCGATGCCCAGGTCTCCACCAACTTCGGCGACTGGGTCGACACCGATCTGCTGAAGATTGGCCAAGGCGACCTGCAGGCGATGGAGTTGCGCGACTACTCGATCGACTCCGGCGCGATCAAATCGAAGGGCGGCTACCGCCTCGAGCATCAAGATCAAGCCTGGAAGTTCGGTGCTGGCGTCATGGCGCCGGAAGGCATGGAGATCGACTCCACCGCCGTCGACGCTGTGAGTCAAGCTCTGACCCAGCTGCGCCTGGTCAGCGTCCGCCCCAAACCGGCAAAACTGGCTGCCATCCTCAAGGGTGAAAAGGGCGGTCTCAGTCAAGCAGAAGCGGGCGATCTGCAGAGCCGCGGCTTCTTCGTCACCGAGCAGGGCCTGATGTCCAACGAAGGCGAGTTCACCGTCGCCACCAGCAAAGGCGTCACCTACACCCTGCGTTTCGGCGCAGTCTTCTACGGCGACCCTTCGGATGCCGGCAGCGGCGCTGCCCTGGCCAAGGACAGTAAAGAGACCAAGCCGCAAGGTTCAGCCAACCGCTATCTCTTCGTCAACTGCGCCTTCAACGACAGTCTCTTCCCGGCGCCCGCCGTGCCGGAGGAGCCGAAGAAACTTGCGGAAGGCGCAAAGCCGGAAGAGAAGACCGCTTACGACGCGGCCTTCGCTGCATGGGAAACCGCGAAAAACACCAAGTTGATCTGGGAGCGCGATGTGAAGGAAGCCAAGGAGAAGGCTGACGCTCAAAACCGCCGCTTCGCCGATTGGTACTACGTCATCCCCGGCGACAGCTTCGACAGCGTCCGTCCGAAGTTGGAAAAGCTGTGCAAGGCCAAAGCCCCGGTGAAAGTTCCCGGCGCCTTGAACTTGCCGCCTGCTCCCGGCGCCCCCACCCCGGCTCCCGCTCCGGCACCTGCCGCTCCCTGATCCAAGGACCGAGCGTAAACAACGCCGCCGCGATCACATCGCGGCGGCGTTTTGCGTGCTGCCACGCGGCTTGAGCACAAAAAAGCGACCTGTGCAAGTCTGATTGCGCCCTGGAAGGGCGGCCGGATGTCAGCCCAGGGTGTAGCGACGAGGCACGAGTCGCAAACCCTGGGTAAGGGAGAAAATCGACCGGAGCCCCAGAGGGGCGAGCAGAATGCGCGTGATTGACGCGGATGATCTCTGGACGCCCCTCCGGGGCTAGAATCGACTCGGCATCCCACCCAGGGTTTGCCCTCGTCCCTCGGGCTACACCCTGGGCTATCTGCCGGCTGCCCCTCCGGGGCCAGAGGATATGGCAATCTCGAGACTTGCACAGGTCGCAAAAAAGCCGCTCCTGGGAGGAACGGCTCAAATCGATCTGGGGAATGCCGCTCAGGTCGACTGGCTCATCACTTCCTTGTAGGCGTCGAGAAGCTTGTTGCGCACCTCTTTCATCAGCTGGAAGGCGACATCGGCTTCTTCCAGCTTGGTGACGACGTCCTGGATGTTGGTGGTCTCGCCGGTTGCGAGCTGCTTCATCGAGGTGTCGGAGTTCTTCTGCGCCTGGTCGACGTCTTTGATCAGACCTTCGACCAGTTTGGCGAAGTCTTCGCCGCCCTCGGGAGCCTTGTCGGCCGCACCGAGCTTGAGCGGCGAGGGGCCGATGCCGGAGACGCCGGTGGAGATGGGGTCAATACCGTTCATGGTGAGATTCCTTGTGTATCACGAAGCTCAGGCGTTGCCAGAGCCCATGGAAATTGTTTTTTCCGCCATCTGTTTCGAGATGCGGAAGGCGGCAAGGCCGGATTCGTAGCCGCGGCTGGCGGTCATCATGTCGACCATCTCCGTCAGCGGATTGACGTTGGGCATGGTCACCATGCCAGTTTTCGGATTGGCGTCGGGGTGGCCCGGGTCATGGAACTCGCGCAAGGGCGACTGGTCACTGCTGATCTGGCTGACCTTGACGCCGGCGAAACGGCGGCTGTCGCCTTCGTCGAACTGCCCCTTGAGAACGCTTTCGAAAGCGACGACCTTGCGGCGATAGGTATTGGCGGGGTCTTGGCTGGTCGCATGGGCGTTGGCGATGTTGGTCGAGCAGAGGCGGAGGCGGGTCTGTTCGGCGTCGAGGCCGGAAGAGATCGTCGATGCGCCGGGAATGAGTTCGATAGGCATGGGAGAACTCCTCAGTGGATGGCGGATTTGAGAATGCGCTGGCGGGTGCTGTAGGCCTTGGCGAGCAGGGCGTGCAGGGTGCCGTTCTGGGTCATCTCGTTCATCTCGGAGGCGGCATCGACGTTGTTGCCGTCGAGGCGGGCCTGGCGCGACTTGTCCTCGCTGACCTTGGGACTGAGCTGGCGGAGAGCGTCGATGTCGTCCTTGCGGACGGCGTCGCCGAGGGCGCCGGAGAAGTCGAGGTCGCGGCGGGTGTAGCCGGGGGTGTTGAGGTTGGCGAGGTTGTTGGCGAGGAGTTCCTGGCGGCGGACGCTCAGGTGCATCATCTTGGTGATGAGCTCGCTGGTGTAGTCTGTGCCGATCATGGGATTCTCCTGGTTCTTCTGCTAGGTCTACAGGCAGATGCCGTGCCAATCTTCAGAGCTGCGCGTTTCAAGCGGCCTGGGCCGCTGCCGGCGGAATTTCCTTCCTGGGCGAGGAAAAGGCTTCCGGCCGGTTTTTTCCGTCTCAGCCGAGGAGCTGGACGACCTGGGAGGGCAGCTGGTTCGCTTGGGCCAACATCGAGTTGCCGACCTGACCGAGGATCTGGTATTTCGACAGCTGGGTGGTTTCATAGGCCATGTCGACATCGCGGATTTTGGATTCGGCGGCGCGCAGGTTGTCTTCGTAGCTGAGCAGGGCGCTGCGGGTCTGTTCGAGGCGGTTCTGCTGGGCGCCGTTGACGGCACGGGCATTGGAGATGAAGTCGATGGCCTTGGCGATCTTGCCGATGACGCCCGAACTGCGGACACTCATCAGGTTGGGGTTGGCGACGGAGCCCCAAGTGACGGCGCTGTGGCTCGAACCGGTGAGGGTGATGTTGTCGGTGGAGTAGGTGTAGGAGTGAACCGAACCGATGATCTCGGTGGTGCCGACCTGCAGGTTCTTCAAGGTGATGTCGATGGTCTGGCCGGCGTCGGCACCGGTCTGCAAGGAGATCTTGCCGGTCGGGTCCGAATCGGCGCTGGAGATGTTGGCGACGCCGTTGCCGCCGCGGAAGAGGTAGAGGCCGTTGAACTTGGCGGCGGAGTCGCCGTGCGAGGTGATCCGGATGATTTCCTTCTGCAGCTGCAGGAATTCCGTCTGGATGTTGTCTTTGTCGGTCTGCGACTTGGTGCCGTCGTTGGCTTCGATGGCGAGTTCGTCCATGCGTCCGGTCATGTCGTTGACCTTCTGCAGCCAGGAGTCGACGGTCTGGAGCAGCGACAAGCCGTTGTCGACGTTGTTGCGGGCCATGGCGACGTTGCGGGCTTGCGAGCGCATCTTCTCACTGATGCCGACGCCCGAGGGGTCGTCCATCGGACCTTTGACACCGGTGGCAAGGTGGCCCATGGCCTTATTCATGCCCCGCAGGTTGTTGGAGTAGTTGGCCCAGACGTTGAACGCAGAGGCGTTGTAGTTGACGTTCATGATGATGTCTCCTCAGTTTTTCTTGCAAGATTCGGTTCGGGTTTAGGATTCAGGGTTGGCGGACCAGCGCTTCCCAGACGTTGAAGCGCAAGGATTCCGGACCGAGATCCTCCAGAATGATCTGGGCGGCCCGGCGGCTGCGCATCGAAATCACCATCGGCGACAAGAGGTTGGCGGTGGTGCTGTACATGTCCTTGCCGACCGTGACGAGGCAGAGGATCAAGGCGTCTTGGGGAGACTCCAATCCGATCTGGGCCGCTGTTTCGGCGCTGACCCGGACCTTGTAAGAAGGATCAAGAAGGAAAGGCTCGACGCAGATGAAGGCGACTTCACCTTCCGGCTTGCTCTTCATGTAGAGGAAGGGGCGGACCTTGGCGTCGCGGCTGAAGCTGAAGTTTTGGAATCGCTCAAAAGCGACAAGGCCTTTGTCGAAGTGGATGTCGCTGCCGATGAGCTCGTCCAGATGTTCCTGGAACTTGGCATACTGGGTATGCCGATCGAGGCTAAGGGCTACGGATTTTCTCAGGGCTGCAGTGTTCATGTGTCCTCCCGACCTTTCGTCGTGTGTTGTTGATTGGCATGGTTGCAGACACTGTGCCAGCGGCCCACAGAAGAGCCAATAAATTTATGTAAGTCATTGATTTAAAGATTGACTAAAATTATTATTCAAAGCATTCAAAGGCCGTCAAAAACCATCAAAAGGGAATATTTTACCCTTCTCAAGAAATTGAATCCCGGCCCATTTTGCCCGAAAGACTCATGGCCATCAAGGAAATTCATTCCTGGGTTCAGCTCTTGGCTTCGGAGTGATATCTTGCATGGAAACAACGACAGGGAAATCCACATGTCCGATTTGCGCGATCTGATCCTTGACCGCCTCAGCAACACCGAGCATCTGCCTCAGCTGCCGAGCGAAGTGATCAAGCTCCTGAGCCTGTCCCAGGACGACAATGCCGGCCTCAACGAAGGCGTGAAGCTGATCAAGTCGGACCCACCCTTCGCCATGCGGGTTCTGCGCCTCGCCAATTCAGCCCGTTTCGGCGGTGCCATGAAGGTGACCGCCCTTGAAGTCGCGGCCAGCCGTCTCGGCATGGAGACGCTGCGCATGCTGGCCTTGACCGAAAGCCTTTCCGGTCTGACCCGCAGCCATGGCGGCGGCTACTCTCCTCAACTGCTTTTCCGCCATGGCCTGCTCTGCGCCTTCGCCGCCGATCAGTTGGCCGCCCACATGAAGGCCAAGGTCCGCCGCGTCGAATTCTTCACCGCCGGACTCCTCCACATCAGCGGCATGCTGGTAATGGAAGCCAGCTTCCCGATGCTGACCGCCGAGCTGATCGAGAAGCGACTGCCGGAAGAGACCTTGGATCAAGCCGAAATGCGTATCTGGGGCCTGACCAGCGGCGAAGCCGGGGAACATCTCTGCCTGTATTGGAACCTGCCGGTAAGCTGCGGCGGTGCCGCGCGCCACCACATCCAGCCCTCGGAAGCCCCCGCCGTCTTCTCGGCGCTGGCCTGGGGCGTGCACGGTGCCAAAGCCGCCGTCCTCGCCACCACGCCTGATGCCCTTTTCACCTCCGGAACTTTCGCCGTCGATCCCGGCCTTGCCGATCAGCTTAACCTGAAAGATCAGGAGCTGAACGTCTTCCTTACCGACATCGGCACCAAAGCCGCCGAACTCGCCGCGGAGCTCCTGTGAAGCTGCCTCTTCTGGTGCTCGGGGCCGGACAGGTCGGAGAGGCTCTGCTCCGCCTCTCCCCCGCCGCCCGTGGCACCAGCCGCAGCGGCCGTGACGGATTGATTCGCTTTGATCTGGCTGACAGCTCAAGCTGGGAAGCCCTGCCCGAGGCCAAATTAGTCATCTGGACCTTTCCTCCCGTGCCTGAGGCTGCCGCCTTGGCCCTCGGCCGCCGCCTCCTGGCTGCCGGAACGCGCCTGCTGGTTCTCGCCAGCACTTCCTGCCATCTCGCGCCGGAAGGCGGCCGCCTGGATGAGGATTCGCCTCTCGATCTCGGCCAGGAACGCGTCCGCGCCGAAGAAGCCCTGCGTCAGGAAGGCGCCGTCATCCTCGCCCTCGCCGGCCTGCACGGCCCGCAACGACGCCCAGCGGACTGGCTTCGCCGCGGCCTCGTCCGCAACGGCGCCAAACTGGTCAATCTCATCCATGTCGAGGATGCCGCTCTCATCTCCCTCGCCATCCTGGTACAATGCAAGCCCGGCGAACGCTTCGTCGCCAGTGACGGCAACTGCCGCCCCTGGTCCGAAATCGCCGCTGAATTAGGGATGGAAATGGCCTCCGCAGCCCCGGAAGGCCGCCGCGTCGACCCATCGCGGCTGAAGGCTCTTCTCCCTGCCGAATTCACCTTCCGCGGCATTGACACCTGAGGTCTCTATGTCTTTACTTGGACGCCGAAGACTTTGGATCTGTCTTGCTGCGGTATTCTGCCACGACCTGTGATACGCTCGGGTTGGCTTGCATCATCACCATGTTTCCACGGATGAAGATTTCCGGCCTCGAAGCGATCTTCAGTGTCTCACCCATAACTTTGAACTCTGCGTCGATCTTGGCGTTTGATGCGGCGATTTCGGAGTCAGTCCGTTCAAATTTCATCAGCACAAACGGGGAGTCGTATCTGTAGGTATCAGTCCTCACGGTGGGTATTCCAAGTTTGATCAGCTGCTGAGCCAATGCGTCAGCTTTTCTCGACGACAGCGAGGGACAATTCAGGGGTGCCACGATTACAACCGAATTAGGATCCAAATTGGTTGTCCAGATGAGGCGCGCGAAGCCATTGGAATTAGGCTTTGGCATCTCAATTTTGACCGGAGGTGGGGGCACAGGGGCAGCGGCAGGAACCGGAGGTGCCGGAGGTGCCGGAGCCGTGGACGACACTTGCGCACTCGCAGCGGAGTTTGTCGGTGCTGGAACGGCTTCCTCTCGGCTGACTGAAGCCGTTGTCGGTGTGCGATTGCACTGATTCTGCCAAGCGGCATAGCAGAGGCCAAAGACGAGAGCGGCCATGACAAAGTTCTTTAGGAATTCCATTGTTTCGCCTTGTTGTATCAATTTTTTAAATTACGAAAGTTTAAATCATGTCAACAAAAAAGCCAGCCCTGGTAGAGCCAAGGTGATGGCCGGATTCTGTGCCACTACCCGCCAAAATCGATTGACTCCACGCACTCAGGAGTTCCTTTCTCGATTCGCAGCTCCATCCATCACTTCGCCGCAGCCCAACACCCCGGATTTTCATGTCGTTCCCCAACTGGTTCGCCGCAGAACTTTTTTCCGCCCTTGAGCTTCGCTCCGGCGACGAAGCCCGACCCGAAATTCTCGAAGCCCTGCACCGCCTCAATCGCGCCTACCTGAGCGAGACCCCGGCCGCCGCCGGCTGGGAACAGAAAGGCACCCACACCGCCTACGCGCTCTTCTACATGACCCAGAATATGCCCAAGCTCGGTTTTGTTCTCGACCGCGCTCCGCCGTCGACCGGGCTGACCAGCGCCGCCGATCTCGGCTGCGGTCCCGGCACTCTGCTCTGGGCTCTCGCCCTCCGCGAAGCCGCCGCAGGACGCCCGGTGCCGAAGCTGCACGGCGTCGACAACGATCCGAAAATGCTCGAAATCGCCGCCCGAATTTGGGCGCGTTTGCGCCGCAGTTTGCAATTGCCCGAGGATCATCTGACCCTGGAACAAGGTGACTGGCGGCAGCGGCTGGATCTGCCGGTCGACACCCTGATGCTCGGCAACACCCTGGTCGAAGCCGGCATTCCCGATGCCGATTTGCTGAGCGCCCTCAAGTGCCGCGAACTGCTGCTGATTGAGCCCGGCACCTCGCGCCACTTCCGCCGTCTTCTTGAGCTCCGCGGCCATCTCCTCGGCAGCGGCTGGAATCTCGGCTTCCCTTGCCCCACCGCCGGCACCTGCCCGATGTCGGCCAGTGGCGACTGGTGCCACTTCCGCATCAACCGCCTCGGCCTGCCGCATATGCAGCGGATGGCCGCCTTGGCCGGACGCCAGGACCCCGCCAGCGCCTTCTGCGGCTTCCTTTTCCGTCGCGGCGCCAGCGAGCTGCCCTCCGGCGCCTGGCGCTTGCTGTCGGCACCTCGCCGCGTCTCGCGCAGCGTTGTCCGCCTGGTTTGCGATGGACGCAAGGTCGATGAACTGGTGCTCAACCGCAAGGGCAAGGCGGCCGGCAACGAAGATTTCCAGCAGGCTCCGGCCGGCAGTCTCGGCCTCCTCAGTCCCGCGCCCGAATCCGCTTTCAAACGCAAACGGCTGGATGAAAATCAGAGCTTCCGCAGTCTCTTCCCTCCGATCTCGGTAAACTTGACTCCCACAGATCTAGCGGATTGATGGGAACGCCGTAGATTCTCCCGATCGAAACGACAGAATTGGCAATGTTAGACACTTATCGCGATTACAACTGGAAAGCCTGGGGCCGCTTGCTGCGGATCCCCAATCTTGCCACCATTCCGGGAGACATCCTCCTCGGCTCCGCCTGCGTTTATGCTTGGGCCGATTTCCATCCCGGACGCTTCGTCCTTCTCTGCCTCGTTTCCGCCTGCCTGTATTGCGCCGGACTCGTCCTCAACGACATCGTCGACTATCATGAAGACCTTTGCGAACGCCCCGAGCGCCCTCTGCCCTCCGGCGACATCAGCGTCGAACAGGCCCAAGCCTGCTGCGGCCTACTCTTCGGCTTTGGCATCTCCCTTGCCGCCTGGATCGGCCCCGACTTCACGCCGCTGAAAGTGACCTTGCTGCTCACCGTGATGATCCTGCTCTACAACGGTCCGGCCCGCCGCTTCCCCGCTCTCGGCTTTCTCGCCATGGGCAGCTGCCGCGGTCTCAACATCGCCCTCGGCGCCTCCTGCTGCCTCGCCGCCACCGGCAACCTGATCATCGCCGCCATCGCCGAAACTCTTTTTGTCGCCGCCATCTGCGTCATCGCCAAGGATGAGACCGGCGGCCTGCCGGAACGCCACTGGTGCATGATGCCCTTCAACATCGTTGCCGCAGCCTGCCTCTTCCTCTTCCTCAGCAGCTTCGGCGCCGGCCACGGCCTGCCCAATCCCTCCCTGATCGCCGCCAGCCTGCTCTGTCTCCTCCTCTTCTACCGCTGCACCTCGCTCAACCGAAATCTCCCTGTCCGTGAAATACCCGCTCAAGTCGGCGCCCTGGTGCGGAACATCGGCCTCGTCGCCGTTGTCTTTACCATCATCATCAACCCCGACTTCCTCCCGGTCGCCCTCGGGATCCTGCTGCTCTTCCCCTTCGCCGCCCGCCTCAGCAAGTCTTTCAAATCAAGCTGAAAACCAGTTCCGCCCAACCCCCCGGCCCAGCCTGTGAAAATCACCCGCAAATTCAGTGTCGACTACGATCATCGCCTGGTTTTCACCCGCGATGTCTTTAGCCCTGCCAACGAGGAACTGGCCCAGCTCCTCGGCGAAGTCCCCGCCCGACTCTTCGCCTTCATCGATTCCGGCCTCGCCGAGGCCGATCCCGAGCTTAAAAACCGCCTCGCCCAATGGGTTGCCCGCCACCCCTCGATAAAACTCGAAGGCATCTGCATTGTTCCCGGCGGTGAAGCCTGCAAACGCGACCTCGGCGTCGTCACCGAGTGCCTGCAGAAACTGCTCGCCGCCAAGCTTTGCCGCCATAGCTTCGCCCTCATCATCGGCGGCGGCGCCGTACTCGACTCGGTCGGCCTCGCCTGCAGCCTCTTCCACCGCGGACTCAATCAGATCCGCCTGCCCAGCACCCTACTGTCCCAAGACGACTCCGGCGTCGGCGTCAAAAACGCCGTCAACCTCTTCGGTGTCAAAAACCTCGTCGGCTCCTTCTCCCCGCCCTGGGCGGTGATCAACGACGCCGCCTTCCTCGACCACCTCGGACCTCGGCAGATCCGCGCTGGCGCCGCCGAAGCCTTCAAGGTCGCCTTGATCAAAGACGCCGACTTCTTCGGCCGCCTCGAAGAGCTGGCGCCGCAAATCGTCGAGCAACGCCCGCTGGCCCTTGAAGAGCTCGCCCGCCGCGCTGCCATCCTCCACATGGATCACATCTGCTTCAATGGCGACCCCTTTGAAAAAGGCTCCTCCCGCCCGCTTGATTTCGGTCACTGGTCCGCCCACTGTCTGGAAGTCCTCAGCGACCACGCCCTGCTCCATGGTGAAGCCGTCGCCATCGGCATGGCCATCGACCTTCATATCGCCGTCGATCTCGGCCTTTTGACGCTCCACGACCGCAATCGCGCTCTCAAGCTCCTCGGAGATCTCGGTTATCAGCTCTGGCACCCGGCCCTGACCTTCCGCGACGCCAATGGAAAACTCAAGATTCTGAAAGGCCTGAGCGACTTCCAGGAGCACCTCGGCGGCCAGCTCACCGTCGCCATGCCGATCGCCATCGGCCATGTCATCGACATCCACGAAATCCCGGCCGATGCGGTCGAACGCGCCGTCGCCGCCCTCGCCGCCAAGTATTGATTTGGCACCATTCAGCCTAAAAACCGCAGTTGAAAGGTTGAAAGGGTCAAAGGTTGAAAGGATTAGCTGCAACAGCAACAACTAACGACTATGAAGAAAAGCTTCGGCAGTCATCTTCGCCGCCCCAGAACGTTGCCTTTAGAATCGTCTCTTGTTGCTGTTGTTCATCCGCTTGCGTTTCAACCTTTCAACCTTTCAACCCGGTCCCATACCTCTGCTGCGGTTTTTAGGTTCAAAGACGGTGGGGTCAATCATGAAGGTCTTCGATAAATTCAGCGGCGACGAGATCGCCGACATTCCATTAGCCGGGTCGGCCGAGCTGGAGCAGGCCATAGTCGCGGCGGTGGCCGTGGCGCCGGCCTTGGCGGCTATGGCGGCCTACGAGCGTCGGGAAGTCCTGCTTCACTGCGTCCGGCGCTTCCAGGAACGCGCCGAGGAAATGACGAAACTGGTCACCCGGGAATCCGGCAAAACTCTGAAGGAATCCCGGGCCGAAGTGGGACGCCTGATCGACACCTTCGAGATCGCGGCGGAAGAAGCGGTGCGCATCGGCGGCGAGGTCATGCCGCTCGACCGCTCGCCGCGCTGCCACGGCTACACCTCGTTCAGCCGACGCGTCCCGCTCGGCCCGCTGAGCTTGATCACGCCTTTCAATTTCCCTCTCAACCTGGTCGCGCACAAAATCGCTCCGGCGATCGCCGCGGGCTGTCCCTTCATCCTCAAGCCGGCGGATTCGACCCCTCTCTCCGCCCTGCTGATCCGCGACATCCTCGCCGAAACCCGCCTGCCCGCGGGCTCCTTCGCCATCCTGCCGATGGCGGTGGCCGATGCCGCGCCTCTAGTCGACGACGAACGCTTGAAAATGCTCTCCTTCACCGGTTCGCCCGCCGTCGGTTGGGAACTCAAGCGCCGCGCCGGCAAGAAACGGGTCTGCCTCGAGCTCGGCGGCAACGCGGCGGTGATCATCGATGCCGATGCCGACCTTCAGGCGGTGCTGCCGCGGCTGCTGGTCGGAGCTTATTTCCAAGCCGGCCAAAGCTGCGTCAGCGTCCAACGGATTTGCGTCCACCGCAGCCACCTCGACGAGCTGCGGCGACTCCTGGTGCCGGCCGTGGGCAACCTGCGTTGCGGCGATCCGCAGGACGCCGCGAGCGATCTCGGTCCGATGATTTCCGAGGCGGAGGCGAAGCGCCTGGAAGCTTGGATCGCCGAGGCTTGCGCCGGCGGTGCCCGACTCCTCTGCGGCGGCGTCCGAAGCGGCAACTTGATGACCCCGGCCCTGCTCGAAGACGTGCCCGATTCCTGCCCGCTCAGCTCCTGTGAAGCCTTCGGTCCGGTGGCGATTCTCGAGGCCTTCGACGATTTCGATGCATTGCTGTCGCGACTCAACCGCTCGCGCTTCGGCTTGCAGGCGGGGCTCTTCTGCCGCGACCTAGGCAAGATCATGAAGGCTTGGAAAACGCTGGAAGTCGGCGCCCTGATCGTCGGCGACATTCCTTCTTGGCGCTCCGACGCCATGCCCTACGGCGGAGTCAAGGATTCCGGTGTCGGCCGCGAAGGCATCCGCTCCGCCATCCTTGAGATGACCGAAGAGCGGCTGATGGTGATTCGTGAAGGAAACTGAGGATCAGAAATAGGGCATGCCGCCGCGGCCTTGGCGGACCTGTTGGACGCGGGGTTTTTCGCGGGCGGGCTCTTCGAGATGAAGAGCGTACCAGCGTTCGGCAAAGGCGGCGTTGGAGAACTTGGCGGCATTTTTGTTGCGGATCAGATCGAGGTTGTTCTGCAACACCGGATCGGCGAACTTCTTGATGCCTGCCTCAAGGACTTCCTGGGCCTTCTCTTCCAGGCCGGCCTTGAGCAGCATCCAAGCGTAGGTGCCGTAGACGATGCTGGAGGGCGAGCCCTTGGGCGCCATGATCGAGTTGATCGATTTGAGGTAGACCTTGGTGCCCTCCCAGGCGGCGATGGTGGCGGCATCGGCTTTCTGGGGCAAGGGCTGGGTCATCCAGATGCGGGCCAGCACCATGCTGGCGGCAGTCGGGTCGGAAAGGCTGACCTTGGAGCGGAGCTGATCGGCTTCATCGAACATCTTGATGCCGTGCAGAAGTTGCAGGCGGATGGCGGCGATCTGTTTCGGCACGAGGAAATTCCACTTGCCCAGAGCATCGGCTTCCTTGAGGATTTCGAGCGCGTCGAGGCTGGTCTGCTTTTGCGCCGCTTCGAGGGTTTTGCGGAAGGCTCCTTCATTGAGGCCGGGGCGGGTCTTGGCACCGTTGATCTTCTTCTGGATCGATTCGCTGCCGGCCTGCATGTGCTGCTGCATCCTGCCGACCACCGCGAGGACCTGGTTGCTGACCCGTCGCGACACGTAGATGAAGCAGGCAGTGAAGCCGAGGAAGAAGAAGACGCCGACGCCCCAAGTGGCTTCGCTGCCGCCGATCAGTTTGTAGAGCGCCGCGATGACCAGGCCGGCGGCAAGAGAGATGTAAATCGAGTACACTGAGAAATCTCCATTTGGTAGGGTAAAAGCGCGCCAAGTTAGCGCCAAAAGGCTTTCTGTCGACCCGGGCAGAGGCAGCAGTTTAAATCACCGTTCGATGTGGCTCAATCGTCCCGATCGACTTGTTAGGCGATGCTACTGCCTTCATCCCTTCTTCAGAATGCCGGCCTGACGCAACTGATCCGCGAGAGTCTTCATCCGTTCCGGGTCGATGGCGCCGAACTTGTCGCCACTGTCGCAGAAGGCTTTCAGGGCAACGGAGCTTGCCTCGAGATGTTCAGCGGCGGCGGGGTTTTCGCGGGCGATGAGGGCGTGGGCGGGGGCCGGAGACTTGAGGTAGGAGAGCCAGCCGCTGCGGGCAGCGGCGGTGACGGTCTGGACGATTTCCGGCTGAGCCAACGCGTAGGCTTCGGAGCAGACCAGCATGGCGGCGTAGGGATCGAAGCCGGTGTCGGAGACCATCAGGGTCCGGCACTTGAGTTTTTTCGCGGCGAAGAGGACCGGCTCGCTGTTGGCGTAGCCTTGGATGAGATCGGCCTGGCCGCCGAGGAAGAGCTGCTGATTGTAGGCCACGGTGCTGAGCTTTTCGAGCTCGGGGTGAAGATGCTGCAGCCACTTCCAGAAAGGCAGGGAGGGATTGATCGACAAGGTCCGCGCCTGGGCCAGGGTGTCGAAGCCGCGGACAGGGGATTCGTCGCGGACCACGAGGCATCGCGGCGAGTGGCGGATCGGAGCGAGGAGCGGCCGCAACTTGAGGCCGTTTTCCTGGACTTGCAGAAGCTTGTCGGCGGCGATGACGCCGAAGGCAGCGCGGCCGGAGGCGACCTCGGTCTCCACCGGCATACCGGAGGCGCCGGGATGGATTTCGAGGCGGACGCCGGCTTGCTCGAAGAGCTTTTCGGCCAAGGCTTGGTAATAGCCGCCGTGTTCGGCTTCGGGCAGCCAGTTGAGCTGCAGCTTCAGGGCGGCACTCGGATCCGCCGCTTTTTTGCAGGAAGCGAGGCCGGCCAGGCCGGCGATGAGAACTTGGCGACGATTCATGCTCGTTCCTTCAGGGATTCGGGTGGGGTTTGAAAGTGGAGTCTGCGCTCAGGGCATGACGAGATCGAACTTGATGCGATCGGGAGCGCCGGAGCCGTTGGGGCGGAGGACGAGGAAGTGGCCGGTGGCGCCGCGTGGCGCGGCTTCGAGAGCGTAGCGGAGTTCGTCGCCGTCTTTGAGTCGGCGGCTATCGATTTCGAGCAGCAGATCGCCGCGGCGGGCCTTGCCGTTGAGGGGCGAGGAAGGAGCGATGTCGCCGAGGATGAAGCCCTCGGTCTCGGCGAAGGCGAGCAGCTTGGCGAGACGGGGAGAATTGGCCTCGAGCTCGGCGCCAAGACGGAGGCGGGCACCTTCGCGACCGGAAAGCGGCAGGACGGTGACCGGGATCACCCGCTGATCGCTCAATGTCAGTTGAAGAGTATCGCCGACGCTGCGGCTGCGCAGATACAGGAAGACGGAGATGGCATTGCGGCAGGCGCGGCCGTCGATGGCGATGATCTGCTGATCCTTGCGGAGCTCGGCGCTGGCTTCGGGGTTTTCCGGGTTCACCTTGTCGATGAAGACGCCGGTGCTGTCGTCGCTGAGGCGTTTGGAGCGGACGGTGAAGCCGAGGTCGGCGCCGCTGGTGAAGGCGGGGGCGAGCCAGACGCCGAGTTCCGCCTCGATGCGGGAGACGGGGACGGCGAAGGCGATGCGTTCACCCTCCTTCTGGCGGGCGATGTTTATACCGATGATGTCGCCGTCCATGTTCACCAGAGGTCCGCCGGAATTGCCCGGGTTCACCGCCAGATCGCACTGCAGCAGTTCTTCCAGGACGACGCGTCCATCGACTTCGAAGTAGCGGTTGGCCGAGCTGAGTACGCCGGAGGAAATCGAGTGGCTGAGGCCAAAGGGGTTGCCGACGGCGATGACCGATTCGCCGAG
>CAMCSH010000016.1 GCA_945877655.1 Lentisphaera araneosa HTCC2155 | reverse complement strand
GCACACCAAAACCCAGGAAAAAGCCCTACGCCTCCTCGGCATCACCCCATCCTGTTCCCAGAAGCTGAGTTCATAATTTTTCTGCAAATCATTGCAGAGGAATGACAATTCTTAAGACCTCAGGGGGAAGTTCAGTTTAAATGCTCCTCTCCATTTCGTGTCTTTCGTGTTTTTCGTGGTCACCCCCTTCGTCATGTTCGGATTTCCATCTAAGTTTGGCGCGCACAGAAAAATTTGAGGAGCTCGCACATGTCCCGTCCCGGCAACATCCACGATGAACTGAAATGGCGCGGCCTGATCTTCCAGGAGTCCGGCGCCGAAGGCCTGCGTCAATACCTCACCGATCACAAGATCACCGTCTACGCCGGCTTCGACCCGACCTCCGATTCGCTCCACGTCGGCAACCTCGTCCCCCTCATCGCCCTGCGTCGCTTCCAGGACTTCGGCCACACCGCCCTGCCCCTCGCTGGCGGCGCCACCGGTCTGATCGGCGACCCCTCCGGCAAAAGCGCCGAACGCAACCTCCAGACGCCGGAAACCGTCGAGCAGAACCTCGTCGGCATCCGCAAGCAGCTCGCCCGCATTGTCGACCTCACTCCCGGCCGCGGCACCATGGTCAACAACTACGACTGGACCAGCAAAATCGACCTGATCACCTACTTGCGCGACATCGGCAAGTTCTTCTCGGTCAACGCGATGATGGCGAAGGACTCGGTCTCGTCGCGCCTCGAAGGCAGCAACGCCGGCATCAGCTACACCGAGTTCAGCTACATGATCCTCCAGGGGTATGACTTCTACCACCTCTTCAAGGAATTCGGCTGCAGCCTGCAGATCGGCGGTTCCGACCAGTGGGGCAACATGACCGCCGGCATGGAGCTGGTGCGTCGCAAAGGCGGCGGCGAAGCCCACTGCCTCACCCTGCCGCTGATCACCACCGCCGACGGCAAGAAGTTCGGCAAATCCGAGCGCGGCGCCATCTGGCTCGACCCGAAAAAGACCTGTCCCTACGAGTTCTACCAGTACTGGTTCAACGCCGCCGACGCCGACGCCTGCCGCTTCCTCAAGCTCTTCACCTTCCTCGACCATGAGCAGATCGCCGAGCTCGAAAAAGCCACCGCTGAAGCACCGCATTTGCGCGCCGCGCAACGCCGCCTGGCGCAGGAAATGACCGACCTGATCCACGGCAAAGAAGCCACGGCCCAGGCCGAAGCTGCTGCCGCCGCCCTCTTCGGCCAAGGCGAAATCAGCTCGGTCGACGAAGCCACACTCGCCGCCCTCGTCTACGCCACCGAAGGCAAGACCTACGTCTCTCTTGAGGATGTGCAAGGCATCCTGCAGATCATGGTCGAAAACGGTCTCGCCAAGTCCAATTCGCAAGCCCGCGATCTGGTCAAACCCGGCGGCGTCTCAGCCAACAACGTCAAAGTCCCCGACGAACGTTGGAAGCCCGCTGCCAGCGATCTTCTGCACGGTCGATTCCTCGTCGTCCGCAAAGGCAAACGCGACTTCAAAGTGATCCGCTTCGGCTGATGGCGCCCGACTTCCCGATCGACGCCGTTCTGCTGGCACCGCAGCGTCCCCCGATGCTGATGGTGTCGCGCCTCTTGCGCGCCGATACCTCCGGCGGCTGCGTCGAAGCGGAAGTCTCGGCGGGGAATCCCTTTCTCCGTTCTGATCTGAGCTTGCCCCCCGAAGCCATTCTCGAGATCATGGCGCAATCCATCGCCTGCTGGGTCGGCTGGAATGACCTGCGCCAAGGCCTGGTTCCCGGCATCGGCTACCTTCTTGGAACTCGCAGTCTCAAGCTCGATTTTCCGCCGCTTCGTCTCGGCGAGATCTTGCACATCGAAGTGCGTTCCGGCTTTATCGACAGCGACATCGCGTCCTTTGAATGCGAGGTTCAACGTGAGGGCTGCTCCCTCGGCTCGGCCCGTTTGACGGTGTATCGGCCGCAGAATACCTGAAGCCGCTTACATCCGCCTTCTGCCCTTACAACTCGGCCATTGGCAGCAGCCCCAGAACTGCTCGCCGCTGCGCTCGCCTTGGCGGACGCGACGGAGAAGCATCGGCTGGCCAGCGGCCTACTTCATTCAGGCTTGCCCTTCTCCGGCAGCCCCTTCACAATGAACAGCGGCACCAGCAGCATCAGCGCCGCCAGCAGGTAGGGGCCGGTGAAGCCGAACTTGCAGAAAGCGAGGCCGGCGACGGCGGGGCCGATGGCGCGGGCCAAGGCGCCGAGTGAGCGGAAGTGCCCCATCACCCGACCCTGGTCGTGAGACGGAGTGTAGATCGAGCACAGCGCGGTGATGCAGGGAATGGTGAAGGCCGAGCCGACGACCATGAAGGTCAGGCCGAGGAAGAGCAGGGCCGTGCTCTTGAATTGGCCGGCGAGGGCGATCAGCAGCATCGAGGGAATCAGCAGCGCCAAGCCGCGGAAAGCCATCTTCTTTTCTCCGACGATCGGTGCCTTGCGGCGGACGTAGCCGCCCTGCACCAGCGACAACATGATGCCGATGAAGAGGAACATCAGGCCGTTGGCACCGTGACCGTAGCCGAGGCGCTGGTCGGTGAGGAAGGTCAGCATCTGCTCGGCACCGCCGAAGGCAATCAGGAAAAGCGCGTTGGTCCAGATCGCGCCGGTGACGCCGGGATAAGTCTCGCTGTGGAAGAGTTTCAGCGGATTGACGGTGCGAGCCTCTTCGCGGGCCTTGCCGCGGTTCTCTTCAGACAGGGTCTCGGTGAAGTGGCTGCGCACCCAATAAAGGTTGAGCAACGACAGTCCCATCGCGACAAAGGCGGCGATCGAGAAGGGGTTGAGTCCGTATTGCACCAAGCTCGGGAAGGTCTTGGTCGGGTCCCACATTGCGGACAAGGCGCCGATGGCCGGGCCGAAGGTGAAGCCGAGGCCGAAGGCGATGCCGATGCTGGCCATGCCGACCGAACGGGTCTTCGCCGAGGTGATGTCGGCCACCGCCGCCGTGGCGGTGGAGATGTTCGAGCCGGAAATGCCGCAAAGGACGCGGGAGACGAGCAGCAGTGCGAAGCTACCGGCGAAGCCCCAGGTCAAATAACCCAGGACGCCGAGGAAGATCGACACAGTGAGAACCTTCTTGCGTCCGATGCGGTCGGAGATCGAGCCGACCAGCGGCGCGAGGAGGAATTGAAGGAAGGAATAGAGTCCGCCGAGAGCGCCGCCGAGCAGCGCCGCCTTTTGCATCTCGTCGCTGACTCCGGTGAGGCTGGTGAGGTGATCCATCAACCAGCGGAAGATGGTACCGGCGCCCTCCGTCGCTTCGTAGTGCTTGAGCATCGCCGGGAAGAGCGGGATGATGATGGCGAAGCCGACGAGATCGAGGAAGAGAGTGAGGAAGATCGCCTTGATGTTCTTGCGGTCGCCGGGCGACAGCGAGCCATCGGGGTGTTTGGCGAGACCTTTGTAGGGGCAGGCCGGGCAGTGCTTGGTGGCGGCACAGCAGCCTTGATCCATCACCAATCCTTTGGGCAGATCGCAGGGCGGCAGGCAGTGAGCGGTGCCGCCCGACGGCAATGCCACATCGCGGACGAATCCGGCGATCCAATCGGCATCGGCGTTGAGGCAAGGAACGAGATCGTAGCTCGATCCGGCGCCGGCTTCTTGGAGGAACATCTCCTTCAAGCCCATGCCGATTTCTTCGAGAGTTTCGAGGTTGTCGGCGGTGAAGGCTGGGCAGGCGATGGCGATAGATTTCACGCCCTCGGCGGCGAGTTTCTTGAGAGTTTCTTCGGTCGAGGGTTCGAGCCAGCGTTCGCGACCGAAGCGGCTCTGGAAGCTGAGGATGACGCTGTCGTGATCAATGTTTTTGAGGCGCTGACGGATCAGCGCAGCGGTGGCGGCGCATTGGTCGAAATAGCGGTCACCGCAACGGATGCGGCGGATCGGCAGGCCGTGGAAAGAGAGGACGAGGCGTTCGGCGGGCTTGGCCGCTAATTGCGCGTCGATTTTTGCGGCCAGCGCATCGATGTAGGCCGGCGCGGCGTGGAAGTCTTCGACGAAGTCGATATTGGCTCCGGCTCCGTGCTCGGCAATGGCGGCGTCGAGGCAGTCTTTGCACGACAGCGTCGTGGTCTCGGAGAACTGCGGGAAAAGCGGGATGACGCGGATCTTGGTGCAGCCCTGATCGAGCAACTTTTTATAGGATGCGGAGACGCTTTGGCGGCCGATGATGTAGCCCGTTTCGAGAGGAATTCCGGCCATTTCCGGGCGGGCGCGGAGCGCCTCGGTGAAGTCGCGGGTGTGCTTGATCAGGGGAAAGTCCTGGCCATCCCAGATCGAGGCGTAGGCATGGGCCGACTTCGGGCTGCGCGACGGCAGGATGAAGAGATTGAGGATCAGCGGCCACATCGGCCCGCCGTTGTCGACGACGCGTTTGTCGCCGAGGAACTGGCGGAGGTATTTCTTGACATCAGGGACGCTGGGCGAATCGGGCGAGCCGAGCTGGATCAGGAGGAGGCCGGTTTTCATGAGGTGTCAGTGGGCTAAGGAGTTGGCTGTGGAAAGGCCATGAAATTAGCCGAGGAAGCCGCAGATGCAGGCGGGGGAAACTACGAAACACACAAAAGACATGGAAGTGGTCAAGACGAAATCCTTGTCTACTGCCAAAGCCGTTCCAATGGCAAATCAATTCGCCCACCACCCTGAGGTGCTGCGAAATCAGGCTTTCGGGGCCGGAGGAGGGGGAGGGGTGAAGAGCACCGCGTCTTTGATCAGGCGGCAGAATTCTTTTTTGGTGGCGGTGTGATGCGTGCCGTCGATGGTGGTGATGTCGGCCAGCTCTTTGTAGTCGACCGCGAGGCGCTCGAGGTGGACGATGCGGAGGTAGGAGCTGCCCTTTTTCCAGACTTGGCCTTGCTGCAATTTGATCATGATCTTCCTTGGGGAACAGTTTTGCGTTTGGCGCGCAAGCTATCACCGCGCCGGACTTTCGTCCCTGCTTCATCCCGGCCGCCGCCGGAATTCCCCGAAATAACTCGGCAGGAGATTGCCAAGAAAGACTTTCCGGCTAAGTTGCGGCTCAAATTTTCCCAGGAAAGATCTTTGACATGAATCCAAGCAGGACCTTACGGACTGCCGTTTTCGGCGGCACTTTCGACCCCATTCACGATGGGCATCTTTCGCTGGCGCGGGAGATCCTCGATCACGGCTTGAGCGACGAAGTATTCTTCGTTCCGGCCGGCAAACCGCCGCACAAAAGCGATCGCAAGATCACTTCCGGCAAGGTCCGCACCGAGATGCTGATGAAGGCGATCGCCAACGAGCCGCGCTTCGCCGTCTCCGACTACGAACTCGAGAACGACTACCGAACTTCCTACACCATCAGCACCCTGCGCGCCTTCACTGCCGCCATGCCCGGCCGCCGCTTCTCGCTGATGCTCGGCATGGACAACTTCATCGAGTTCGACGGCTGGCATCAGTACGAACACATCCTGCGTGACTTCCCCCTCATCGTCTTCTCCCGCCCGGGTCACCGCAAGGCCGTCCGCAATTTCGTCATGGACAAGCTGCCGCCGACCTATGGTTCCTCCCTCAGCCGTGTCGGCCTGCCTGACGGCGGCATCCTCCGCCTCTTCGAGCAGCGCGGCTTCCAGCTCGCCCTTTCCTCCTTCCTGTCGCAACATGCCCAGGTCGTGTCGCCCGCCTACGACATGTCGATCGTCGTCGACCGCGCCCGCGCCTTCGTCATGCGCAACGCCGACCGCTGCCGCGACATCCACGTCGACGAGCTGCGCCAGTCCTTCATCAAGGCCGCTTGCGAACGCCGCAAAGGCGACGCCTTCGAGCTTCTCCGTCCCTTGTGCTCGGAAGACTGGAGCACCTTGCGCGACAAGGTCGCCAACTTCATCGACAGCCTGGAAACCCAGCTGCGTCCGGAATTCAGCCAATTGGTGGAAAGCGCCGCTGCCCGCCAACAGGTCGACGAACTCCAGAAACTCCTCCTGCCGCTCCTCGGCCAGGAATACTTCAAGACCCGCATCTCGCAGTTCTTCAACGCCCTGCAAGACTGCACCTTGATCACCTTCGTCGACAGCGTCAACCTTGAGCATTCTTCGACCGAGATCCGCCGCCTCGCCGCGGCTGGCCAGGACGTCGCCGGCTTGACCCAGCCCGCCGTCGCTGAATACATCGCCCAAAACAAGCTTTACCAGAACTGAGACCCACATGAGCGAAGACCCCACCATCCCCAGCGGCAGCTCCGCGGAAACCGCCAAGATCATCGCTCGCGTCTGCGATGAAACCAAGGCGACCGAAATCAACGTCGTCGACATGACCGGAAGATCCAGCCTGGCTGACTTTTTCATCGTCTGCACCGGCAACAGCGAACCGCACCTCCGCGCCATCGCCGACCACGTCCGCGAAGTCCTGATCAAACAGGGCCGCTATCCCCTCAACACCGACGGCGCCGCCGGCAATCAATGGGTTGTCCAGGACTACGGTTCCGTCATCCTCCACATCCTCAACCCCGACACCCGCCGCTACTACAATCTGGAATCGCTGTGGCGCAGCAGCCGCGACGACCAACCCAGCGCCTGGCTCTGTCCCGACTCGGAAATCCTCTGCGACGAACCGATGGGCCGTCGTCCGCCACCGAAGCGCCCCGGCGCCCGCTGAGCCTTTTGTATCGTCAAAAAACCGCCCTCGTCAGGGGGCGGTTTTTTGGTTCTCCCGGGATTTTTGTGGGTTGATCCATGTCGTTGGCGGTTCGACCCCGAAGCGGGTCGGCGATTTTAGCCCATGGTTGAGCCGCATCGGCGACACCATGGGGAAGGGAAATGGATGAAAAACGACCCCAACGGGGTCGCGGAAAGCGCGGAGTCAGGGTCAGTCACGCTGATCTTCCCGATGCGGTGGATTGGGGCATCCTTGACCCCTACGGGGTCGTGACTCTTTGGGCTGCTGACCCGGGGTGTCGCCGATGCGGCTCGACCCCGGGCTAAAATCCTCCACTCCCTTGGAGTGACGGCGTTGTTCGCGGGATTCAGCCAGAGTCCACCCACAAACTTCCCGGAAGAACCGATTTTACACAGCATTCCTGTTGACCACGTCTTTCAAGGCCTCAAGGTCGTTGGCGAGACGCCCGCAGCGCTCGGGCAGGGTCTCGAGGCGATCGAGGATGTCGTGGCGCGGATGCACTCCCGGCAAAGCCTCGCGAACGGTGTCAGGGAACTTCGCAGGATGCGCAGTGGCGAGGAGGACGCAGTCTGACCCAAGATGCCCGGTCTGCCGCGCCGCGTGCCAGGCCGTGGCGGTGTGAGGATCGAGAACGTAGCCGCCCGATTGGGCATGAGCTTCTTTAACTGCTTGAAGTGTCTGCGCATCGTCGCAGGAGACTGCCGAGAAGAGACCGGCAGGATCGGGTGACTCGACCCGCAGGGATCCGCTGCGGTTGAACTGCTCAAGCAGTGCCCGGGTCGATTCACCACCCTGCAGGTGCCAGAGGTAGCGTTCGAAGTTGGAAGCGACCTGAATGTCCATCGACGGCGAGGCGGTGTGATGCACCTGGCCACGCCGATAATCTCCGGTGCTGAAGAAGCGTGGCAGGATGTCGTTGGCATTACTGGCGAGGACGAGCTTGCGCACCGGCAGGCCCATGCGGGCGGCCAGGTAACCGGCATAGATGTCGCCGAAATTACCGGTCGGAACGACAAAGCTCAAGGGTTTTCCGCCAGCCTGGCTCCAGGCCGAGAAGTAGTAGACGATCTGAGCCAGGATCCGGGCGAAATTGACCGAGTTGATGGCGCCGAGCTGATGCTTTTCCTTGAACTCGAGGTCGTTCATCAAGGTCTTGACCAGCGACTGGCAGTCATCGAAGCTGCCCTGCACCGACAGGTTGTGAATGTTGTCATCGAGAACCGTGGTCATCTGCTTGCGTTGCAGCGGCGAGGTGCGGCCTTCAGGATGGAGGATGGTGACGCCGATTCGGGCCCGTCCGCGCAAGGCGCAAATGGCGGCCGAGCCGGTGTCTCCGGAGGTGGCGCCGACGATGTTGAGGCGTCCGCCGCTGCGGGCGAGGAGGAATTCAAACAGTGCGCCGAGGAACTGCAAGGCGACGTCCTTGAAGGCGAGGGTCGGACCATGGAAGAGCTCAAGGACGCGGCAGGGGCCGATGTCGACCAGCGGCACCACCTTGCTGTTGGAGAAAGTGGCAGCGGCCTGACGGATCAGGCCGCGCAATTCAAGCTCGGTCAGGTCGTCGGCGTAGGCATGCATCACCTTGACCGCCAAGTCTTCCCAGGAGAGTCCGAGGAGAGAGGGCAGAAGCGGACGGAAATCGGGGATCGATTCGGGTACATAGAGGCCGCCGTCGGGAGCCATGCCTTCAAGGGCGATTTCACTGAAGCTGCGGGCGGCGCAAGAGCCGCGGGTGGAGACAAATTTCATCGGGAATCCTCGGGTTGTACGACCAATCTAGAAGCTTTTCGCCGTCGCGCGTCCTTTGATGACGCAATCCCGACTTAGTCGTGACGCATTTGCCGGATCGACAGCCAGGTGAAATAACCAAACATCGCAGCGGCGAAGTAGAGCTTGAAATGAATCGCAGCGAGCACCAGAAGTACGCCGCTGGCGACCGAAACACCTTCGACCCAGGACGGAGGCGACGCGCTTTGACGCGACGTCAAGCTGCTCAAGGCCTGGAAGCCGTCCATCGGACGCAGGGGCACCAGATTGACCAGCCCCCAGATGATCGATATGTAAAAGACGGCAACGAGGAAGAAATGAAACCCGGCGCCGAGCTGCGCAGGCGAGTAGAAGAGCATCACGACGTAAGCGATCGCCCCGGGAACGAAGCCGAGGAAAGGCCCGCTGATCGCGACAAGGAAGCCCTCGCGCCAAGTCAGACGGCGGCTCGGATTCCACGTGGTCATGCCGCCGAATCCATGCAAAACGATCGAGGTGCCGCGTCCGCCGTACCAGCGGGCGGTGAAGGCGTGGCCCAGTTCATGAACCATGATTCCGAGGAAGAGCGCCGCGGTGAAGATGAGGATGAAGATCAGGCCCCGATTTGCTATCAGACCAAAAAGAAGACTGGTGAACCAGAACATCGGCTCGATGGTGACCGGAAAATTGAAGATGCGGAAATGCATGGGGTGACTTGAATAGCTCCGAAGGATTGGGGTAAGAACCGGATCAGTGACGGCGACCTTGCGCCATCTGGTCGCGAAGGCGGGCGGCGGTCTCGAAGTCCTCGGTCGCGATCGCTTTTTCGAGGCGCTTCTCGAGATTGGCGGCGGGATTCTCCATCGGATTGAAGCTCTCCGGCAAACCTTGGGTCGAAGGTGGCTGCCCGCAACAGACACCGCACTTGGCCATCACCTCGGCAGCAATGAAGACCGGGGCGCGGCAGCGCAGAGCCAAGCCGATGGAGTCGGAGGGACGGCAGTCGAGAGTCAACGGACCCGCCGGGGTGTCCAAATGCAGGTCAGCGTAATAGATGCCGCGGTCATAACGGTGGATCCGGGTCGAGGTGATCCGGGCGCCGAGACTGAGCACAAGCTGATGCATGAGGTCCTGAGTGAGCGGCCGTTCGGCCTTGGCGCCGCTGAGGGCCAACGAAATGGCTTGGGCTTCGGCCATGCCGACGCCAATCGGCAGCACGGGACGCCCCTCGCATTCTTGCAGGGTGAGCAAGAATCCATTGCTGGTGACGGCGATGTCGATATTGCGGACTGTGATCATTCAGCTTCTCCTTAGTCGGAAACATAGGCCAAACCCAGCCGTGGCGCAATATAAGTCTTGCAATTGAGCTATCTTGCCGGCGAAAAAAACAGGAGAAACCCATGTCAGACACCCGTCCCCCCGCCCCCAGCCCCGGTCCTTTTGCCGATCGCGACGACGAAATGAAGATCTGTGGCGTCGCCGCCTGCCGCGCCGTCTTCCAGAATCGCCCCGAGGCGATCATCAAGGTCTGGTTGGAAGACAGCCGGGCCCCGGCCTTCGGCGAAGAGATGCGCTGGCTCGCCAGCCAGCGTCTCGGTTATCGCGTCACCGACGCCGCCGAGTTGGCAAAGGTCAGCGGCTCGACCCACCACGAAGGCATCTGCGTCCTGCTCCGAGCGCCGCCGCCGCCCCCTTCCCCGGCCCGCCTCGCCGCCGAGCTCGGCGCCCGCCCTGGCCCTGCCACCGTCATCCTGCTCGAAGACATCGGCAACCCGCACAACCTCGGCGCCATCATCCGGGTCGCCGCCCACTTCGGCGCTGCCGCAGTGATCGCCTGCGGACGCCAGCGCGCCGGCTTCAGCTCCGCCGCCGCCCGCAGCGCTGAAGGCGGCTTTGAGAAACTGGTCTTCATCGACACCGAAAATCCCCTGCCCGTGCTGCGCTCCTTCGCCAGTGCCGGCTTCCGCTGCCTCGCCACCTCCGGCCACGCCCGCGACGACCTCTATGCCGTGGAACTGCCGCCCAAGCTCCTCATCGTCTTCGGCAGTGAAGCCGACGGCCTCACCCGCGACTGTCAGCAGGCCTGCCAAGGCGACATCGCCATCCCCGGCAGCGGTGCGGTCGAATCGCTCAATGTCGCCACCGCAGCCGCCACCGTCCTCGGCGAAGTCTGGCGCCGCCAGCACAGCCGCTAAGCCTCGTTTACTTCAATCCCTTAACAACGGCCTTGGCAAAAGCCTCGGCCGCTTCCGGGCCGTTGCTGGTGACGAATTTGCCGTCCGTGACCACTGCGGTCCTGCCGGCCTGGGTCGAAAAGACGTTGACCTTGCAGCCGGCGGCCTCAAGCGCCTTTTTGACGGCGTTGAATTCGCGATCCTAAGAACTGCGTCGGAGCGACGAAGACGGCAACCGCCTTCGGCGCTTTCTGTTCCTCGGTTTTTTTGTCGGCGGGACCGGCCTCAAGGAAATGACTCAAGATCGGCCCGATCTAACCGGGAGGAGGAACTGCGGCGCTGCCCGCCAAGGCTTTGATCGCCTCCTCGAAACACTTCTGGCGCTGCTCGTTCTTCACTGTCCAACCGGCTTCGGTCAAAACCTTGGCTTCGAGCTTCACCGCCTGCAGTTTCTTGACCAGGGACTGGGCGCTGGCGCTGTCGGTCTTGCCGCCGAATTTCGCCAGGGTCTCTAGCTCTTTGCCGTATCTCTTCATCTCGGCCGCGGTCAATCCGGTGGTCGCAATCTGGAAGGTTTCCGCGATGAGATCCTGCGACAGCTTGCTCGGGCTGTGGCCGGTCTTTGGCACCGACACCGCCTTGGTGAAGAACTTCGCCTCGATCAACTGGTCGCGATAGGCTTTGTACCAGTCGTATCGACCCATCGGATAATTGGGGACCGACAAGCCGGTATCGGCTTCACCGCAGGAGATCGAATAGGGAATGCCCGACGCGGCGGGATTGATCGTGCCGAACTGGCCGCCGGTGGACCACGAGCCGGCGGAATTGGCGCAGACTCCGCAGACGGCATCAGGATGCTTCAAGGCGAAGCGGTGCGAAAACTGAGCTCCGGCGGAAAAGCCGGTGACGAACATTTTCGGGTAGAGATGAAACTCTTTGTCGAGCTTGGCCTTGAGCTTGAGCAACTGCTCGTCGCTCTGCTCAGCCAGACCTTGGAAACCTTGCGGAAAACTCGGCCCGACGACGATGCAGGCGCCACGCTCGCTCCATTTCGCCATGCCGGCAGCGCCTTGGCCATTGCCGTTGTTGCCGTGCGCCCCGACCACCAGCCAATAGGTCTTTTGCAGATCGATCTTCGGCAGATACAGGAAGTAGTCGCGCCCCATGTCGTCCTTCTTCGCCTGCTCATTGCCGCCTTTGGCCGCAGCAAGAGGAAGGGACAAGGCCATCAGGCAGCACAAAAGCCATCGCATCAGTTTCATCGGATTCATCTCCGTTTTTTTCATTTGCACTTCTATCAAACGCCGAGACGTCGATTTTTATGAAGTTATCCCGAAAAAAACATCCCCAATCATTCAGAACGAAACTTCCAGAATCTGGCGACGACTAGAACGCCGGCCACGCCGGTGCACAATCCGACGATGACATCACTGAGGTAATGGGCTCCGAGAATGACCCGAGAAGTGGCGACCAGCAAGGCGAACACCAAGAAGAGCCAACGACACCGGGGAAAAAGAATCGCCAATGCCAAGGCCACCGCAGCCGCGGTGTTGCCGTGTCCGGACGGAAATGAACCGTAATGACTGTCGACCGAAAAGCCGTGAAAGCCATAGACGCCTTCCCTCGTCCACATCGACGGCCTCGCTCGGCCGCAGCAGACTTTGATCAACGTGTTGGCCACACCCGCCGCCGCTACCCCGACAAAAAAGAACGCAGCGCGGTTCGCGACCACCGGATTTGGATATTGGCGATAGCGGTAAAGCAGCCAGCAAAGCGCCGCTGTGATGAGCCATGGCCCCGCCAAGCCGCACCGGGTGATCGCCTCCCAGAGCAACTTGTTCTGCTGCTTGATCTGGACGCAGGGCTCCAGCAGTTTGCAGTCGAGATGGAAATACGACCAAGCCGCAAAGCCTGCGGCAAGCGCAAAGAGTAAAGGCCAAAGAAGATGGTTTTTCATTTCAGAGCCTCCTTGGCTCCGGACTTCGCCGTGAAATGATAAAGCCGGATGTTATGGGTTTTGCCGCTAGTGTAATTGATGCCGCGCCAGGAATCACAGGGAGCTAGGCAGGCTTGCAACTCCTCGAGAACTCGGGCTCCTTCTGCGCTGGCCGCAAAAGATTTATCCATCCCCATCCCCGCACGAGCAGCGGCCCAGCCGCGCAGGAAGGCAGTCTCCTTGCGTTCGTCGATCAAGACCCAGGCGTCTGGATGGAGGCGGACAAACGCTTCCGCTTCGGCGCCGTTTTTGCAAAGAAGGATCTCGGTCCCGAGTTCGAATACCAGGCTCATTTCTTTGTAGCCGTGGCACATCACCGAGGGCTTCCCACCGCTCGGCGCGTGCTGACGCACCATTTCCGCGAGCTGCCGCGACAGCCAGACGGACTTCAATTCAGGCAGCACTTGCCCAAAAAGGCAGGGCGCAAGACTGAGCGTCGCCAAAGGAAGCAACAAGGCCGCAGTGAGCCGTCGAGACTTGACCCAAGCTTTCACCAGAACGAACAAGACAGCGAGGAGAATCAATGCCGATATCACCGCGGGAATCGACCATTGGCTCGCCAGGAATTCGGGCAGACCCGGCATGGCCGCCGCCAGCACCAGCGCGACCAGGCCCCAGATCCCGACCCAGACGACCTGGAAAATCCGGAAAGCCCGTCCCGCCTGAAGCTCCAAGGGCTGCAGCAGCGACATCGCCATCAACAAACAGACCGCCGGGAACGCCGGCAAGACATAATGCGGCAGCTTGGTCGGCACCAGCTCCAAGATCAGCCAGAAGGGCAGAATCCAGCTCAAAAGGAAGGCCGTCTTCAATTCCCCGCGCTGATGCCAAGCCCGCCGCAAGGCCTCCGGCAAGAGCAGCGTCGCCGGCCACAAAGTCGCCAACAAGGTGATCAGATAATAGCCAGGCGGAGCGCCGTGCGACTCTTGCCCCGAAGTGAGCTTGCCGACAAAATCCTTGCCCAGTGAATCATACAGGAATTGCCCCTCGCTCTTCACCATGATGGCGATGAACCAAGGACAGACGATCAGGAGACAGAGCAGAATCCCCAGCCACGGACGCAAGCCGCTGAGAAGGTCACGGCGACGGGTCAAAAACCAGGTGCCCCCGAGAGTCAGTACGGCGATCAGCGGGGCGATCGGACCTTTGATCAAAATCCCCGCCGCCATGGCCGACCAGAAAAGAACGAAATCACCCCATGAAGCCGGGCTGCCGGGAGCCCGGTTCACCAGGCTGGCCAAGGCGGCTTGCCCAAGCAGGATGGCCGCCAGCAGACAGGCGTCGGTGGTGGCTGAATGCGCCACCCCGCCGAGAAGCAGGCAGGAGCACATCAGGAGAGCGGCCAACAATCCGGCTTCAGCACTGAACAAAAGCAACCCCAGACGGAAAGTCGCCAGCACCGCCACGATCGCCGCCAGCACCGAGGGATAGCGATAGGCCGCAATCTCCTCCGGCTTGCCGAAAAGCCGCACAGACGCCGATTGCAGCCAGTAGATCCCGACCGGCTTCTTGTATCGCGGCTCGTCCTGAAGACGGATGTTGACGTAGTCGCCGCTTTCGATCATCTGCCGGCTCGCTTGCGCATATCGGGCTTCATCCCGGTCAGTCACCGGCAAGGACCAGATGCCCGGCAGGAACATCAGGGCCGACAGGATGAGCAGGAGAAGATAAGGCCGCCAGGACTGGCACAGGCGACTCAGTAAAGCGGCAGACGCGGATGATTGTGAGTTCATGATCAGTTGAAGCTTTTTCGTTTGAATGGGATAATGAATGGGCAAGCTCAACCTCTACGCCCTGCACCGCCAACAACAAAAAACCTTTTAGTGAATTCTGCGTGAGATTTCCGCTTAGCGATTTTTATCGATTTTTTCCCCAACTCGCGAGGAAATCGGGAAAAACGAATGAACACTCAATGCCGAAATCAACCGCTTCTAAGTATCAAGGACACGTCATGGATCTTGCGCTCACCTGGAGTCGCCGCTGCCGCTGGCTTCTTCTCCTCCTCTGGCTCGCCATCTGGCTCATCCGCCTGTCCGGACCCGACGACATCTGCGACGACAACAAGCAGGAACGCCAGGCCACCTACGTCCTCGACCTCCTCAAGAACGACCACTGGGTCTTCCAGGAAAACCACTTCCACGAACTCGCCGGCAAACCCCCGCTGTACACCTGGCTCTGCGCGCTGACCGCAAAGGTTTTCTGCGGCGGCGAACTGAACCGCTTCTCACTCACCTTCCCCGGCAGCATCGCCGTCCTGCTCACCGCACTCCTCCTCTTCGAATGGAGCCGACGCCGCTTCAACTGGTTGACAGGTTTCTTCGCCGGTCTCTTCTGGCTGCTCACCCCAGTCGCCGGTAAACTGGTGATGCTAGGCCGCATCGAAGCCGTCTTCACCTTCTTCATCTTCGCCGCCTTCTTCGCCGGACTCGAAGCCCTGCGCGGCAACAGCAGCTGGCTGTGGTTCTGGCTCGCCGCCACCGCCTCCAACTTCGCCAAAGGCCCCCTCGGTCTCCTGCTTTCCGTCATCCCGGTCCTCTTCGTCGCGTGGTCCCTTCGCGGCGACAAGCTCCGCCCCGGCACCCTCCGCGACAACCTCGTCGGCCTACTGATCTTCCTCGGCCTCGGCTTCGGTTGGTTCTTCGCCGCCAAAGCCAGCTGGGGACAAGCCTTCATCGATCGCACCATCCACGGCGAACTGGTCGGCCAGGTGGTCAACGGCCCCAGCTTGAGTCTGGCGGAAAGAATCAAGTTCTTCCTCGACCCGCTAGGCCATCTCCTCGGACGCTGCCTGCCCTGGACCCTTTTGCTCCTTCCTGCCGGCTGGATCCTCTGGCGCAAACACATCATCAACGACAGCCATCAGCGCCGTGAAATCCAATCCCTCTGGGTCTACACCGCCTTCGGTCTGTTCTGTTTCTGCGTCGCCAGCCATCACCGCCCCGACCTGATCTTCCCCCTCGTCCCCGCCGTCTGCCTGATCGCCGCCTGGGGCTTGGTCAAACTCGTCGAAGCCCGATGGAGCCTCAAACAACAGCTCGCCCTCGCCCTCACCGCCTCGATCCTGATCCTCGCCGGCCTGACGATCAAGCGGTTTACCTTGGAACAACACCGAGCCGAAGTCGTCCGCACCGCCGGCATCAAGGAACTCCACCGGAACCTGGCCGATCTCTACCCCTCCGGACGCCCGCCTCTCGAACAAACCTTGGAGACCGTCTTCGGCCTGCAGCTGATCGACCAGACCCACCGCCAGCACATCAGCTGCGAAGCCGCCGCAGTCTTCCTGAAATCGAACTCGCCCGCCCTCGTCGCCGTCCAGCAACTCGACGCCGGCCCCTTGGCCCTCGCTATCCAAGCCGTCAACGCCGAAGGCATCGCCATCACCGCCGACCAACTCGTCCCCGGCACATGTCTCAGCGTCGATATCGCCCGCCTCAACTCCGCTCTTCCAGGACCCGTCGCCAAATACGACAGCTTCGGTTTCCCGAGCGATCCCAAAGCCTACCACTACCAGTGGCAAACCAGCAGCGACGGCAACCCATGGAACACCGATGGCCAGGAAAGCAGCTACACTCTGAAATCCGCCGTCGACGCCACGCATCAACTCCGCCTGCAGCTGCAATATGTCGACTGCACCGGCGACAAGATCACCGCGACTCAGGTCTTCGGAAACCCCAAAGAGACGGTGAAGTTCGCCTCCGCCTGTGCCCGCCTCGGCGTCAAACCCGAGCTCATCCTCTCCTGGCCGATCCACGGCAATGACCTGAATTCGGAGAGCTTCATCAACATCTACGGCAACGCCGCCGCCAAGGCCCTCGCCACTTCCTCCACCGGACACTGATCCTACTCTTCAACCGGGGATCTCACATGATCTTGGCCTCCACGCTTAGCGCAGCTCACCTCGCCTTTTTCGCTGCTGCCACTCTCATCCTCGCGGCGATGCACGGCTTCGTCTGGCGACGTCTTTGTCATGACCCGAAATGGCCGCAGGCCTGGTCGAAACCCCTCGCCATTACCTTCTGCCTAGCAGCCCTCGGCATCCTCCCCGCCCTGAGCCTCTGGCATTCCCTCCCCTCCCCCTACGGCTCTTTCCTGCAGATTGCCGTCAGCACTTGGCTCGGCCTCCTCTTCATCACCTTCGTCATCTTCATCCTGCGCGACCTGATCCGCCTGCCCTTGCGCCTGATGCGTCCGCCGCCTCACGATCCCGCCCGCCGCCTCTTCCTTGAGCGCAGCGGCGCCGGCGCCGCGGCCGCCCTCAGCCTCGGCTCTTGCAGCGTCGCCGCGACCCAGGCCCTCGGCGACTGGCGCATCACCGAAGTCAAACTCAAGCCCGAAGTGCTCGGCCCCGCCGCCGAGGGTTTGCGACTGGTGCAAATCAGCGACCTCCACATCGGCCCGCTCCTCGGCCGCGCCTGGGCCGCCGAGCTTGTCGAACGGGCCAACTCACTCAAGCCCGATCTCATCTGCATCACTGGCGACATGGTCGACGGCAGCGTCGAGGAACTCCGTCAAGAAGTCGCCCCTCTCGCCGGACTCCAAGCGCCACACGGCGTCTTCCTCTGTCTCGGCAATCACGACCACTACTCCGGCGCCGAAGAATGGATCGCCCATTGGCAGAGCCTCGGCTTTCGCGTCCTCCGCAATCAGAGCTTCCAGATCGATCTCCCCCATGGCCGCCTGCGGCTTGCCGGACTCGATGACGAAAGCAGCAAGCCCGACGTCACCGCGACATTTGCTGAGGCCGCAAACTCCGAACCCTGTCTCATCCTGGCCCATCAACCACGCGCCATCCATCGTCTTCAAGAACGCCGCGGCCTGGTCCTTTCCGGCCACACCCATGCCGGCCAGATCTGGCCCTTCGGCTACGTCGTCCTCCTTGTGCAGCCCTATCTCGAAGGTTTGCATGAGCACAAAAGCGGCCTCTGGATCCACGTCAGTCCCGGCACCGGCTTCTGGGGTCCTCCCCTGCGTCTCGGCACCCGTTGCGAGATCACCCTGATTCACGCCTGAAAGCTGAATCCTCCCCTTGCCAGAGCGACAGCCCACGGCATCTTAGGCGCTCATCAGGGCTCATAGCTCAACGGTTAGAGCAGGGGTCTCATAATCCCTTGGTTTCCGGTTCAAATCCGGGTGAGCCCACCACATTTAAGCTGCAACGCGAGGCACTTACGAAAGTAGGTGCCTCGCTTGTTGTCACTCCTTGGCTGAGCTTAACACGCCTTGACAGGAGCACGAATGGTGGGAAGAGTGGTGGGAAGAAAAACCAAGGGTTGCCGCACCCCTGCACAGCCGCCGCCCACAAATCTTCCCACCAGCTTCCCACCACCAAGGACGAATTCAGCATGAAAGCACGCAAGGCCGGAGAAGGCACCCTGTTTAAGAAAGGCGCTCGCTTCTACCTGCGAGTCCGCACCCCCGAGGGCGGCCGCAAGGACCTTGCCACCGGGTGCACCTCAGAAAAGGAAGCGCGGGATTGGGCGAAGAGCTACGCCAGCCCGGTCTTGCAGGCCAAGCCGGAAGAAGCCATGGAACGGATTCGGCAAATCAAAGCCAGCCGTTCCAGTGTCGACTTCGCCAAGGCTTGGGAAATTTTCGTCAAGACGCCACGCACCCACGAAAGCGGCGAAGAGCAAGCCAGCCGCAACGCCAGCCAATGGCAGGACTTCAGCGCTTGGGGCGAAGCACAAGGCTTGTCTCATGTCGCGCAGATCACACCCACCCACGCCGCCGAATATCTTGACGAACTCAGCAGCAGCGGCCGCTTCGCCGAAACCCGCGCAGGCATCGCCCCGGCCGCGCTTTCCAATCGTTCGCGCAACAAGTACCACCTCACGCTGAAAGCCGTCTTCGCCGCTTCTATGGACTCCGCAGGGATCAACAAGAACCCCTTCAATCTGCCCAAGAAGGCGAACGATTGCGAAGAACGCGAAGCCTTCAGCATCGAAGAGCTGCGCACCATCCTAGACGCCACTGAATCGCGCCCCATGCTGCGCCAACTCGTCACCCTCGCCGTTTGCACCGGACTACGCACCGGGGATGCCTGCCGACTGACTTGGGACGAAGTCGACTTGCGCAGCTCCATCGCTTGGATTCACAAGAAGACCAGCAAGACCGGGAAGGCGGTCAAAATTCCCGTCATGCCCAAGCTTCGCTCTCTTCTCGAAGAGCAGCCGCAAGGCCAGCGAGGAGAATCCGTTTTCCCGGACTTGGCGAACCAGTACGACAAAGACGAAACCCGGCTCTCCAAGAGCTTCGGCGCTTTGCTGGATTCACTCGGCATTGAGCGCAGCCGCAGAATCGAAGATCGCAGCCGCCCGCATGTCTTCAAAGACCTGCACTCCCTCCGGCACACCTTCGTTTATCTCGCCGCCGAATCCGGCATCCCGCTTGCCATCGTCCAAGGCATTGTCGGGCACGCCTCGCCGAAGATGACAGCCCTTTACGCTGACCACGCCACCGACAAGGCTAAAGCCGAAGCCATGAAGAAGCTTCCCGACTTCTTTAGCTCCGCCCCGGAGGAGAAGAAAAAAGCGGCCCCCGAAGTCATCGAAGCCGAGATTGTCCCACCTGCCGAAGTCAAGGCCAAAGAGGCGGCGGCAATGCTGCGCAAGGCCCTAAAAGCGGTCGATCCCGAGAAGATCAAGGACTTGGTCAAGCAGGCGCTCAAGAAGCTGGAGGCTTGAGGAAGCAATTCTTCGCGGGTCAATAATTAACAACAATAAAGCCCCCTACAAGATCGATAGGGGAGGCCGCCAGACTTAACAATTATAAACATTTCGGCGATCACAGAAAGCAATCCCCAAGCTTCACACCCATTCCGCACACAGCACCACACAGCACAGATATTCCGCCGCGACCGTGGTAATGATTACTGCATTCAACACGGGCATAAAAATGGCGGCAGAGTCGGTGGGGCGGCAATCGAGCCGGGACATTAATTTCTTAGACCGCGACCCCCTTGACCTCCCTGGTTTTTAAGAATTTTTAGCAGCTCATTGTAAAGGCCAGCGGCGCCGCCCTTATGCTGCCAATTTCCTGGGTGCTTAAAGTCTATGACCTGCCTCTTGCCATGACACCAAACACGATCGCTAGCCTTGTGCATCGTCGTATTTCCGGAATAGATGGCGTGGTAGGGCCAGAAAGTGCCCCCACACAAAACGACAGCTGGATCAATCAAATCAATTTGTCTTCTCAGAAAATCCTGGTCTCGCAATGCAAAATCCATAATGTCGCGAGCATTGGATGTGCTCCCTCCGAGCTTCTTCTTAATATTCACGTAGGCGATATCTCTAAGAAGGAATGAGCCATCTCGCCATTCTTCCAGTTCCGAAAGCTCTGGGAATTGCGGTAGAACACCTTGATGCAAGGATTTTATAAGATGCTTCCAGCGACAGATATTTGGCCAGAACTCTTTGTTCCCGCCATCGATAACATTAATTGGCCCTTTGATTTGATACCAGCCCCCATAAGACTCCTTGAGAAGGAATAGTATTTTCGGAGCAGCAGTCTCCCAGATCGTCTCATCCAATATCCCATCTATAACGAAGGGGGCATATTCCGGGCGTAGCCGCCTCCATTCAGTAATCATTGGCCCCATCCCTCACGCTCCCCGCTGCTTGATCAGCAGATCCAGGATCGCCGCCGCGAAGGACTTCAGAATGCGCTCGTCAGAGAGGATGCTGGTCGCCATCGATTGGTGGTTGTCGAAGCTATCCATCACCGCCTTGGAGACAGCGTCGGGGAAGTTGCCGCGCAAGACCTGGTCGCGAGAATTCTGCTTCACTTGATCCATCAGATCAAGGTCAGAACGGACCTTGTCGGCGACGGTCTTGATGTAGTTCAGGCGATCCTCGTCGCTGAGCTTGGCGTCGATGAAGAGATCGTTGAGCTTTTCGAGGAGTTCGGCGAAGAAGGCCAGGGTCGGGTCCTTGGGTGTGGCGCCACCGGCAGTGGGAGGCTTGAGCTTGTATTCGCCGCTCTCTTCGCCGACTTCCATGCCATTGCCCAGCTTGATCTGCTGCTCGCGCAGGAAGTTGAGGCGGTAGTGGGTCATCTCCACTTCGCTGAGATCAATGCTGCCGCCATCGCGGCCGAAACGCAGATGAGGGTAGAGACCGCGACAGAAGACGCTGAGCTTCTCCAGCTCGGGATCTTCCAGATCGGCCACCTGACTGATGAACTCGTAGAAGCGCGAGTAGGAGTTGACGTCCTTCTTGAACACCTCAAGCAGGTTGCGGGTCTCGCGCAGGTGCTTCAAAAGGTTCTCGGCGGTTTTGTGGCCCTCGGCGTCGCCAGCTTCCTCGCAGCGCCGGGAGTCCAGCTCCTTCTCCCGCACTGCTTCGTCGGCGCGTTTCCACGCGTCTTTGAAGCGGTCGACGGGAGCTTGCAGGCGGGCGCTCAAGAGGGCTTGGGTGCTCTTCTTGTCGAAGAAGGCCTCGGCGTAGAGATCGACTTCGCCGCGGTCGAAGACTCCCGCCTTGAGGAGCTTGCTTTGCAGGTCGTAGATGTCGTTCGGGTCGGAGGCCTCAAGCAGCTCGGCTTCGCCGTAATAGGGGGCGAAGGCGGCCTTGATGTCGTCGGGGCTGTTGACGAAGTCGAGGATGAAGGTGTCGGTCTTGCCGGGGGTGGTGCGGTTGAGGCGGGAAAGGGTCTGGACGCAATCGACGCCGCTGAGCTTCTTGTCGACATACATGGCGCAGAGCTTGGGTTGGTCAAAGCCGGTCTGGAATTTATTGGCCACCAGCATGAGCTGGTATTCGCTGCCGTCGAAGGCCTCGCGCAGATCCATGCCGCGCAGCTCTTTGTTCATGTTGCCCTCGGTGAAGGGCGAGCCTTCGAGATCTTGGTCGATCACTTCGCCGGAGAAGGCGACGAGGGTGCGCAGGTTTGCGTAGCCTTGCTCCTTGAGGTATTTGTCGATCGCCAGCTTGTAGCGCACCGCGTCGGGACGCCCGGAGCAAACGACCATGGCCTTGGCCTGGCCTTTGAGGTGGGCCGCCACCTTGGCGCGGAAGTGCTCGACGATGATCTGCACTTTCTGCGAGATGTTGTGTGGGTGCAGCCGCGCCCACTTCATCAGCTCCTTGCGCCCCTTGCGGGCTTCGACGCGTTGATGCTTGACCTTGTCGACCTCGGCGCCGAGACGGAAGGCGGCGCTGTAGGTGGTGTAGTTCTTCAGCACATCGAGGATGAAGCCTTCCTCCACCGCCTGCTTCATGCTGTAGAGGTGGAAGGGTCGCGGCAGATTGCCCTCGCCGGCGGGCTGGTCCATCTTCGGACGCCGCCCGAAGATCTCCAGGGTCTTGGCCTTGGGGGTCGCGGTGAAGGCGAAGAAACTGACATTGATGGGCTGCTTACGGGCTTCGAGGGTGGCGGCGATGATCTCGTCGGCACTCATCTCGGTGTCGCTCGATTCGGTCGCGGTCAGGACCTCGCGCAGCTTCTGGGCGGTGGCGCCGCTCTGCGAGCTGTGCGCTTCGTCGGCGATCACCGCAAAGTGTTTTTCCTTCAGGCCGCCGTTGTCGCGGATGGCGTCGAGTACGAAGGGGAAGGTCTGGATGGTGACGACGATGATCCCGGCCATGCCTCCGAGGGCTTCGCCGAGCTTGTCGGACTTGGTGCCGCCGCCATTCTCGTCGCGCTTGATCGCCTGGACGACGCCGCGGCTGCGCTCAAATTGAGCGATGGTTTCTTGCAACTGCTGGTCGAGAACGGTGCGGTCGGTGACCACGATCACCTTGTCGAAAAGCCGCTTGTCCTGGGCGTCGTGGAGACCGACGAGCTGGTGCGCCAGCCAGGCGATGGAGTTCGATTTGCCGGAGCCGGCGCTGTGCTGGATCAGGTATTTCCGGCCGGGGCCTTCCTCCTTGGCGGTGCTGAGGAGGGCGCGAACCACTTGCCACTGGTGATAACGCGGGAAGATGATCGATTCGCTCACCCGGCTGGAGCCGTCGGGCAGTTTCTTGGTCTTCTTCTCGTAGTGGATGAAGCGCCCGAGGATGCCGAGCCAGTTGTCCTTGGCCAGCACTTCTTCCCACAGGTAGGCGCTCGCCGCGCCCTTGGGATTGGGTGGGTTGCCGGCACCCATCTTGTGGCCGCGGTTGAAGGGCAGGAAACGGGTCTCCGCTCCGGCCAAATGAGTGGTCATCGCCACGGCGCTGGAGCTGACGGCGAAATGCACCACAGCGCCACGCTTGAAGGTGAGCAGCGGCTCGGGTCGTTTGCTGACCGGGTCAAGCGGCGGACGGTCGTACTTGTATTGCTTGATCGCGTCTTCGAGGGTCTGGGTGAAGTCGGTCTTGAGCTCGCAGGTCGCCACCGCGATGCCGTTGACGAAGAAGACCAGGTCGAGGCGGTCGGCCTTGCTTTGCGAGTAGACCAGCTCGGGCACGACGCGCAGGCGGACTTTTGCGTAGTGCGCAATCGCTTCCGGGTTCATCGCGTGGTCGGGCGGGAACTGGCAGAGGGTGAAGCTGGCGCCACGGTCGCTGATACCCTCGCGCAAGAGGTGCAGCGTGCCTTCCTTCTTCGCCACTTCCGCCGCCCGGTCGAACAGGGACGAAGCAGCGCGATCCTTGTAGGTCGCCTCCTGCTTGGCCCAAGCCTTGGGATTCACCTCGCGAGCGAAGGCGAGCAAGTCCTCGGGGTAGAGCGCCCGCTCCTGATCGTAACCAGATGAAGTGCCGAGGAGCCAACCCTGGGACAACAGGGACTCGATGAGTTCGGCCTGGAAACGCTTTTCAGTGTGGAGGGGAGCGGTCATAAGGATTCCAAATTACAAGTTTCGAGTTTCAATGCTTACGACACCCACCCGAGTTCCTTGAGGCGGTGCCAGGCTTTGCGCAGGCTCTCGGGCTTGAGCACGCGGGACTTGCGCTCGTTCCACTGATGCACGCGCTGCACTGCCAGCTCGACATCGTCGCGGCAGGCAGGCTCTTCAGTCATCACCCAGTGCATCGTGCTCAGGAGCTCCATGCCGACAGGGTCTTCATAACCCTCGATCAGTTGCTGCACCTGATCCATGCGCTGCTTGAGGGCGTCGTGAGCGGGAGCCTCAAGCAGGGCATGCGCCTCCTCGGCCGCTTTGCCCAAGAGAATGAGTTCCTTGCCGGGCTTCTCGCCGCCATCGCCGAAACCTTCGACGAAGTGGCCTTCAACATGGCTCAACACCTTGCTGAGATTGGGCGCGTAGGGACCGAAGGGGCCCTTGGTGTATTGCAGCTTCAAGGGCTGGCCGCTCACCTGCAGGAAATACATCAGCTTGTGCAACTCAAGCAGGGTCAAGCAGGGATCGAGCAGGGCCTTCAAGTAGCGGTCCATCAAGAGGATCATCGCCGCCCGGCCTTCGGTCATCTTCGGGCGCTTGGTGTTGATCTCCATCTTCGCCGCCGCCGGAGCCGATTGCGGCGCAAAAACCAAGGCATGGATGTCGCTGTCTCTGAACGCTTTTTCGATCAAGGGTTGCACCTGTGACCAATCAAGGCCGCCAAGACCGCAGCCGAGAGGAGGAATGGCAATGCTGCGAATGCCGAGCTCGCGGCAGACGCGCACAAGGTCCAAGAGGCCGGTGGCGATGTCCTCAAGGTGGCTGTCGCTGCGCCAATGGCCTTTGGTGGGGAAGTTGATCACCCAGCGCTGGCCGCTCAGCAGGTCGCCGACAGAAATCGCCTGCACCTGCCCGAGGCGCACTTCGCCGCGTTTGCAGGCGGAGGCATAGGCCTTGAACATCTCGGGGTATTTCATCTTGAATTGCAGCGCGATGCCCCGCCCCATCACACCTTCGGTGTTGACGGTATTGACCAGCGCTTCAGCCTCAGCCTTCAGCAGGTCGCCATGTTGGTAGTGGATCATCAGTAGTACCATTCGGGTTTGATTTTGACAGCGGGGCGCGTCGCTCCCGCAAGAATACTGCGAACGCGACTTTCGGCTGCGGCGTCATAGCAGCCGATACCAATAAATACACTCCAAGAGACACGATCAGAAACAAGAAACTCTGCCATTTTCTGATGGGCGGCACCCGCCCAGCTACTGGCTTCAATGACCGGCCACGCCAATTTCTCTATCTCAGCCCAATCCGGGTAGAAGTTGGCATGAGCCGCCCCGGCATTGCCATCGCTGAAGGCCCAGGGCTGACCGAGTTTAATCAAGTCGGCAACAGTCGCGACCAAATGAACGATGTCCTTTTGACAGCCTAGAGGCAAGCCGGTGTTCCCTTGATTGATGGTGTAGAGCATCGGCGAACGCGGGCAAAAATAGAAAGGCACGAAATGCCCGACAAAGCGATTGCCGCTACACGGCACTGTGTACTGGGTGAGGCGTCGCTGCTTGATGTGATCGTAGCCGATCAGCTTGGTGGCTTGTGCTTGCCGCAAAGCGTCAGATTCCAAGCCACGCGCCATGATCCCCGCCAGATTATCCAAGTGGGTAATGTGGTAGACCAAGGTCTTGGCTGGGTCGTGTTCAGGCATGAAAATTCTTTTCCCGGAGCAGATGGGAGGATTATTTCTTGGGTGGCGGTGGTGGCGAAGGCTTGGGTGTGGCTACAATTGTGGTTCGAGGAATATTTCCACTGTCATCTTGAAAGAACCCCTTCTTGACTTCAGTGGGTTTTTCCGAATTTTTATTCGATGGCATATTCATTTTTCGCTCCAGCATTATTTCTTTGGCTTTTCAGTCGGTGGCGGTGGCGGCTTAGGGCGTGCAGTGATTGTAGTTCTAGGAATATTTCCAGAGTCGGCTCTGATTTTTTCAATCGGATTCGTGTCTTTCGGTTTAAAATCAGGAACAAAGCTCATGCTCTATCTCCAATGTTGTGGTTAGGGAATTTTTTTTCCGCCCAAAGCGAAACCTCTGCTTTAGACATTGTGTCAATCCAATTCAATCGCATAAACTTCTCGCCATGAAAGTGTTTTTCGGCAACTCGACTTCCATCGGCTATTGCAGTTATTAATCCATTGACAATATCTCGATCGTTTTTTGACTTCGAATCAATGCCATTATATTTTTTAACTGATTCATCAAGGAGTTTATCCAGTTCATCAGCGACATATTTGAATTTCGTTGCCCGATTTTTAAGATCAAAAAATTTATCTAGCCATGCACATAAGCATCCAATAAAAACAATAAAACATGAATATGTTGGATCAATTTTAATCGATGAAAGCAAACCCCCACCCCC
>CAMCSH010000015.1 GCA_945877655.1 Lentisphaera araneosa HTCC2155 | reverse complement strand
CCGGCGGAGGTGAGCATCGACTTGGCGAAGTGGGCGAGGGCGGGGGTGGGGACGGGGCCGACGAGGTAGACGTCCATGCCCATGCTGACCAGGCCGGAGGCGAGGGCGGTTTCGAGCATGTAGCCGGAGAGGCGGGTGTCCTTGCCGATGATGGCGCGCTGGCGGCGGCCGCCCTGGCCGAGGACGAGAGCGATCGCCTTGCCGAGGCGCATCGCCATTTCAGGGGTGACGGGATAGACGTTGGCCTTGCCGCGGATGCCATCAGTGCCGAAGAGTTTTGCCATGGAGAAGGGTGCCCAGTTTTAAGGGTTGGAAGGGTTTTAGGGGAGATCGCATTGAAGGCTCGAATTTACTGCGCCGCGGCGCGGAGTCTTTGCGGAAGACGCGAAATTCCGGGGCGAATCGCGGTAAGAAAAACCGCCGTCTCCGGGGCGGGAGACGGCGGCGATTTCGACAGACTCGCGATCAGGTGTTGCCGGAACCGCGGGCCATCAGCATTTTGCCGGAGCGCACCAGCTCGATGATGCCGTGGGGACGGAGCATCTCGATGAGGGAGTCGATTTTCTCGGTTTTGCCGGTCGCCTCGATGACGAGGGAATCAGGGCTGAGGTCGACAGTGCGGGCCTTGAAGTGATCGACGAACTGGAGGAGTTCGGTGCGATTTTCAGGTGTAAGGCGGACCTTGACCATGGCGAACTCTTTGACGATCGACTTCTTGTCGGCGTGTTCGGTGCAGTGCAGGACGTCGACCAGTTTGCTGAGCTGGTGGACGATCTGCTCGATACCTTCGACACTGCCTTGGGCGGTGATGGTGATGCGGGAGAACTTGCCATCCATCTCGGGCGAGACGATGAGCGCATCGATGTTGAAGCCGCGTCGAGCGAAGGTTTGGATCAGGCGTGAAAGGACGCCTGGCTTGTTGACGACGGTGAGCGACAGGACGTGGGAGCGTGACATGGGGGCCTCAGGTCTTGGTTTCGCCGCGCGCCATCAGCATCTTGCCGGAGCGGACGAGCTCGACAATCTGGTGTTGGCGGAGCAGGCCGATCATGGCGTCGATCTTGTCGGTATCGCCGTCGACCTGGATGATCACCGAAGTCGGGGTGAGGTCGACGGTCTTGCCCTTGAAGTGTTCGACGATCTGGAGCAGTTCGGCGCGGGTTTCAGGGGCGAGAAGTACCTTGACGAGGGCCATTTCCTTGATGATCGAGCGACCGCCGATGTGTTCCTCGCAGTGGACCACATCGACCAGCTTGGAGAGCTGGTGGACGATTTGACCGACGTTGGCGGAATCGCCTTGGGCGGCGATGGTGACGCGCGAGTATTTGCCGTCCATTTCCGGCGAGGCGACGATCGAGTCGACGTTGTAGCCGCGGCGGGCGAAGATCTGGAAGATGCGCATCAGAACGCCGGGTTTGTTGACGGCGTAGAGCGACAATAAATGTTGTTTGGACATAGGGATGAACTCCTGGGGATCAGGTCGAACCGGCCGGTTTTTCGTATTTGGTCTTGGTCTGGGGCGCTTCGATGATCATTTTGTCGTAGGTGGCGCCCGAGGGGATCATCGGGTAGACGTTGTCGGTCTTGGCGCAGATGGCTTCGATCAGGCAGGGGCCGCCTTTGTAATCGAGGGCTTGCTTGAGGACGCCGGCGACGTCTTCCGACTTCTCCAGTTTCCACGCCTTGATACCGTAGGCTTCGGCCAGTTTGACGAAGTCGGGGTTGCCCTTCAGGTCGACGCCGGAGAGGCGGTCGTCGTAGAAGAGTTCCTGCCACTGACGGACCATGCCGAGGTAGGAGTTGTTGAGGACCAGGACGATGACCGGCAGCTTGTGCAGAGCCGCGGTGGCGAGTTCGCAGAGAGTCATTTGGAAACCGCCGTCACCGACGACGGCGAGGGCTTTTTCGCCCTTGCGGCCGAAGGCTGCGCCGATGGCGTAGGGCAGGCCGACGCCCATGGTGCCGGCGCCGCCGGAGCTGAGCCAGTTCTCGCCGCGGTCGGAGAGGATGAACTGGGCCGCCCACATCTGGTGCTGGCCGACGTCGGTGGTGACGATGGGTGTGGTGCCGGCGACTTTGTAGAAGGTGTCGAGCACTTCCTGCTGGGTCAGGCTGCCGGGGATCTTGTCGTACTTGAGCGGATGCTTGGCTTTGAAGGCGTGGCAGGCGTTGATCCAAGTCGGGTTCTGAGTCGGGTTGAGGTGCGAGTTGAGCTCTTCGATGACGAGGCGGGCGTCGCCGCAGACGAAGATGTCGGGACGGACCATTTTGCCGTGTTCGGCGGGGTCGATGTCGATGTGCATCTTGACCGCGTCTTTGCAGAATTCTGACAGCTTGCCGACGATGCGGTCATCCCAGCGCGAGCCGATGGAGAGGATCAGGTCGCAATCCATGACGGCGAGGTTGGCGTAGGCGGTGCCGTGCATGCCGAGCATACCCAGGGACAGGGTGTGGGTTTCGGGGAAGGCGCCTTTGCCGAGCAGGGTGGTGACGACCGGGCAGTTGATTTTTTCGGCCATGGCGATGATCGCTTTTTCAGCCTTGGCGATGATGGCGCCGTGACCAACGAGCAGCAGGGGCTTCTTGGCTTTTTTGATCTTCTCGGCCATGGCTTTGATGGCTTTCGAATCGCCTTGAGCGGGGAAGCTGTAGCCGGGGATGTCGAGGGCGGCGTCGATGTCGTACTCGCCTTCAGCCGAGCTGACGTCCTTGGGGATGTCGATCAGGACCGGGCCGGGACGGCCGGTGGTGGCGATGTGGAAAGCTTCGTTGACGGCGCGGGTCAGTTCTTTGGGATTCTTGACCAGGTAGCTGTGCTTGACGCAGGGCAGCGAGATGCCGAAGACGTCGGCTTCCTGGAAGGCGTCTTTGCCGAGCATCGGGGTGATGGTCTGGCCGGTGAGGACGATGATGGGCACGGAGTCCATCTGAGCGGTAATCAGGCCGGTGATGGTGTTGGTGGCGCCGGGGCCGGAGGTGACGAGGACGACGCCGGGCTTGCCGGTGGCGCGGGCATAGCCGTCGGCCATGTGGGTGGCGCCTTGTTCGTGACGAACGAGGATGAGTTCGATTTTCGTACCGGTGGTGATGATGGCGTCAAAGATCGGGATGGCGGCGCCGCCGGAATATCCGAAGATGTATTCGACACCGTGTTTCTCGAGGCATTTGATCAAGGCTTCTGCTGCAGTCATGTAGGAACTCCTGGGGGTCTCAGTACGGGGAATGGGGAGAGGAAGGGTGACCAGGGGAAAATCTGGTCAAGGGCGAAGGGAGGAAATGTTTCGCCACCATCGGGCACGGTCTTCGAGCGTCTCGAAAAACCTGTGCCTCAGGGGAGCCTCGCAAAGAAGCCCCCCCCCATAAGTCGTACTACGACTACGGGTGCGTTGGTAAGGCTGGCGACGGCGCGTGACATGGTGTATTGACACTTTCCTAGGTTAATGTCGACCATCATAGAGCCCTTGTGCGCAAAACGCAAGGGCCAGCCGAAACTTTGCGTGTCACCTGGGACGATTTAGGGATCGTTGAGTGCGGTCATGGATCTCATGCCTGCAATTTCGCCCAAGTGGCCCAGTGACAGCTAAACCTAAAAACCGCAGCAGCCCAAGACCTTCCGCGACCCTTTCAGGGTCAAAAATCATAACTCATTCCAACCCAAGGTGTCGCCGATGCGGCTCAACCTTGGGCTAAAATCTGAAACCCCTTTGGGGTCGAGCTGCAGTTGAGCTCAAACAAGTTCGACAGCGGTTTTTAGGTTCAACCCAAGGTGTCGCCGATGCGGCTCAACCTTGGGCTAAAATCTGAAACCTCTTTGGGGTCAAGCTGCAGTTGAGCGCAAACAAGTTCGACAGCGATTTTTAGATTCATCCGAAGCCGCCGGGAAGTTCCCGGCGGCTTTTTCGTGGCCGCAAAATCCCCTGGCACGCTTCCTGCTTTTGACCCGAAGCATGCACACCAAATACACACTCACCCTGCTTCTGGCCACCAGCGCCAGCCTTCTCGCCGAGGATGCGGCGCCCCTCAGCCCGGCTCCGCAGGCCCTGGTCGTCCAGGATGCCGCTGCTGCCAGCCCCGCCGCAGCCGCCGTGACGCCGGTCGCCAAAGCCGCAGTAACGACGCCTTCTGCGGAGCCCGCAAAAAAGGGTTGGTCGGCAAACGCCAAAGAGAAACGGCAGGAAAAGGACAGCGCCCCGGTGACGCCGTCCGAGGCCTTGGCCAAGACCTGTGTCGGACTCGGTTTTATCCTCGCCCTGATCGCCGTAATGGCCTGGGCTCTGCGCCGCTGGGGCCGCCGCCTCGGGGTCGCTCCCGGCCAAGGAGAAATGCGGATCAACGGACGCATCACCCTCGACGCCAAAAACTCTCTTGTCCTGGTGCGGGTGCACGAAGAGGAACTTCTCCTCGCTGTCGGCCCCAACGGCACCACTTCGCTCGCCCGTTACGCCTTGATCGACCATGAAAGCGATCTGCCCAGTGTCGGCGACGCCGCTCGCCAGCGGCTGCCGGTGGATGGTCCGGGCTCATCGGAAAACACCGACAAGGAGCGCTGACATGCGTCCGCTGAAATTCATCTTCCTGCTCTTGCTGATTCTGGCGCCGCTTGCCGGTGCCCAGGAGATCAAGGCCGGCCCCGGCGAAGTGACGCTGAAGCTCGGCCTTGAGGGCGAGAGCTTCAGCAAAGCGGTGAACGTCTTCTTGATGCTGACGCTGCTGTCACTGGCGCCGGGCATCATCATCCTGATGACCTCTTTCACCCGTATCGTCATCGTCCTGTCCTTCTTCCGCCAGGCTCTCGGCGCCCAGCAGATCCCCTCCGGACGGATCATCAACGGCCTCGCGCTCTTCCTGACACTCTTCATCATGCAGCCAACTTGGCAGAGGATCAGCGACGAAGCGATCAAGCCTTATACCGACAAGCAGATCACGCAGCAGCAGGCGATCGACCGGGCGATTGTGCCGGTGAAGGATTTCATGCTCAACCAGATGCTCAAGGGAGAGCGCGAGGACGAGCTGCTGCTTTTCATGGATCTGGCCAAGCATCCGGAAGTCGAAGACCCGCATGAGCTGCCGATGCTGATCATCATTCCCGCCTTCATCTTGTCGGAGTTGAAGATCGCCTTCCAGATGGGCTTCCTGGTCTTCCTGCCCTTCCTGGTGATCGACATGGTGGTCTCGACCGTCCTGATGTCACTCGGCATGATGATGCTGCCGCCGGCGATGGTGTCGCTGCCGATGAAGCTGCTGCTCTTCATTCTCGTCGATGGCTGGACCCTGCTGGTCAGCGGCATCGTCAACAGTTTTAACTAGCGAGGCGCCAGATGAGCGAAGCCTTACTTCTCGAAGTGATGAAGCACACCCTGTGGATCGTCGGCCTTCTTTGCGCTCCGCCGCTGCTGATCGTGGTTGTCCTCGGGCTCGTCTTGCAAGTGCTGCAGACGGTGACGCAGCTGAAAGACCAGTCGCTCTCCTTCATCCCCAAAGCCGTCGCCGTCGGCGTCATGTTCGTCGTTCTCGCTCCCTGGTATGTGCGCGAATTCGAAGCTTATTTCAAGTACACCTACGCCTTGATGCAGCCCGATCGCGGGCCCTGAATGTCGCAAAGGACAAGGTTGAAAGGTTGAAAGGTAAGCGCATGAAAACCAGGAAAAATCCGAGAGGGATGAAAGTCATGCGAGCGAAGTGGCTATCGTGCATGCCGTTAGTCCTTGCTGTTGCAGCTCCGCCTTTCAACCTTTCAACCTTTCAACCTTTCAACTGCGGCTCTTAGCTTATGGAGCTCACCTTTGACCTTCAGGCGATTCAGTTCATGGCGGTGATGTCGCGTCTGGGCGGCTTGCTGATCGGCCTGCCGTTCTTTTCCAACAGCCAGGTGCCGATGCGGGTCAAAGCGGGCTGTCTGTTGGCCTTGTCGGTGATGGTCTTGCCGGTCTTGCCGCCGGCCTGGGCGGCGGGCACCTTTGTCGGCGTGCTTGATCTGCCGACGCTGTTGATGCTGCTCGGTTCGGACCTGCTGCTCGGCCTCACTGTTTCGCTCGGCACGATGATGATTTTCGAGGCGGTGAACATCGGCGCCACCATCATTGCCAACGAAATGGGATACAACGCAGCCGGCCAGTTCGACCCCTCGACGGAGCAGCCTCAGACCGAGATCGCGGTCTTGCTCAACCTGTGTTTTCTCAACGTCTTTCTCGCCTGCAACGGGCATCTCAACTTCATCGCGGTCGCGGTCGATTCCTTCAGTTCCTTGCCGCCTGGCGGCTTTGCCCTTCACTCCGATCATTACGAAGCCGTCCAAGGTCTCGGACGACTCGCTTTCGACTTCGGTCTGCGCCTGGCCATGCCGGTGATGGCTACCATGCTCTTGATCAACATGGCGCTTGGCCTGGTCTCGCGATTCGCCGAGGATTTCCAGGTCCTGATGATCTCTTTCCCGATCCGCATCGCCGCCGGCCTAGCGGTGCTCTCCGCCGCCGTGCCGATCATCCTCGCCGCCTTTCGCGAACTCGCCGGACAACTGCAGGAGATCCTGCCGCGACTGGTGGGGTTCTGATCGAACTGGGACACAGTTGGGACACGACTGGGGAAGGTAGCTTGGAGCGCGGCAGTCCGCGTAGCGACTGCGGCCCCTCAATTTCCGGCGTCAGTGCGAAGAGGCAAACGAGTAGTTGTCGCGAGCTGCGCCTGTGGCAATAATGCGTTTTCTGCGCCCGCTCTATCGCGGACATTCCGGCCGCAGTCGCTACGCGGACTGCCGCGCTCCGGTCTTTCGATGGCCAGAAAAAACCCGGAGGAGCGCAAGGCTCATCCGGGTTATTCAGTTCAGCGACGGCTTCAGGCCGGGCAGAATTTGCCGGCGTTGGCGCGGAGGCGGCGGATGCTGCGCTCGCGGCCGAGGACGACGAGGGTCGCGGTCAGGTCGGCACCGCCGCTGGCGGCGGTGGTGGCGAAGCGAACTGCTTGGTTGAGCTTGCCGTGGCCGAGGCCGGCGGCGTCGCAGGCGGCGTGTAGTGCGGCTTCGATGCCGCTGACGCTCCACTCGCACTTCTCAAGTTGCACCGCGACACCTTCGAGCTGAGCCAAAAGGCCGGGCTTGTTGAAGATCTTGTCGATGCTTTTCTCGTCCGTCGGAGTTGCGTCTTCGCCGAAGAAATAACCCCATTGCTGAGCGTGGATGCTGAGCTTGCAGCGGCTCTGCATCAGAGTCGCGACTTGCGCCAGGTAGGCTTCGTCGCCGTTGTACCAGGCTTCGACTTCGACCAGGGGTTTGACCAGGGCGAGGAAGTCGGCAGGAGGCATTTCGGCGAGGTATTGGCCATTGAGGTCGAAGAGCTTGACCAGATCGACCTGGGCCGGGGTGGAGCGCACCTTGGCGAGATCGAAGATGGCGGTGGCATCGGTCCGGGTGATCTTCTCGCGGCCGTCGTTGGGGGCCCAGCCGAGGAGGAGGAGGTAGTTGAAGAGCGCTTCGGGCAGGTAGCCCTTGGTGCGGAAGTCGCCGACATAGGCGTCGCCGTCGCGTTTCGAGTAGGGCTTGCCGTCTTTGTTGACGATCATCGGCAGGTGGGCGTAGACCGGCACTTTTTCACCGAGGGCGGCGAAGATCATGACGTGGCGGTAGGTATTCTCGACGTGGTCGTCGCCGCGGACGATGTGGGTGATCTTCTGGGTGATGTCGTCGACGATGTTGGCGAGGTGGAAGATCGGGCTGTCGTCGGAGCGGACGATGGTCAGGTCCTTGATGGTGTCGAGCGGCTTGGCGAGTTCGCCTTTGACCAGGTCGTTGAAGAAGACGGCGTGGCGCTTGAAGGTCATGCGGCTGGCCTTGATTTCGAAGACTTTGCCGGCGAGGGCGGCGGCGTGCGATTTCTCCAGGTCGAAGATTTCGGTGCCGGACTCGTCGTAGGCCTTGAGTCCGCGGAAGCCGGCGAGGCAGCCTTCGAGGGGGACGGGCATGCCTTTCGACGACACGCCGACGTAGGCGACGGTGCTCTGATCGATGCGCAGGACGTGCTCGGCGTGGAGCTTGATTTCCATGTCTTGGACGAAGCGGATGCAGGGGAAGTCTTCGACGTTCCAGGGAATGCGGAAGACGGTGATTTCGCCGGGCGATTCGGTTTCGCCTTCTTTCGGTTTCGCCTTGGTTTTGTAGGCGTAGCCGAAGTCGAGGAGTTTCTTCGCCATGTCGAGGTGGTGGCTAGCCTGGGCGGACTGATAGAAGACTTCCTCATCGAAGTCGAGTCCGAGCCAGTTCATGCAGTCGAGCAGGGTGTCGATGGCGGCCTTGGTGCTGCGCTCTCGGTCGGTGTCTTCGACGCGGAGGAGGAACTTGCCTTTGAAGTGGCGGGCATAGAGCCAGTTGAAGATGGCGGCGCGGATGTTGCCGATGTGGACGTTGCCGGTGGGCGAGGGGGCGAAACGAACGCGGACGCTGTCGGATTTGCTCATGGATTGACCTTGCTGGATTTTGCGGAGGGCGCGAATATAGCCGGACTGGCGGAACTTTGAAGGCGGCGGACTCAACGCTTTTCAAGCCCTCAACACCAGCCGATCCCAGAGCGCGAGGTTGGCCAGCAGCCAGAGGTTGCGTCCGGCGCACTCCGCCTGCAGGGCGGCGGGCTGACACCAGCTCTTCAAGAAGGGCGATTCAGTGACTTCGCGGCGCAAGGCAGCTGCGGCTTCGCCTTGCAGCCAGGATTCGAAGGGGACCGGGAAGCTGGCCTTGGGGCGCTTGATGATCGCTTCCGGCAATCGCGGCGCCAGAGCGCGACGCAGGACGGCCTTGGTTTCCAAAAGGCCGCGGGACTGCGCTTCCTCCGCCAGCCAGGGCGAGGACATCGGGCCGCCCGTCCAGAAGATTTTCATCTCGTCGGGCAGGGTGAAGGCGTGTTCGACCAGGCGGTGATCGGTGAAGGGAACCCGAGCTTCGACCGAGGCCGCCATGGTGCAGGCGTCGACCCGGCCGAGCAGGCCTTGCAGGTTGACCTCGGCCATGAGATGCAGGCGGCGGTCGAAGGGGCTCAGTGCCGCGCGGGATTGGAAGAAGTCCTCATACCAGGAGAAGACCGCGTCGTCGCCCTCGAGCCGCTGCCAGATCTCGGGCCGGAGCAGGGCCGCTTTGTCGCCTGGGCTGATCCAGGAAGTGGTGGTGAAGAAGTGGTCGGCGTCGTTCCAGAAGTGGGAGCGTCCGTAACGCGAGAAGAGCTTCCAATGTAAGGGGCCGGAAGGGTCTTCGGTGTCGGGCGAATGCGGCGCCCGCTCGTAGTCCCAGGCCGAGGCGAGGGGGCCGGCGTAGCCGCCGTAGACCTCGTCGCTGCCTTCGCCGGTGAGGATGACGGTGCAGCTTTTCCGAGCCGCGGCGGCGAGGCGCCAGATGCTAATTTCGTTGGGGGTGGAGAGCGGCAGTCCGCGCTCGCGGATGAGGTGTTCCCAGCCGGAGAGAAAGGTGTCGGCGGCGAGGGTGACGGTTTCCATCGGTGCCCCGAGCGAAGCGGCCATTTGCCGGGCCCAGGGTTCTTCGTCTTCGCCTTCGGTCGCCCGGGCGCAGAAGGCGGGGAGGGGGCGTCCACCTGCGGCTTTGGCCGCGGCGAGGCAGACGGCGCTTGAATCGAGGCCGCCGGAGAGGAAGGCGCCGACCGGGACGTCGGAAAGCAGGCGGCTGTCCACTGCAGCGTCGAGGTGCGCCATGACCTGTTCTTCCGCGGCTTCCCAGGACACTTGCGGCTTGTCGGCCGCGGCGATGCGCGGCAGCGACCACCAGCGGCGATGCTGGATCGCACCGCTGCTGCGGTCCAGTCGCAGGAGGCAGCCCGGCTCCAATTGCGACAGGCCGGCGATCAAGGTGTGGCGGCCGAGCGAGGTGCGGCAGGTGCCGAGGTAATGCGAGACCCCGATCGGGTCGGCCTCGGGCGGGGCTTGGCGCCAGATCTGGCAGGCGGCGGCGGTGGAGGCGAAGGACAGGGCGCCGTCTTCGACGCAATAATGAAGCGGCTTCTCGCCGAGGCGGTCGCGCACCAGGAAGATCGCATCGGAGCGGCGGTCCCAGATGGCGAAGGCGAAGAAGCCCTGCAGCCGCGGCAGGCAGGCTTCGCCCCATTCGAGCCAGGCTGCCATCAGGGTTTCGGTGTCGCAATGAGTCCGAAATTGATGGCCGCGAGCTTCGAGTTCCGGCCGCAGTTCGAGGTGGTTGAAGATCTCGCCATTGTAGGATAAAACGGCGCCCGTCGCGAAATCCGCCCAGGGTTGCTCGCCTCCGCGGGGATCGAGAATGGCCAGCCGAACATGGCCGAGCACCCAGGACTCACCTTGGCACAAGCCCTGCGCATCCGGACCACGAGACGCCAAGCTCTTGAGTATCCTGCCGACACGGTCTACCTTATCGACCCGGAGGAAGGAATTGGAGAGAAGGGCGAATTGACCGGCGATGCCACACATGAGAAGACTCCCTTTGGATTGAGACTGAATAAGAGCTGACGCAGGAGCGGTGCCAATGGACATCAAGAAGGTGATTGATCGAGCCGACTGGCCGATAGCAGCTGGGGTTTTCCAGGCTGTGGCGCTCGCCTGTCTGACTTGGGTCTGGTACGGCCACTTCCGCGATCCGGATGCCAACGGCGGACGTCTGGTCTACCTCATGACCTGCGCCGGCTGCTTCCTGTTGCCGATGATCCTCGCCATCGTGCTGCCGCGCGACAATCCGATCCGCTACGCCTTCTGCCTCGCCGCGGCGCTGGCCTATGTCTGGCTGATTCCGCTGACCGCGCTCTCCTGTGGCCTGCCGATCCACATCGCCCTCACCGGCACCATGCTTTTCACCGCCGCCTGCATCTGCCTGGCTCCTGCTGATGGCGCCATTGCCCTTCTGGTCAGCTCGATTTTGATGGCCTTCCTCCTGCCGTCGATTGTCGGCGACGAAGAATTGAAGAAGCAATCTCTGCTGATGGCGCAGGCCTTCGCCGCGGCGCTCGCCCTGCTCTGGCGCCTGCTTCTTGTGCGCATCATCAGCGCCTACATCTTCGCCCAGTCGCGCGATCCGGCGATCGAAGAAGAGCTGCGCGACAAAGTCTCCAAACTCGCCGCCGAACGCAAGTTGCTGCGCGACGAAATGGCGACTCACATCGTCGAGATCAATCAAGTGCTGTCCGAGGCGAAGGGTCAGAATCAATCTCCCAGCCCGGCCAAGATCGCTAAGGAGTCCCGTTCATGAGCTCACGCCGCGACCCAGATCCGCTCGACGTCAGCGATGCGTCCGCGATGAATCGCGTCCTCCGCCATCGTCTGCGCAACCACAGCGCCGGGATGAAGATGACTCTCGGACGCATCCAAGACGCCCTCGCCGCCGCCGGTTCGCCTCTCGCCGACCGCTGCGTCCTGATGCTGTCGGAGCTCGATAATCTCGAGCACTTCACCCGCCGCCTCGACCTCGCTTTCGGTGTTCTCGCCGATCCCGAGGCCTCGACCCTGCTGGAAACCGTCTCCCGCTGCCGCCGCTTTTTCGTCGAAAACTTCCCCTACTGCGATTTCGTCATGCAAGGCGAAGAGGCCGATTTGCGCCTCGTCGACGGCCCGCTCCTGCTGACCTGCCTGAAGGAGCTGCTCGCCAACGCCGGCGAAGCCTGCTCGCTCGAGGGACGCGTCAGCTTCGAATGGGAGATCCGCGACGGCCAGCTTCTTCTCAGCGTCGGCAACGCCTGCGACAGCCTCCTGCCCGCCGACATTCCTATCGACCCGCCCAAGCCTTTCCGCACCAGTCGCGGCCGTCATGACGGACTCGGGCTTGTCATTGTCCGCCGCGGCATCCATGTTCTCGGTGGCACGCTGTCGATCACCCAGAGTCCCGACCACACGGTCCGCGCCGTCCTCACCCTTCCCTTGGAGACCCCGTAATGCCTAAGCCCCGCGTCCTCATCGTCGAAGACAACGCCCTCGTCAGCCACGCCATTCGCGACATGATCGTCGAGGCTGGTTATGAAGCCGAAGTGGCGGAGAACGGACGCCTCGCCGACAAGATGGTCAAGACCGGCAAATTCCCTCTCGTTCTGCTCGATATGATGCTGCCCGACATTCCCGGGGAAAAACTGCTCAAGGCCTGGGAGAAATACGCAGGCATGGCGGTCATCGTCGTCACCGCCCACGGCGAAGTCTCCACCGCCGTCGAATGCTTGAAACACGGCGCCGTCGACTTCCTGGTCAAACCGGTCGACAAGGAACGCCTTCTCGCCTCTCTCGCCTCCGCCCGCCCGGCCGATAGCGTCAACACCAATCCCTCCGCCCCGGCTCCTGCAGCCGTCGCCGAATCCAGCGCTCCGGCGGCCGCCAATATCCCGGTCAACCGCGCCGTCGACCTGGTCTTCGCCAGCAGCTCGATGCGCCGCACCGTCGAAATCGCCGCGCTGGTCGCCCAGAGCGACTTCTCCTCGGTCTTGATCACCGGTGAATCCGGTGCCGGTAAAGGCATGCTCGCCCGCACCATGCACAAGCTGTCCAACCGTGCCGCCCGACCCCTGGTCGAAATCAACTGCTCGGCCCTGCCCGCCACCTTGATAGAATCGGAACTCTTCGGCCACAAAAAGGGCTCCTTCACCGACGCCAAGGAAGACAAGGTCGGCCTCTTCGAAATGGCCAACGGCGGCATCGTCTTCCTTGACGAAATCGGCGACATGGACGTCAAGCTCCAGACCAAGCTCCTCAAGGCCATCGAGGACCGCAGCATTCGCCGCGTCGGCGACGTCCAGAACATCAAGATCGACATCTCGATCGTCGCCGCCACCAACGCCGACCTGCTCGCCTTGGTCAAGGAAGGCAAGTTCCGCCTCGACCTGTATCACCGCCTGAATGTCATCCCCCTTCACATCGAGTCGTTGCGCCAGCGCCGCGAGGACATTCCGCTGCTGATCCAGCACTTCCTCGACATCTTCTCGCGCAAGTTCCGCCGCAAGGTCACCGGCTTCACCCCCGGCGCCATGGCCCGCCTGATGGATTACGAATGGCCCGGCAACGTCCGTGAACTCGCCAACGTCGTCGAACGCGGCTGCATCCTCACCCGTTCCGAAACCATTCCCGAGGACTACCTGCTCCTGCCCGGTTCGAGCACTCCTGCGGTCGTGGTCGAGGAGGAGGAGCTCGGCACCCTCGCCCAGATGGAGGAACGCCTGATCCGCAGCGCCATGCGCAAAGCTGCCGGCAACAAAGGCGACGCCGCCAAGATCCTCGGCCTGCATCGCTCGACCCTTTACAAGAAGCTCGAGGATCTCGGCCTGCTGTAAGCCCGAGCTCGGGGCCTTGGCCTTGCTGCCGGCTTTTGTTCCCCTGGGACCCCCGCACTCCGTGCGGTGTTGCTTCTGGCAGAAAACACCGCACGGAGTGCGGCGGTCCCAGCAACGACAGCTACACCGCACGGAGTGCGGCGGTCCCAGCAACGACACGCTGCCCCTCAATTCGCCTCCAGAAAGAAATTCATTGGAAAGCTTGCTTTCGCGATGAGGACGGGGTTATCTTGAGGTGAGGGATTTCCACAGCCACCGGAGGTTTTTATGTTTCACCGAAGCATCACTTGGGCCACTGAAGAACGGGCGCAATGGCCCTTGGTCTGGTTGATAGAGGAATCCATCGTCTTGAACGGCGAAGCGGGGGAAGTGTTGAGCGAGCATCTTCTCGACAGCTGCCGGCTGGCTCTGGTCGAGATGGAGATGGAGATCGATGACGAGCTGCTGTTTCGACTCTGCAGCGAGATTGTCGCCACTGCCGATCTGAAGTCGGATCTCAGCCGCGAGGATTTGAGCGGCATTCACCATGCCTTGAGCTCGCCGGGTTTTGCCGATTTCCTCGATCGCTGGACATGGAAACGCGACGCCTGGGAGCACCAGGTGTCGCGTCAAGTCTGGCAGGAGGACGAGTCGAGCCGGGAAGAGCCGGTGGCGGCGGACTGAGATTTACTCCGCCATTTTCCAGGTCGGGTCGATGATGGTCTTGGGCTCGCCGAGTTTTTGTTTCGCTTCACGAGCCGAGAGGGTCTTTTTCTTTTCCTCTTCGTCGATCCAGAAGAGGCCGCCGCTGATGCCGAAGGCTTCGAAGATTTCGTCGCCGTTGGTCTTGGTGCTGACCACTTGCGGCAGCTTGACCCAGTTCCAGGCGCCGGAGCGGATGTAGGGGACGTAGTAAAGGGGGATGACGAGAGCTTGATCCTGGATGATTTTCTGGATTTCATGGCACTGCCTGGTCTTGGCGGCAGAGTCTTTTTCCAGATCCATGGCTTCAATCAACTTGTCGATCCGGGGGTCTTCATAGTTGCTGGTGTTGTTGGACTCGTATTGATAGGCGCCGTCTGAGTGGTAGCCGTCGCGGAAATCCGGGAAGTAGTTGCCTTGCCAGCCGATCCAGAAGATCTGTCCTTGGCGGCGGCGGGTTTTGTTGAAGGAGGTGGTGGCTTCGTATTTTTTCAGGACCAGTTCGATGCCTGCTTTTAAGGCTTGTTGGCGAATGTAAAGAATGCGGGGGACATGGGTTTTTTGGGAGTAGTTGATCTCAATCGACAAGCGTTTTCCATTTTTCATGCGGACGCCGTGGATATCCATCTGGTTCCACCCCGCTTCCTCTAGAAGAGCGACGGCGGAGTCGATGTTAAACGGCAGGCCCTTGAGCTCCTTGTTGTCGTATTGGCGGTAGCCCATGAGGATGTGGGGCATGCGGGCGTATTCGCCGCGCAGGACGGTTTTGCACATGCCTTCGACGTCGGTGGCGTGCCAGAGGGCGCGGCGGACTTGCAGGTCGTCCAAGGGGGCGCTGCGGGTGTTCAGGTACATGCCGATCATCGGCTGCTGGACATCATTAAAGGCCATGACGCGGTAGAACCAGCCATTGAGAAAGCCTTCGCTTTCCCCGGCTTTTTCGCGCCAGATTTCGGGCATGGTCAGGAAGCAGCAGTCGAGCTCGGTTCCCTGGAAGAAGCGGAAGGCGACTTCGAGGTCTTCGATGACTTTGTATTCGATCGTTTCGACGTTGTAGCGGCCGAGGTTCCAAGGCTTTTTCTCAGCCCACCAGTTCGGCGTCTTGGTGAAGACGACTTTCCGCATTTTCTCGCACTTTGCCGAGTCGATCATGTAGGGGCCGGTGACGGGTTCGGCAATGCCGGCATCGTCGAAATATTTATGCCAGTCCTTGATCAGGGCGCCGAAATTTTCATTGGGGTTTTTGCCGTCTTTTTTCAGGGCTTCGCGCTGGAACTTCATCCAGAATTCCCGATCGACGGGCCAGGTTCCGCTGTAATAGAGCAATTCATCGGCAGGTTTTTCGCTGCTCAAAGTGACCGAGAAGCTGAGTCGACCGTGACTTTTAATGTCGCTGATATTGGAATCCCAGCCGGCGAGCAAATCTGGATGTTCGAGATCCGGGTCGTGTACAAGTTCCTGTGCGTAGGTGAAATCGGAGGCGAGGACGGGATTGCCATCGGACCAGCGGGCCTCGGGATCGATGCGGAAATAGACCGTTTTGCGATCGGGGCCGATGGCCCATTGCTGGCAGAGGGAGGGCAAGGTGATTTCGGGGTGATTGGGGTCGCTTGACAGCTGAGCGAGGTTGAGGTTGTCCAGGTAGGAGCGGAAGCTGTCATTGGAGGCGGGGCCGAAGTGGCGGAAGCTTTTCGGGTAGGTGGGCAGGAAGCTGACCAGCTTGCCGCCTTTTTTCGCCTCGGTGCTACCCCAAGGCTGAAGCTGTTGCGGCCCAGACTCCCATTTCAAACCGCTCGGCAGGCCGGTTTCGTCGGCATAGGCCTGCGGCTTGACTTGCGGCACTTCCTGGACGGGAAAGAGGTCGGTCGGCGCGGCGGGTGCCGGAGCTGCGGCGAGAAGGCAGCTAAGGAGGGTGTTGATCATAATGGCCTCAATCGTAGGTGGAGTGGCGTTTCGGATCGAAGGCTTCGCGGAGGCCTTCACCGATGAAGGTGATGCTGATCAGGATGATGGTCATGGCGGTGGCAACGGAGCCGAGAATCCACCAAGCGTCGAGACGACCTAAACCCTGCTCCATCAATTCACCCCAGGAGGGCATCGGGGGAGGCACGCCGTAGCCGAGGAAGTCGAGCGAGGTGAGCGCAGAAATGCCGCCGGCGACCTGGAAGGGGAGGGAGGAGATGACGATGGAGAGGGTGTTGGGGAGGATGTGCCGGAAGACGATGCGTCCGGTGCCGGCGCCGAGAGAGCGGGCGGCGGTGACGTATTCGCGGCTTTTCTCCTTGAAGGTCATGGCTCGCATGGTGCTGGCGATGCCCATCCAGGAGAAGATGGCGCAGATGAAGGCGAGGCCGACGAAGCCGGGGCTCCAGAAGGCGGTGATGATGATGACGATGAAGAGGAAGGGCAGGCACATCCAGATTTCCTGCAGGCGCTGAGTGATCAGGTCGATCCAAGAGCCGTAATAACCGGAGAGACAGCCGAGGGTGACGCCGATGCTGTAGGTCATGCCGACCATCAGGAGGGCGAAGGAGATGGAGACGCGGAAGCCGTAAACGAGGCGCGACAGGATGTCGCGGCCCATGATGTCGGTGCCGAGCCAGTGCTTGGCTGAGGGCTTTGCGGGGGGCGGAACTGAGTAGTCCATTTCATTAGGGCCCCACGGAATCAAGGGCATGATGACCTTGCTCGAACTGCCACTGGCGGCAAAGTGCGCTTGCAGCTCTTTGTAGTCGGTCTCATAGCCGTAGCCTAGGCCGAAGACTTTGCCGGGGATCGGGTCGCCGTAGGTGGGGAAAGAGCTTTTGCCTTCATGCTGGACGTAAAGCGCCCGGCTGTTGATGAAGACTTCTGCAAGCACAGTGAAGGCGAGACAGATACTGAGGAAAAGAAAGGCATACCAGCCGCGTTTCAGCGAGTGGAAACGTTGCAGACGGCGCTTGGTGATGGGGCGAAGTTGGAACATTCTGAAAGCCTCAATCGTATTTGACGCGGGGATCGACCATGGCGACGAACAGGTCGGAGAGCAAGTTGCCGATCAGGAGCAGCAGAGAGGTGACGACCAGCATGCCCATGCACAGCGAGTAGTCCCGGGCTTCGACGGCATCGAGGGAGAGCTTGCCAAAGCCATTCAAGTTGAAAACCTTTTCGATCAAATAGGAGCCGCTGACGATGATGCCGATGGCATGGCCGAGGCCAGCGGCGAGGGGGATCAGGCTGTTGCGGAAGGCATGTTTCCAAAGGGCGGCTTTAAAGGTGTTGCCTTTCGCCAAAGCAGTGCGGACATAGTCGGAAGACAAGTTGTCCATGATCGAGTTTTTCATCAGGAAGGTCGAGCCGGCGAAGATGCCCAGTACATACGCGGTCAGCGGCAGGGTCATGTGCCAGGAGATGTCGCAAAATTGGGCGAAGCCGGTCATCTCCTCGAAGCCGTCGCTCTTGAAGTTGCCCAAGGGGAAAATGTGGAATTTACTGGCCAGGAGGAGCAGCAGCATGGTGCCGACGACCCAGCCCGGGATGGCGTAACCGATGAAGATCATGACCGAGCTAAAACTGTCGAACAGCTTGCCGTGACGGATGGCCTTGGCGACGCCCAAGGGGACGCAAATCAAGTATGCGATGATCAAGGAAGCGATGCCGAAGAAGAGCGCGATGGTGATTCTTTCGGAGTTGAAAATGACCTTGAGAACCGGTTGGTTGAAACGGCTGGACTGGCCCATGTTGATCTTGCCGGTGAACTTCAGGTTGGGTGAAATCCACTCGGCATGGCGGATGATGAGGAATTTCCCGTCGGCGTCTTTAGCATATTTCCCTTTGCCATCATGAGGGAAATCGACGGCCCAGTTATTCCAGGTGTAGGATCCGCTTTCCGGATGATAGATGACCTGATTGAGCTCGGTGACGTACTGGCCCTTGGCGTTCTTCTTGTAATCGCCGAGACCTTCTTTGACGAATTCCGCCGTGTACTTCTTCCAGCCGCTGAACTCAAAGCCGCAGATGCCGGCGAGCCATTTCAGGTATTCCTGCGGGCTGGCGTCGGTGAAGCCGGCTTGTTTGCGGAGTTCCTCGTAAAGTTCCGGAGTCAGTTTGACCTCGGCCATTTTGCCGCCTTTCTTGGCGCCTTCCTCGGTCAGCTTGGCCAGACGCTGCTCGAGCGGGCCGCCGGGAGCCCAGCAGAGGATGGCGTAGACGAGATAGGTCAACCCCAGGAAGGTGGGGATCATCAGCAGGAGTCGACGCAAGATATAAGTCAGCATAGAGGGCTTCCAGGTTATGACAGACGCCCACTATGGATTGCTTCGTCTCTTTGCCAAGCGCGACCCGGAAGCGGCAGGACAGACTTAGGGACAGGCGGGATCGGAGACGGCGGGATCGCTGACCTTGGTGGGCAGCTGGCATTCCGAGTGGCCGAGGGGTTTGCCGGGGGCGATTTCATCGCGGACCAGGGTCTTGAGTTCCTTGGCTTCGGGGAAGCGTCCGGCGAGCTTGCGGCACCAGACGAGGCGGCCCTTGGCGAAGACCTGGAAGACGCCGGATTGCTCGGAGGGAATGAGCGAGAGTTCGCCGACATCGTCCTCGAAGGTGGTGAGCAGTTCTTGGGCGAGCCAGGCGGAACGCAGCAACCAGCGGCATTTCGGGCAGTAGTGGATCTCAATTTTCGGCTTGCTCATCGGGAATCTCCTCGGATTGCTTTGAAGTTACGCCTTTTTGCCGCGGCGGCTTGGGGCGAATCACGGTGATATGAAATTCTCCCGGCGGGCCGGTTTGCAAAAGCTCCTCGAGAGCTTGGCGGAGGCCGATGGGATGGTCGACGGCACGCCGTCCGGGATCACTGGCGAGCCGTTTCATCAAGGGGTAGCGACCGCCGCCGCCAGCGGCGCTGCGGCTGGAGACGGCAATGCGGAGTTTGTCGCGGCCGGCCAATTCCGGCGGCAGGGCGATCTCCGTCGTCTGACCGGGGCGAAGGGTGGCAGTGAAGCCCCAGGGGGCCTGGAAGCCGGCGCTGCTGCGCCATTTCTCCTGTTCCGCGATCAAGCCGGGAAGTTCGCCCGGCAGGACGTCGAAGCTGACGATGCCGTTCTCGTAGGGGACGACCCGGAAAAGATCGGCGCCGGTGACTTCGCCTCGCAGGTCAAAGCGGCCGAAATTTCCTTGCATGGCGATGTCGGCCTGGGTGCTGCGGATCAGGGCTTGACCGAGGACGGCACTGAGGGCGCAGTCCTGTCCGGGCTTGCCGGCTTTCAGAGGAGCGGCGAGCTTGCAGATGGGCCTGATTTTTTCCGCCGCGGCGGCGTCGAGATAGGGTTTCAGTGCCAGACTGGCGGCGGGATCGGCGGGGCCGCTGCCGATGTCGAGCAATTCCGATTCGATCCCGGCGAGTCCTTTGCCGGGGACGAAATGGAGGTCGACGGCGGCGATCTTGTCGCCATGGAATCCGGCTTGCACATACCAGGATCCCGAGGCGCAGAGGAGCCCAGGGTTTTCGAGGTGGGTGTGGCCGCCGAGGACGAGGCGGATTTCGGGGAAGCGCCGGGTCGCAGCGAGGACTTCGTTGACGCCGCGCGGATCGCGGGAGAGGAGGCCTTGGTGGCAGATCATCAGGATCAGATCGGGCCGGGATTTCTTGACTTCGGGAAGCCAGGTGCGGAGGGATTCCTCCATGCCTTTGATGTTGACACCTTGGAGCTCTTGCGGGCGGAACCAGTTTTCGAGATAGCCGGCCTGCATGCCGATGACAGCGAGGCGCCAGCCGCGGCGTTCGATCAGGGTCCAGGGCTTGATCAGTTTGTCACTGGCGACGCTGAGGTTGGCGGCGAGGCAAGGGACGCCGGCGGCTTCGATCAATTGACGGAAGCGTTCGGGGCCGAAATCGAGATCGTGGTTGCCCGGGGCCCAGGCGTCGTAATCCAATTGTTTGAGCATGGCGGCGCCGCAGGCACCGCGGCTGAGGAGGGCGCATTCGCTGCCTTGGCAGGCGTCGCCGGAGTCGAGGAGGACGACGCGGTCGCGCCCGAGGCGCTGGCGTTCCGCGGCGACCTTGGCCGCCAGACGCAGCCAGCCGCCATGGCCTGGCACGGCGCCGTCTTCGAGGTGGGAGTGGACGTCGGTGCTGTGCAGGATGCGCAAGGTGACTTCATCGCGTTCCTCAGCGGCGACAGCGCCGCTGATCAAGACGCAGAGTATTAGCCCGGAGAGGCGCATGGATCAGGGGACGAGGCGGCTGGAGCAGAACCAGGCGAGGTGGGTGGCGATTTCGCGGCTGCGGCGCATCAGTTCCGGGTCGGGATCGGTACCCGGGAGGGCGAGAACGAGGTAGGCTTCGCCGCAGGGGAGGAAGCGCAGGTTGTGATCGCCGAGGTGGAGAGAGATTTCGTTCAAAGGAGGCAGTCCGGCGTGGCCAAAGCTGTGGCTGCTGCGGCGGATGAGTTGTGGGATGACAGCGGCGGCGAGATCCAGATCGGCCGAGATCTTTCCGGTGTCTCCTGATGCAGAGGCGCGGAGGCCGCCTGAGGAGATCAGCAGGGCGGCGTGCCAACCGAGCTTGCGGGTCAATCCCGCAAGGAGGGTGGAGAGGGTGAAATCCTGGTTCGGATCGAGTCCGGCGGCTACGTTGAGGCGCCGTTCAGCGGCAAGAAGGGAGTCGCCGGGATTGAGGCCGGTCAACTGGTGGAAGGTCTTCTGGTCGATGCCGGGGATCTTGGCGATGGAGGCTAGGTCGATGATGTGGCCTTGCTGGGCGGCGGAGATCAGGGCGCTCGCCACGGCAGGGCTGTAGCCGGGCAGTTCGAGAAGTGTGTCCGCCTTGGCATTTTTCAGCGAGATGATGCAAGGGGCGGTGCTGCGGTGGCTCGGATCATCCTTGTCCTGAGGGGCTTCGGCATGGGCGTGACTCGCCTGAGGCTGGGGGGCTTCGCCCTTGGCGGGCTGGACGGCTTCGACTTTCATCGCTTGTGAGCGGCTGAATTCCTTGACGCTGGTGTCGAGGTTTTTGGGCACAAAGGGAGTGCTGCTGTTGACCAGGACGAGGTCGTTGTCGTTGTCGAATTCGGTGTGCGCCGGTTTTTTAGGCGGACGAGGGACATTCGAGGCTATGGGTTTCTGAGGCGGGGGCGGAGCGATGAACTGCGCTTCGGTGGAGGGACGCGGGGTCAGGCCGTCGTCAGTCGCTTCAAGGGAGACGATTTCCTTGCGCATGCCGCCGCTAGGTCTGAGCGGCGGAGGCATTTGTTTAGGGGGAGTTTTTTCCTCGACGCAATCCAGGGAGATGAGATCTTCCTCGGGCTGGACCATTCTGGGCTTGGGGGCATCGGTTTTGAGCGGGATGGATTTGGCCTTGACCGGTGTCGCTGCGGGGGAGGGGGCTTCGGCATCGGGGAGCGGGTCGAGGCTGTGGTTGGTTTTGAGCGGGAGGGATTTCGCCTTGACTGCGGGAGCGGAAGGTTCGTCCTCGACGACGATCAGGTCGATGTTGTGGTTGGTTTTGAGGGGGAGGGATTTCGGCTTGATGCCGCTGGCGGGAGGGGCTTCCGGGGGTGGAGGCAAGGGGGATGCGGAGGTGTTGCGAAGGGGCAGCGTCTTGGCTTTGCCGGGAAGTTGCGGCGCAGGCGGGACGCGGCCGATCATGGTGTCTTCGACGCTGAGATCGAAGGCGGTGGGTTCTTTGAGCTTGATGGCGCTGTCGAGGAAGGCGTCGCCAAGGATCAGGTCCATACCTGAATCCTGGATTTTGGCGACCTTGGGCGGCGTTGCCGGCGCACTGGGCGGGGCTTTGGCCGGCGTGCTAGGTTCGGGCGCTTTTGCGGCCGGCGCACTTTCTGGCTGGGCTTTGGCGTTGGCCTTGGGTTTGGCTTCGGTGAAGGCGCCGCTGAAGGGGTCATTCATTTCGATCAGGGTCGCGAGTCGGCTGCGGTCCTGGTCAGGGGCGGCATCAAGCCATGTCGGCGGCAGGAGCGGCAGGATTTCACTCAGGGGGATGGAGCAGGATTCATCGAGGCTGGCGGCGTTTGTTTGGAGGAGTCCGGGGGCGAGTTTTGCGATCAGCGCATAAGACGGGGTGAAGCTGCCGAGGGCGAGCAGCTCGAGGACGGTGTTGCGGTCGAATTCGACCTCGCCTTGGCTGGCTTTGGCGACGGCTTCGGCGGGGAGGCGGGAGGCCAGGGATTGAACCGGAAGACGCAGGACATCGCGGCGCTGGCTCGCTGGACTCGGTTTGGGCGGAGCTTGCTGCGGGATGGGGGAGACCGGCGGGGCGGTGGGCGAGCGCGGCGCTTGTTTGACGAAGATGTCGCGGAAGGGGTCATTGATGGCTTCGAGGGTTTCGAGGCGGCTTTCATCCTGGCCGCTGATTTTGAGCCATTCGAGGGGGATGACCGGCAGGATTTTGATCAGGGGGATTTCGAGGACGCTTTCGTCGCGGGCGGCCATTGGAGTAAGGTATTCTTGCGGCAGTTTATCGCAGACGCCGCACGCGTAGAAGCGGAAGGAGCCGAGGCTGAGGAGGCCGATGGCTTCTTCACGGGAGATGGCGATTTCGGCATTGCTGGAGCGGGCGTGGGCGATGGCACCCGAGGCGACGCAGTTTGCCGGCAGGACATTGAGGAATTCGAGCGCAGGCAAGTGGGCGTTGGCGTTTTTAGAGAGGACGATCGGCGCCTGTTTCGGGCTGCTTGGAGGATTTTTTAAGGCGCTGACTTGCGCCGCACGGGCGTTGGCGGCTAGCTCGGCCTTGCTGGCTTGAGGGGGAGGGAGGATCTGGATGTTGTCCTCGGTGGTGGCGGCGCAGGTGTCCTCCAAAGGCTCTTCGGCGTGCGCATGCAGAGGAGGGAGGCTGTCGCCGAGAACCAGCTTACGGGCATGCGGCAGGCTGTTCTGAGGCGCTGGCGTCAGGGGGCTGTTGTCGACCGTCTGGCTTCGGCTGAGATTGATTCGGTTGGAGTTCGAGAGTTCCGCCCTAGTCACGGCCCTTTCATGAAGGGCTCTCTCGGGCGCCTGGGTCGCCTGAATCAGATCGGAGCGGGGTGGTGGCGGCGCCAAGGTATCCGGGGCCTTGGGTGCCTCGGATGTTGGTGCGGTGTCTTTCGGTTTCTTAAAAAAATCGAACAAGCCCATAACTTAAGCCTCGCGGATTGCATCTGAATCATTGTACAACCGGATCACTGCTTATTGCAAGAGCTCAGCGATAGTTCTCCGGGAAGAGGATGCGCTCGACGCCTTCGATGAGGATGTGGAGGAGCATCATGTGGATTTCTTGGATCCGGTCGGCGGTGGCGCCGGGACAGATCCATTCGAAATCGCAGCTGCCGTGGAGTTTGCCGCCGTCTTTGCCAGTCAGTCCGACGGTGACGCATTGGCGCTCGCGGGCGGCCTGCAGGCCTTTGAGGACGTTAGGGGAGTTGCCGGAGGTGCTGATGCCGATGACGACATCGCCGGACTGGGCGAAAGCCTCGACCGAACGGGAGAAAACCGAGTCGTAGCCGTAGTCGTTGGCGACGCAAGTGATGTGGCCGGCGTCGGTGACGGCGATGGCGGGAAGGGCGCGGCGGTCTTTGCGGTAGCGGCCGGTCATCTCTTCGGCGAAGTGGGCGGCGTCGCAAGCGCTGCCGCCGTTGCCGAAGATGATCACTTTGCCGCCCTGATTGTAACAGGCTGCGATGATCTGGGCGAGGTGTTCGAGACGGTCGGTGTTGGCGCGGTCTTCGAGAAACTGGCCGAGGAGGAGGTGGCCATCGAGGAAGGCCTGGCGCAAGGGGGTCGATTCACTCATTCATGGACTCCTGAAATTGTCTGTCCGGAATGGAATGCCTTTCGCTTAAAACGCCAATGTCATACGAGTCCAAGTTCGACCTGCTGCGCCAGTTCGCGGCGGCGGGCTTCGAAATCCATGTCCTGGCGGAAGGCGAGAATGACCTTGTGATGGGTCGGGGTGATGACGATGCGCTCGATGTCGTGGACTTCCTGGTCGTAGCCGTCGGCATAACCGTTGACCGGGCGGCGCGAGCTGCAGCGGATTTCAACCGTCTGGGGCGAGAAGACGCTGGAGGGATAGGGGCCGGTGGCGACGCCGCCGATGTACCAGGCCCGGGTGTCGAGCGGCAGGACGGCGGAGCTGCCCTGGGCGTTGAGGGCAAAGCCGGTGGTTCCTTGCGGGGTGGAGACGAAGAGGCCGTTGCCTTTCACTCGGCGGTCGCGGAAGTGCGACAGGGAGCCGCGGATCTGGAAGCCGACGAAATCGGCGATGTTGCCGCCGCAGAAGATGTCGTTGAAGGCGAGGTGACGGACGACGCGGCCGTTGCGGCAATGGAACTCCCCCTGCATCAGGGTCAGGGTGACGGTGTGGAGTTCCTCGAGATTGCGAGGCAGGTGTTCGACTTCGCGGACCTGGTTCATCAAGAAGCCGAGGGTGCCGCAGTTGACGCCGAAGAGGGGTTTGCCGCTGTCGCAATGATTGCGGGCGGCGCGCATCATGCCGCCGTCACCAGTCGCGACCAGGTAGGCATTGGCTTCCGCTTCATTCCAAGTGGCGCGGCCTTCCGGGATGAGGACGTCCTGAACCCAGTGACGGACGAAATCACTGCGCTCGCTCCCCGGCTCATGGCTTTCGGGGAAGACCGGGTAATAGATGATCCGTTGGTGATTCATGGCGCCAGTATACAACCGGAGCTGACGCGGCGCCAGCGCGATGGCGGGGAGAATTTCCCTGGCCAGATTTTGAAGTTTATGGTTGCTCTTGGCCCAAATTTATTCGACCTGTGCAAGTCGACATCACGATCAACTAGGGGTAGCTCAGTGAAGGTGTGCGTCTGCCAGTTGTAGTTGTTGAAGGGCTCGACCAGGAACTCTTCGGCGGGTTCGGAGATGACTTTTCGCTTGGTGAAGAGCTCACGCAGGATCTGGGGTATGGATCATTCCGGTTTGACCTAGACAGTCGCGAGCTTGAGCCAATCGGTATTTGAGCTCAAATTCGGGGTGATCCGGACGAATTTTTCAGGAAAGCTTCATCTCTGTCGCTGCAAGTCCTTGCAGCCTTGTTAGACTCGGCTATCCTAGGCGCCGCAGCGGCATCAGTCGCCGCTGCCGCAATCTTTGCTGAGCCAGGATTCAATCCTGGCAGCGGGAGCGAGCACAATCGAAGAGATCCGGAGCATAGTTGATGTCCAATAAGTTGTTCATCGGCGGCCTCAGCTGGGGCACCACTGAAGACGGCCTGAGACAGGCCTTCGCCCCTTTCGGCGAAGTTGCCGAAGCCAAAGTCATTCTGGACCGCGAAACCGGCCGCTCACGCGGCTTCGGTTTTGTCGCCTTCGCCAGTCACGAAGTCGCCCAGACTGCCCTCGACAAAATGAACGGCGCCCTCATCGATGGGCGCCCCATCCGCATCAGCTTGGCTGAGACTCGCCCGGAAGGAGATCGCGGTCCCCGTCCTCCTCCCCGCGAAGGTGGCTATCCTCCTCGCGAAGGCGGTTTCCCGCCCCGTGATGGTGGCGGTTACAATCGCGGTCCCGGTGGCCCTGGCGGCCCCGGCGGCTATCCTCCCCGCGAAGGCGGTTTTCCTCCCCGCGATGGCGGCGGTTACAATCGCGGTCCCGGCGGCCCTGGCGGCCCCGGCGGCTACCCTCCCCGCGAAGGTGGCTTCCAGCCCCGTGAAGGTGGTTTCCCGCCCCGCGAAGGCGGCGGCTACAATCGCGGTCCCGGCGGCCCTGGCGGCCCCGGCGGCTATCCTCCCCGCGAAGGCGGTTTCCCGCCCCGTGATGGCGGCGGCTACAATCGCGGTCCCGGCGGCCCCGGTGGCCCTCCTCGCGGTCCCGGTGGCCCTGGTGGCGGCGGCGGCTTCGGCGGCCCCCGTCCCGGCGGCTTCGGCGGCCCCCGTCCCGGTGGCTTCGGTGGCCCCCGCGGCGGCGATGACGACTTCCGTCCCGGTGCCTTCGACGCTCCCGCAGCGGATGAATGGAGTGACGACCGTCCCCGTCGCGAATACCGTGAACCGGTTGCGCCCAAGGAAAATCCCAAGGACGAGCGATTCAAGGATGGTGCGGATGAAGCCGTACTCAACTCCAAGAAGCCTCGCCGCAAGAAAGATCACTGGGAGAAGGACGACGAGGACGACTTCCGTTGATCCTTGACACCGATGCTCAAAAACCGCCTTCTCCGGAAGGCGGTTTTTATTGCACGCAACGCAAGGGAGTAAGGGAGATGAACACACCCTGAGCTGATCGTAAAAAACCGGTTCTTCCGGGAAGTTTGTGGGTGGACTCTGGCTGAATCCCGCGAACAACGCCGTCACTCCAAGGGAGTGGAGGATTTTAGCTTAGCCCGGGGTCGAGCCGCATCGGCGACACCCCGGGTCAGCAGCCCAAAGAGTCACGACCCCGTAGGGGTCAAGGATGCCCCAATCCACCGCATCGGGAAGATCAGCGTGACTGACTGAAAAGTCTCATGTAGAATTGACCACTTCCGTCTCACGAAAAACTGACCATCCCCAGTGATTTCCCCCTGCCCAGACCCCCGCGGGGGTC
>CAMCSH010000014.1 GCA_945877655.1 Lentisphaera araneosa HTCC2155 | reverse complement strand
GACTCTTTCGTTCCCGAACGCGACTGGGCCCGTTACCTCGCCCACCACCCGCGTATCGCCGAATGGGAAGCCTTCATGGGTGCCGTGCAAATCCCTCCTCCCGAATCCCCCGACGGCTCCAAGTGGGTCGAAATGCCCGAGATCTTCTGCCTCAGTGAACAACTGAAGAAGAACTAACCGCAGAAGACAGTTCTACCACGAAAGACACGAACCACACGAAAGGAGCAGCAGAATGGGCGAGATGATTTATCCCGAAGAATCCTATGCCATTCAAGGCGCGGCTTTTGAAGTGTATAAGGACAAGGGCTGCGGCTTCCTTGAGGCAGTGTTTCAAGAGTGCCTGGAAATTGAGCTTGAGCTGCGAGAGATTCCCTTTGCGGCCCAGCAGCACCTGAAGCTGACATACAAGGGCCGTGAATTGAAGCAACGCTACATTCCTGACTTGGTTTGCTTCGACAAGATCATTGTCGAGCTCAAAGCCGTCAGGGAAATCAATGACGAACACAAAGCTCAAGTGTTTAATTATCTCAAGGCAACTGGCTACAAGCTTGGTCTTTTGATCAATTTCGGCCATTATCCCAAGGTAGAAATCATCCGGATTGTTCTCTGAAATTATAAAATTTGTTCATTTCGTGTGCTTCGTGTCTTTCGTGGTTAAAAACTCGTTCATAGGATCTCTACATGCGCATTGACTCACACCAGCACTTCTGGAACTACTCCGAGCAGGACTACGGCTGGATCGACCCGGTCTCCATGGCCGCGATCAAACGCAGCTTCGGGCCAGCCGATCTCGCGCCTTTGCTGAAATCGCAAAATCTCGACGGCTGCGTCGCCGTCCAGGCGCGTCAAGAGGAAGTCGAGAACCGCTACCTTCTCGATTGCGCCAAGGAATCCAGCATCGTCAAAGGCGTCGTCGGCTGGGTCGATCTGCGCTCGCCGCAAGTCGATGAAGCCCTCGCCCGCTGGGCCGCGGAACCGCGGTTCAAAGGCGTGCGCCATGTCGTCCAGGGTGAGAAAGATGGCTTCCTCGATCAAGCGGATTTCCGCCGCGGCATCGCCCGTCTGCCGGCCCACGGGCTGACTTACGACATCCTGGTTTTTGCTCGTCAATTGCCCGAAGCCATCCGCTTCGTCGACGCCTTCCCCAGCGACTTCCCCTTCGTCGTCGACCACCTCGCCAAACCCGACATCAAGAACGGCGAACACTCCGTCTGGGCCAAGAACATCCGTGAACTTGCCAAGCGCCCCAATGTCCTCTGCAAGCTCAGCGGCATGGTCACCGAAGCCGACCTGAAGAACTGGAGGAAATCCGACTTCATCCCCTACCTCGACACCCTGCTCGAGGCCTTCGGTCCGCAACGCCTGATGTACGGTTCCGACTGGCCGGTTTGCCTTCTCGCCGCCGAATACGGCCAGGTCTACGATCTCGCCGCCAAGTTCACGGCCAGACTCAGCTCCAGCGAACAGGCCGCCATCTTCGGCCTCAACGCTCAGAAATTCTATCGCATCTAAGAACCCAACAAAGGAATACCCCACAATGAGCAAGAAACTCGCTGGCAAACTTGCAGCCATCACCGGCGGTGCCTCTGGCATCGGCCGCGCCATCGCCGAAACCTTCGCCGCCGAAGGCGCTAAGGTCCTCATCCTCGACGTCAATGAGCAGAATGGTTCCGACACTGTCGAAGCCATCCGGTCCGCTGGCGGCCAGGCCGACTTCTCCAAGACCGACATCACTGACTTCGCCGCTGTCGAAAAACTCTTCAATGACGCCGCCGCCCAGCACGGCAGCTTCGACGTCCTGGTCAACTCCGCCGGCATCGCCGCCGTCGGCAGCATCGAGACCTGTTCTCCCGATGAATTCGACCGCGTCATGAACGTCAACGTTAAAGGCACTTTCAACACCTGCAAGGCCGCCGTCGGTCTGATGAAAGGCAAGAAGGGCGCCATCGTCAACCTCGCCTCCGTCGCCTCGCGCCTCGGCATCCCCGATCGCCTCGCCTACGGCACCAGCAAGGGCGCCATCCTGACCATGACCTACTCGATCGCCACCGACTACGTCAAACATGGCATCCGCTGCAACGCCATCGCCCCGGCCCGCATCCACACCCCCTTCGTCGACGGCTTCATCGCCAAGAACTACCCCGGCCAGGAAAAAGAGATGTTCGCCAAGCTCTCCGCCACCCAGCCGATCGGCCGCATGGGCCAGCCCTGCGAAATCGCCGCCGCCGCCCTCTTCCTCGCCTCCGATGACGCGGGCTTCATCACCGGCACCTGCCTCGATGTCGACGGCGGCTTCATCCACTGCAAAGTGAACTGAAGAAAGAGGTTGAAAGGTTGAAAGGCGAACGCTGAACAACCCAACAACTGAACAACCTTCATGACCTCATCGATTGTTGCTTGCCTTCCAACCTTCCAACCTTTCAACCTAGTTTAGGAGCTCCCATGAAACTCATCCGTTTTGGCAAAGTCGGCGCTGAAAAAGCCGGCGTCATCCACCAAGGTCAGCGTCTCGACGTCTCGGCCTTCGCTTCCAACTACGACGAAGCCTTCTTCGCTGACGGCGGCGTCAAGAAACTCGCGGCCTGGCTGAAGAAAAACGCCGCCTCCTGCCCGATCGTTCCCGAGCGCACCCGCCTCGGCTCCTGCGTCGCCCGTCCCTCGAAGATCATCTGCATCGGCCTCAACTACCGCAAGCACGCGATCGAGACCAACGCGCCGATCCCGAAAGAGCCGATCGTCTTCTTCAAGGCCACCAGCGCCCTCACCGGCCCCAACGATGGCCTCACCATCCCCAAGAACTCGGTCAAGTCCGACTGGGAAGTCGAGCTCGCCATCGTCATCGGCAAAAAGACCCAGTACGTCAGCGAAAAAGACGCCTTGTCCTACGTCGCCGGCTACTGCGTCCACAACGACTACTCCGAACGCGAATGGCAGATCGAACGCGGTGGCCAATGGGTCAAGGGCAAATCGGCCGACACCTTCGCCCCGATCGGCCCCTGGCTGGTCACCGCCGATGAAGTCAAGGATCCCCAGAACCTCCTGCTCTGGCTTGAAGTCAACGGCGAGCGGGTTCAGAACTCCAACACCTCGGACATGATTTTCAACTGCGCCCACATCGTCAGCTACCTGTCGCAGTTCATGACTCTCCTGCCCGGCGACATCATCACCACCGGCACTCCCGAAGGCGTCGGTCTCGGCTTCAAGCCGGTACCCCGCTTCATCAAGCCCGGCGACGTCATCGAGCTCGGCATCGAAGGTCTCGGCACCCAGAAGCAGAAGGCCTCCGCCTGGAAAGCCGAAGGCAAAGCAGCAGCTCCCAAGAAGGCTGCCGCGGCTAAGGCCCCGGTCAAGAAAGCTGCTCCTGCCAAAGCTCCGGTCAAAAAAGCCGCTGCCAAGAAAGGCAAGTGATCTGAGTCCTTTCGGAGCCACAAAAACCCGCTACCCTTTTCCGGGTGGCGGGTTTTTCTTCCTGGCGGAGGCGTCAAGGAAAATCAAGGCTCGCGGGAACTTGGTGGCATGCCAGAAGTCGGATGAGTGATAGTGTGAAAATCCCCACGTTTCTTGAAGCACAAAAAGGAAGTCCGACATGCGTCAAATTCTCCTCGGCCTCAGCCTCGCCCTGCTCAGCTCGTGCACCTCGTCGCCGTCTGCCGCCCCCGTGATCTCTTCCGCCTCCTCGCAGGCCGACAAAGACGCCGCCTCGGCGCAGCGCCGCGTCTGGTTTGAAGACGCCCGATTCGGGCTCTTCATGCACTGGGGCCTATACAGCGCCCTCGAAGGCTCGTGGAAGGGCCGGACAATGCCGGATGCCAGCCTTCCCAACGGCAAGAGCTGGTACGCCGAATGGATCCAGAAACGCCTCGAAATCCCCGACGCCGAATACCGCGCTCTGGCCAAGGATTTCAACCCGGTCAAGTTCGACGCCGAAGCCCTCGTCCTCGAGGCCAAACGCGCCGGCATGAAATACATTGCGCTCACCGCAAAACACCACGACGGCTTCGGCCTCTGGGACTCGAAGGTCTCCGACTTCGATCTCGGCTCCACGCCGTGCAAGCGCGACATCCTCGGCGAGCTCGCCGATGCCTGCCGCAAACACGGCATCAAGCTCGGCTTCTACTACTCGCACTGGGAAGACTGGGAACACGCCGGAGGTGCCCGTCCCGAATGGGAAAAACAGCCGAATGACGCCAGCTTCGAAGGCTACTGGAAAGGCAAGGCGTTGTCGCAAGTCAGCGAGCTCATCGCCCGCTACAACCCCGACATGTTCTGGTTCGACACCTGGGGCACCGAAGGCGGCCAGATCACCCCGAAACGCCGCGATGAACTCATCGATTTGATCCGCCGCGAAGCGCCGCAATGGCTGATCAACGGCCGCATCTGCTACCATGATCCCGGCAAGGACGTCGACTTCCTCGAAATGGGCGACAATGAATTCCCCAAGGAATGGCCCGGCAAACCCTGGCAGTCGCCCGCTACCATGCAGCACTCCTGGGGCTACCACGCCAAGGACTTCGCCTGGAAACCGAGCGGCGAAATGATCCGCCTCCTGTCCCAATGCAGCTCGCTCGGCGGCAACTACCTGCTCAACATCGGCCCCAAGGCCGATGGCTCGATCCCCGCCCCGGTCACCCGCCGCCTGCGCGAAATCGGCGGCTGGATGGCCGCCAACGGCCCATCGGTGCAAAACACCAAGCGCCTCGGCGCCGCCCCCTGGGGCTGGTGGACCCAGTCAAAAGACGGCACACGTCTCTTCGCCCATGTTCACCGCTGGCCCTCCGACGGCATCCTTCCGCTCGGCAAGGTCGAGCACGAATTGAGCTCCGCCGCCATCCTCGAAACCGGCATGGCCCTCGAGCTCCGCCAAGCGAACGGCGAAAGCTCCGTCGTCATCCCCCAAACCGCTCCCGATGCCTGGGACACGGTGATTGAGTTAAGAATTAAGAATTAAGAATTAAGAATTAAGAGTTAAGAGTTAAGAGTTATGAATTGCCCCTAGCTGTCCCCTAGCTGTCCCCTAGCTGTCCCCCAGTTCCCCAACCCCCGGAGTGCCCCATGTTTCGTTCCATCTCCCTGCTTTGCCTCGTCGCCCTGAGCTCCTGCACCGCGCAGGAAAACTGGCCTGCTGCCGCGGGGCCTTCAGGGGACTGGACGCTGCGCACAACGCAAAACCCGCCAGAACATTTCAGCGTTCGCAGCGGTGAAAACATCCAGTGGAAACTCACCCTGCCGGAAGCCGGGCAGAGCGGCCTCTGCGTCTGGGGCGACAAGATCTTCTTCACCTGCCTCAAGCCCGTGGTCGACGCCAAGCCGGCCTCGCTGATGGTCAAGGACATCGTCGCCTTCTGCGTCGACCGCAAAACCGGCAAGATCCTGTGGCAGCAGGACATCCCCGGCAGCCTCGCCGGCGAAGCGATGTCCGGCTTCAGCGACCCGAGCTCGCCGAGCCCTGTCTGCGATGGCCAGCGCGTCATCTTCACCAACGCCTCCGGACGCGTCGCCGCCTTCGATCTCAAAGGTGCCGCTCTCTGGGCCTTCGATTTCAAACCCGTCGAACTGCTTAATGGCGTCCATTTCCCCTTCAACAAACAGGTCGAGCCGATGCTCGCCGAGGGCCTCTTCGTCCATGTCGAAACCGACTGGAAAGGCGAAGCCGGAACGGCCGGATGGAACCGCCTCGCCGCCTACGACGCGAGCACCGGCGTCCGCCGCTGGCTGTCGCAGGACGCCCTCACCCACTACAACTGCCCGCAGCTCGGCCGCGGCCCCGACGGCAAACCCGCCATCCTCATCGGTCGCGGCGGCCACCACTCCGTGCCGGAAAAGCCCGACGGCTATTCGCTCATCCGCATTGCCGACGGCCAGCGCATCTGGTCCTGGCAGGCTAAGGCCGGCAACGCCCTGTACAACTCCTCGATCGGCCCCAAAGAGACCCTCTGGCTCAGTGAAAGCGGTACGGTGCAGAGCCTTGATCCCGCAACCGGCAAGGAGCTGCGCAACTATTCCCTCGTCGACAAGGTCGATCTCCATCTCTGGGACGCGAGTGCCGGCCATCACGGCAGCGAGCTCGGCGTCGATCTGAAAGCCCGCAAACTCACCGTCTTCCCTGCCTGGTACAGCAACATCCTAGTCGGACGCCAGCTCTTCTTCCTGTGCTTCAAACCCGGCAACTACCGCAAGGGCATCGGCCCGGATTATTGCGCCGCTCGCCTCAATCTCGACAGCGGCCGGATCGAATACCTTGAGCTCCCCACCGCCGTCGACAACAGCGTCAAACCCGCGGCCTACACCTGGCACACCGAAGCCAAAAGCGACACCCGCAACAGCCGCGGCATCGACGCCGCCCACGACAAACGTTCGCAGCGCGACGGCTGGCACTGGAACTTCAACGGCAACCCCGTCGCCGTCAACAACCGGATCTACTTCACCCTGATGAACGGCCTCGTCTATTGCCTCGCCACCGACACTGTCGACTTCGACGCCAAGGCTCTTCTCGGCGTCAGCGACCTCGGCCCCGCCGGCGGCACCTGGAGCCTCAACACCCCCAGCGTGACCGATGGCGTTCTCTACCATCGCAGCGCCACCACGCTGATCGCGGTGGAGAAGAAATAATTAATTCAGAATTCAGAATTAAGAATTAAGAGTTAAGAATTGAGCGACGGGAGCGGCTGCCTGAGTTTAATTCTTAATTCTTAATTGTTTTAGCGTTGCAGCTCATTGTCGAGCCGGACGATTTCCTTGCACAGGGCGGCGGTGAGTCGTTGTTTGTTGACCCGGACGCTGCTCTCGGCGAGCTTGAGTCGTTTGGCGATTTCGACTGAGGTCAGGCCTTCGGCGGAGAGCAGGAAGCTCTGTTGCACCGACTCGGTGAAACGTTCGCGGATGTTGCTCCACGCCAGCTGTGAGATGTAGGTCTGCCATTCCTGTTCGGCGATGGCTTCGATCTCCGGGTCGCTGCTTTCCGCCACGGTGAAGTGTTCCGGCTGTTGGCGCGACTTGGTTTTGTCGTGGCGGATCGAGTTCAGCAGGCTGTAGCGGCAGAGCTGGCCGAGCCAGGTGCGGAACTGGCAACGCCCTTCCTGGTAGGTGAATTCCGGCAGCGCCTTCCAGGCTCGCAGCAGCACTTCCTGGCTCAGGTCCTCGAGGTCCGCCGAAGCGGCGCCGAGCTGACGCAGCACCGCCCGGATGAAGGGCAGGTAATAGCCGGCGAAATCCGCCCACGAAGCCTCGTCCTGGCGATTGCGCAGGCGCTGCAACAGCGTCACTCGCGTCTCCTGACTCATGCGGGACTCGCAAAATCAGATCGGATGAAGAAGGGGCGCTCACTCATCATTTCAGGCCTCCGGAACTCCGCCACAATAACCCGCGCCGCTAGATTGCACATGAGCCCAGCGACTTGATGACGTGGCTCGATCTTCCAGTTTGAGTTCACTTGCTCATCTACTGGATCGCTGGCGTCCCGCCGGCTGTGCTCTCGCTCAAAATGATGTGACATCTCGAGAAGGCGCCTCAGGCTTCATTTTAATGTCTCAAGGAGCTTCCTGTGCGTCTGGATTCCCGCCTTGTGCAAGAAAATAGCGCCATAAAAGCTGCCGCCCTTCTTTGGCCTTCATGGAAGATTTCGCCATAAAATCTGAAAAATAATAACCTTCATAACGTTCAAAGCGAATCCTCATCTCTCCATCTGTGCCTCTTAGTGTCCAGATTGACTCATCAGCGCCGGAAGCAAAAAACTCATCTTCGGCCGCGGTGTATTCACCGATATGATACGCAGCTCGAATGATTAATGCCAATTCCGGCAGACAGACTTCATAATCAGACAGGATGATGGTATATGGATTTTGCATTGAACCTTTCCCTCCGGTGTTTCGCCATAATAACCCTCGGGCGAGATTGCGCACGAGTCATCGAGTTTACTGGGCAGTTGCCAGCTTTGCTTTTGTTCCGAGCTTAGGTCACAGAGTCACAAGGTCAGGAAACAGCTCAGCCGGCGGGACGCCAGCGATCCCGAGAAGGAACAAATGAAGGCTCAAGCAGCAAAAAAACACTCCCCGCCGTTTCCAGCGGGGAGCTTGTTTGCGATCAACGCAGACTCAGATCACTGAAAGCCGCAGCCGCAGGAGGCGCACTTTTCCAGGATGATCTTGACGCCGGGGAGAACCTTGCCTTCGAGGAGCTCGAGGGAGGCGCCGCCGCCGGTGGAGACGTGGCTCATCTTGCTGTCGTAGCCGAACTTCTCGACCGCGGTGGCGGTGTCGCCGCCGCCGACGATGGAGGTCAAGCCGGGGATGTTCGAGATGGCTTCGGCCAGGCCGCGGGTGCCCTTGGAGAACTTCTCGATTTCGAAGACGCCGACGGGGCCGTTCCAGATGACGGTGCGGACGCCGACGAGAGCTTTTTTGTAGAGCTCGAGGGTGCCGGGGCCGACGTCAAGGCCGTCCCAACCGTCGGGGATGTCCTGGCTGACCGGGACGACCTGGGTGTTGGCTTCCTGGGCGAACTTGTCGGCGCAGAGGGTGTCGACGGGGAGGATGAGCTCGACGCCTTTGGCCTTGGCCTTGGCGATGAGGCTGAGGGCGAGGTCGAGCTTGTCCATTTCGACGCGCGACTTGCCGACCTTGCGGCCGAGGGCGACCTGGAAGGTGTAGGCCATGGCGCCGCCGATGAGGACCTTGTCGACCTTGTCGATCATGTTCTCGATCAGCATGATCTTGTCGGAGACCTTGGAGCCGCCGATGATGGCGACGACGGGGCGCTCGGGGTTGTCAATGACTTTAGCGAAGTACTCGAGTTCCTTGGCGATCAGGTAGCCGGCGATGACGGGCATGTGTTTGGCGAGGCCGGTGACCGAGGCCTGGTTGCGGTGGGCGGTGCCGAAGGCGTCTTGCACGAAGCAGACGGCGCCGGTGTCCTTGGCCATTTGTGTGGCGAAGGCGGCCATGGCCTCTTTGTCCTTGGTGGTCTCGGCGTCGTGGAAGCGGACGTTCTCGAGCAAGACGACGTCACCGGCGTTGAGCTTGGCGCAAGCGACGGCGACTTCGGTGCCGACGCAGTCGGGGAGGAGGGCGACGTTTTTGCCGAGGAGCGAGCTGAGGCGCTCGGCGACGGGCTTGAGGGTGTAGGTCAAATCGCGCTTGCCTTCGGGACGGCCGAGGTGCGAAGCGAGGACGACTTGGGCGCCGGATTCGATCAGTTTCTTGATCGTGGGGAGGGCCTGGACGATGCGGAGATCATTGGTGATCTTGCCGGCAGAGTCTTGGGGAACGTTGAAGTCGCAGCGGACGAAGACGCGCTTGCCGGAGAGGCAGACGTGGTCGATGGTTTTTTTGGCCATGGTAGAATTTCCTTGGATTATTGTTCGGGACAAAGGCGCCCCAAATTAGCCGTGGCAGAGAAAAAGTCATCTCGTCGGTAGTGGCGTGGCAGGGCGGGTGACGCGGAAAAACGGCGTGGGTGAATCAATGGCTTTCGGAACAAGGGCGTCAAAAAGTGTTCACGAATAACTGGCAATCGTTCCAATTCCTTGCTAGACTGGAGGTATGTTGCCCCCAGCAAGCCGGAGCGAGGTTTCTTATGTCCATCCGATTCTCTCTCAGTGCCGACAGCCTTTTTGCACCGGAAGACTCCGGCGTGCTCGACGGCGTGCTCTCGGATCCGCGCAACTATCTCCCAGGACTTTATCACGGCCGTCACGGCGACCTCAACCTCGGCAGCGACGGAACCTGGACCTTCACTTCCGCCAACGATGCCCTGGTTCGCAATCTCCGCCCGGGCGCCACGCTCAGCGAACAGCTCATGATCGCCGATGATGAAGGCAACGTTGCAGCTCTCAATCTCGTCTACAACGGAACCGAGCTCGATTCCGACTCCGCCGTTCTGCGCGAAGATCTCGACGCTGACAGCAAGGGCCGTCTCAACGCTGCCGGTGAACTTCAATCGGATTCCTACCTCGCCGCGAAAGGCACAAGCTCACTCCTCAAAGGAAGCTTCAGCGTCGATGCCGCTGGCGTCTGGAGCTGGGGCCTCGATGGACGTTCGTCAAAAATCCAGTCTCTCGCCTCCGGAGCCACTCTTGTCGACAGCTTCTCCGTCAAGCTCGCCGCCGGAGGCACCGAAACGGTCAACATCACCATCCAAGGCCAGAACGATCTCGCGGTGATCAAGGCGCCAAGTGCCGGCAAAGTCACGGAAGACAAGTCAGTGAAGATCCTCGCCGTCGCCGATTACGGTTTCGACGCCGGCACCGCCGTCCTGATCAGCAGCGGCAGCCTCAGCATCAGCGATGCCGATCTCGGTCAGGCGAAATTCCTCGGCTTCGGACCAAATCCGAGCTTTGTCGAATCCGCTCGCGGCGTCTTCAAACTCAGCACCAGTGGCAGCAAGTTCCTCTGGTCCTACGCGGTCAAAAACAGCGATGTGCAATTCCTTCACGCCGGCGAATCGATCGCCGACAGCATCGTCGTCCGCTCGCTCGACGGCTCCGCCTCCTCCACTCTCAGCGTCCTGATCAGCGGCGCCGCCGACGGCATAGCCAATGCCACTTTCAGCGGCGACTTGAGCGGCTCCGTCACCGAAGACAATCTCGACGAGAGCGGCCTGCTGGCCTGCAGCGGCAGCATCACGGTCAATGATCTCGATGAAGGACAGGACGGCTTCCGGGAACAGGTTTTAAAAGGAAAGTATGGCCGTCTTGAACTCGCCGCCGATGGGCAGTGGACTTATCTCGCCGATGCCTACGGCTCCGCCCTTCAGAGACTCAAGCTCGGCGCCAGTCTGAGCGACAGCTTCACCCTCCGTAGTCTCGACGGCAGCAGCGTCAAAGTCGCAGTGAAACTCCTCGGCGTCGGCAACGACACCCTCGGCGGACTGGAGAAAAGCGTCGACGAAGATCTCGCCGGCATCCTCAAGGGCCAACTCAGCCATCTCGACACCGGCAAGACCATCGCCGCCACCGCCGCCGAATTCTCCGGCCTCTACGGACGCCTCAAGATCGATACCAAAGGCGCCTGGACTTGGACGCTCACCGCTCCCGAGGAAATCCAGGCCATCGCCGAGGGCGAGACCGCCACCGACAGCTTTGTCGTCAGCACTCCCGAAGGCGATAAGTTCATCAACATTCACATTCTCGGCCAGGATGACCCGGCGCGATTCAGCGGCGACTTCCATTTCAGCGTCGACGCTAATTCACCCCTGTCCTCGACCTTGACCTTGATCGATCCCGACGGCGATCTGCCCGACTTCACACCCGACTCGGTCAGCAGCGACTGGGGCGATTTCGAGCTTCTTGCCGATGGCAGCTGGAGCTATTTGCCCGGCGAGGCCACCATCGCCCTCCGAGCTGGCCAAAGTGTAATCGACAGCTTCATCGTCGTCGCCGGCCCGATCAGCACCACACTTTCGCTCAGCGTCGTCGGCGTCAACGACCTCGCCCAGATCTCCGGCGATTTCACCGGCTCGGTCACCGCTTGGTCGAGCGACCTCGTCACCAGCGGCACGGCTTCGGTCAGCGATCCCGATAACGACGAATCCTTCTTCCGGGTTCAGCAGATCGCCGGCGATTACGGCAGCTTCTCGGTCAATGCCGCTGGCCTTTGGAGCTATACCCTCAACAGCAATCTCAACGTCGTCAAAGCTCTGCCCGTCGGCTCCAGTCTCGATGAAGAATTCGCCTTGACCAGTCTCGACGGCAGTACCACCGAGATCGTCAACATCACCATCGCCGGCGGCAACGACGGCACTCAGATTCTCGACACCCCCAACAGCGCGCCCCTGCTCAACTGGAAGCCGCTCGTCGCCAGCTCCTATGACGGCCCCGATTCCGGCACGGCCCCCGATAAAAACCTGCTCCTGACCAGCGACCTGCTCAGCGCCAGTGATGCCGATGCCGCTGATGACGCCGCCCACCTCACCTACACTTGGGCCGCGGACGCTGATTCCGGCGTGACTTTCCTGAAGAACTCTGTCGGTGTCACGAGCTTCACCCAGGAAGATATTGATCTCGGCAAGATCAGCATCCGGGCTCTCCGCAGCGACACTCGGATCATCCAGATGACGGTCACCGACGGCAGCGGCGCCGCGATCCATCGCGACGTCAGCTTCTATGAAGCCGGAACCCTCGCCTATCCCGATTCCTGGACCGACAGCAATCCCGCCGACGGCGTCACCCTGAAATATTTCTTCTTGACCTCGGTGCCGAGCTACTATGGGTCCAGCGCTAAAGAACGTCAGGGCTTCGACGCCTTCAGCCCTGAGCAGAGGGCTCGAGCTCTCGAGATCATGGATGTCATTTCGTCTCTGACCAATCTCCATTTCGTCGAAGCGAGCAGTGTCAACGACTCACAAATCACTTTCGCCTCCTGTTCACAAGATGCGAACACGGCCGCCTTCGCTTATCTCCCTCCTGAAAATGGAGTCTTGAAATTTGACGAAAGCGGCGACTTCTGGTTCGACAGCGCCCTTGTCAATGATCCTATCGCCCTCGGCTCGTACAACTACTCCGTCTTCCTCCATGAGCTCGGTCACGCCCTCGGCCTGCCGCACCCTTACGACGGCGATGGTCCCGAGCCTGAATCCGACACCCGCTACAGCTTGATGTCCTACAACGACCACCCCAATGCCGATGTCGTCACTCCCGACGGCGATAGCATTAGCTGGCGCAGTGCCGCCAATGAAACCTACATGATGCACGACATCTACCAGCTGCAGCAGCTGTACGGCGCCAATAGCAGCACCCGCAGCGGCGACACTACCTACACCAGCGCCGATCTCTTCAACCAGCTGGTCACCATCTACGACGCCGGCGGCACCGACACCTTCGACCTCAATGATCTCAGCCAAGGCATCGTCCTCGATCTTCGCGAAGGCCGACTCAGCAGCATCTGGGACGACGGCTTCCCGTCCTGGGCTTTTGAATCGGGCAGCAGCATCCCCGAAGCCCTGGCCCCCGGCACCGACACCCTCGGCATCGCCTTAGCCACGGTCATCGAAAACGCCGTGGGCACCGCCTTCGACGATGTCATCACCGGCAATGGCGGCGTCAACAACATCCAAGGCGGCGACGGCAAGGATGAGATCGACGGCCAAGGCGGCGCCGACAGCCTCGACGGCGGCGCAGGCGACGACCATTTCCTTCTAGATGACGCCAGCTTCCTGTCCCTCGACGGCGGCCTCGGCAGCGACCGCGTCGAATGGCACGGCGGCTACTGGCAAGTGAACACTAATGTCAGCGGCATCGAGATCTTCGACCTCTTGAGCTACACCTCGGCCCAAAGCCTGCGTTTTGGCAACGTGGCCGAGACTCTGCTCAGCAACCAGAGCACCCGGATCAGTGGCGACGAGCTCGATAGCCTCATCCTCGATTCCGCCTCCTGGGTCAAGACCGACGCCCCTGCGGAGGTTCTCGATGCCGTCGTCTACGACACTTGGCAGAACGCCGATTGGGCCGCGACCCTGCTGGTCGCCCAGCATATCGTAGTGGTCTAAGCCCACCCCCTTACGCTCCACTTGTGTCCCAGTTGAGTCCGTTCCCCCCTCTGCCCATTTGCCGAGTTGGAACTATCTTCGGCGGTTTCAAACAAGCCCCGAGGAATCACCATGCAGCGTCGCCAACTTCCCCCTTGGTCCGAATTCCAGCAGCTCAGTCCCGCCGAAAAGGTCGAATCCTGGTCGCAGGGCGAAGGCCGTCTCTGGCACTGCCTGCACGCGAAACAATTTGACCGCAAATTCCTCGACGGCCTTTATGAACTGACCAACATCATCCGCTCGCTTTCCAAAGCCCGCGCAGGCTCGCTCTTCCTGCAGTCGCTGCTGCCCCACAAGCGCGCCATGCTCTACTTCATGCAGCCCTCGACCCGCACCTACCTGTCCTTCAAGACCGCCTGCGAAATCCTCGGCATCCGCACCTCCGACGTGCGCGACGCCTCGACCTCCTCGGAAGTCAAAGGCGAGACCTTTGAAGACACCATCCGCACCTTCTCCTCCTACTTCGAATTCATCATCATGCGCCACTCCGGCGAAGGCATGGCCGAGCTCGCCGCCCATTGCCTCGACACCTCCGACCGCTCGGTGCCGGTGCTCAACGCCGGCTCCGGCAAAGACCAGCACCCGACCCAGGCCCTGCTCGACGTCTACACCCTTCGCCGCTCCTTTGAATCCTGCGGCGGCCTCGAAGGCAAGACCATTCTCTTCGCCGGCGACCTCCTGCGCGGCCGCACCGTGCGCTCCCTCGCCCGCCTCCTCACCCTCTTCCCCGGCGTCAAAATCGTCTTCGCCTCGCCCGAGAAGTTCCGCATGAAGGACGACGTCCTGGCGATTCTCCGCGCCAGCGGCACCTCCTACGTCGAGACCACCGACTTCCTCGGGCACCTCAAGGACGCCGACGCCATCTACATGACCCGCGTCCAGGACGAGCACGACAACAAGGACGGCACCAAGTCGGAAAAGTCTTTCCCTGAATTCTCCCTCCGAGCCGAGCATCTCGACATCCTCAAGCCGCATTGCGCCATCATGCACCCGCTGCCCCGCCGCGACGAACTCGCCGTCGAGATCGACAACAACCCCCGCGCCAAATACTGGCGCCAGGAGCGCAACGGCATGTGGACCCGCGCCGCCCTCATCGCCCACATCTCCGGCGTCGACCGCGAGATCTTCGCCTACTGGAGCGAGCTCTGCCGCCAAGCCCACCACACGGCTGAAACCAAGCGCTGAAACCTTCCGTCATCCCAGACTGACTGCGACTGCCCAGGCTTGTTCGACCTCGTCGGCTCTTTTGGAAGGAGCGGACGAGCCGTTAGGCGTAAAGGATTTACCGCAATAGGGTTTTCCAAACCTTGAATTTCAGGTTAGCTTGATAACGAAAGATGAGCAAGGTTTATGAACGACGCATTTGAAATTCACTTCAAGCAAGATTCGAAGGGGCGCGAAATCCACCTCGAAGGCATCGCTTTGAATGAGCTCAATAATCTGACCCAGGAGCTGCTTGCTATCGCCCATTGGGCTAGCGGCGATAAACAGGAAGTGCAGATCGCCGTGATACCCGGTTCTTTCGGCATCCGAGTTCTCTCGGTCTCGCTCGGAATGCTGATGTGCCAGAAAATCCTTGGGGCCCAGCATGAACCTGCCCCCGAGGAGATCCGTCGTATTCTCTCTCGCTTCGGTGAGGGCAAGGCGGAGGTCACCTTGCATGGTGGCAGTCTCAATGGCGAGCTATCTCTTAAAGGCCTTAAATTCGCTACCCACAAAGCGTCTTTGCAAAAGGTCTCCAAGATCCTTCGCGGTGAGCTGATCGATGCTGGGGGTAGCAGCAAGACGAATTTCCATCTTCGCACTACCGATGGTCAAAAGCTGACGATCCAAGCCAAACGCGAGGATCTTGAAGCCCTTACCGAGAACATTCTCTACCATCAAGTCGTCATCAAAGCCAAGGCAGACTACGACCCTGCCACGCGCCAGTGCAGCAACTATGAGCTCATTGAGTTTCTCAGCCTCAAGCAGCTGCCTGTCGAACTGACGCAGGCCCAACGCGCTGGAGCCAAGGCTTGGGCAGATGTGACCAACGGTGTCGACTGGGTCAGCGAGATGAGGGGTGATGATGAATGAACAAAAAGAAATCGCAAGACCTGATTCTTCTCGACACCTCGTTTCTGATCGCCCTACTCAACCCTGCTGACGCCTACCATGCGCAAGCACAAACTTGGTATGCCTTCTTTCGTGAACATCACTCGCTGCTGTTTTTATCCTCAATTGCCTTAGCCGAATTTCACGCACAGCAACAGGATCTTGGCGAATTGGCGGCGCTGCCGGTCATTGACTTCACTGCCGAGCACGCCCAAGTGACGGGCGAGATCTGGCAAGAGCACAAGCGCCGCAGCGAAAGGACCGGGAACCCGATGCCCAAGGTCCTCCTCAAGGATGACTTCAAGATCATGGCTCAAGCAAGCTGCGAAAACCTCAACTTTGCCCTCACTGGCGACTCAGGTTTCCTCAAGAATCTCGACTGGCTGAAAAGTGTCATCGGTAAGCATGTTGATGGTTTGGACTTTACCAAATCCAATCCGACCGAACAGATGGGGCGTTTGTTCTAGGACCTTGGCGCGCTCCCAGGAAGTAGCAGCTGGACGTCGATTTGGCCGCGATTGCGGTTTTTAGCTTTCCCCCTGCTTTGCCTCTTGCCCAGTCGCGGCTAACTTGTCCGCCGCATCACCCGGAGAACCCTCATGAGTCAGAATTTCGACGTCCGCCACTTCGCCCACCTGGCCCGCCTCGCCGTGGACGAAAAAGACATCCCCGCCTTCCAGGCCCAAATGGGATCCATCCTCGACCTCTTCAATCAGCTCGGTGAACTCGACCTCACCGACGTCCCGCCTACCTACGCCGCGGTTCAATTGGTCAACGTCATCCGCCCCGACGTCTCTGCTCCCTCACTGCCGCGCGACGAGATCCTCGCCCGCTTCCCCCGCCACGAAGAAGGTCAGTTGCGCGTGCCGCAAATGATCGGCGGCGACGAATAATCAGGGAGTGAGGGAGAAGGGAGTGAGGGAGTTTAGCTCTTTTTCTCTTCAACCTTTCAACCTTTCAACCTTTCAACCTCTTTATCCCGGTTCCCCAAGTATGAATCTCCAGAAACTCACCCTGACCGACGCCGCCGAAGCCCTCGCCGCCGGCAAGCTCACTTCCCGCGGCCTAGTCGACGCCCTTCTTGCCCGCAACGAATCCACCGATGCCGCCATCGGCGCCTACGCCTCGCTCGACGCGACCCGCGCCCGTTGCGAAGCCGATGCCGCCGACGCCCGCCGCGCCGCTGGCAAAGCCCTCTCCCGCTTCGATGGCTTGCCGATCGCGATGAAAGACAACATGGCAGTCAAGGACGAAGTCGTGCAATGCGGCTCGAAGATCCTCGACGGCCTCAAATCCACCTACGACGCCACCGTCGTGTCGCGTCTCCGCGCCCTCGGCTTCATCCCCATGGGCCGCTCCAACATGGACGAGTTCGCCATGGGTTCGACCAGCGAAAACTCGCAAATCAAGACCACCCGCAACCCCTGGAATGCCCAGCGCGTCCCCGGCGGTTCCTCCGGTGGTGCCGCGGCCGGCGTCGCCGCCGGTTCGATGCTCGCCTCCCTCGGTTCCGACACCGGCGGCTCGATCCGCCAACCCGCCGCCTTCTGTGGCGTCGTCGGTCTCAAGCCCACCTACGGCACCGTCTCCCGCTTCGGCCTCGTCGCCTACGCCTCGTCGCTCGACCAGATCGGCCCGATCACCCGCAACGTCCGCGACTGCGCCGAGATCTACGACCTGATCAACGCCCACGACCCGATGGATTCCACCTCGATCCCCGGTCCCCGTGAATCCGCCGTCGCCGCCCTCGCCCAAGACGTCAAAGGCCTGCGCGTCGGCCTGCCCAAGGAATGGCTCGAAGTTGAAGGTCTCGACCCCGAGTGCCGCGCCGCCGTCTTGAACGCCGTCAAGGCCCTTGAAGCCCGCGGCGCCAGCGTCGTCCCGGTCGCCCTGCCGCACACCAAATACGCCATCCCGGCCTATTACGTCATCGCCACCGCCGAAGCCTCGACCAACCTCGCCCGCTTCGATGGCATTCGCTACGGCAATCGCGTCGAAGGCAAGCGCCTCGAAGGCGAGACCGACATCCTCAGCCTGTACAAATCGACCCGCGCCCAAGGCTTCGGCAAAGAAGTCCAGCGCCGCATCCTCCTCGGCACCTTCGTCCTGTCGAAAGGCTACGCCGACCGCTACTACCTGCAGGCCCAGAAGGTCCGTACCCTGATCAAGCGCGACTTCGATGCCGCCTTCGCTTTGTGCGACGTCATCGCCGGCCCCGTCGCTCCCGGCGTCGCCCCCGCCTTCGGTGATCTGAAGGACCCGATCAAGGCCTATCTCAGCGACGTCCTGACCATCGGCGTCAACCTCGCCGGCCTGCCCTCCCTCAGCGTCCCCTGCGGCCTCGTCCACGGCCTGCCCGTCGGTCTGCAACTGGTCGGCCCGGCACTTGCCGAGACCACCCTGCTGCGCACCGCCGCCGCGGTCGAGAAGGACTTCTCCCTCGCCGCCGCGCCCTGCTGAGTCGCGTTCTCCGCAAAAATCCTCAAGCCGCCCGGGAGTGAGGGAGGTAGGGAGTAAGGGAGTCAAGGGAGTAAGGGAGTAAGGGAGTAGCTCCCTGCAGCTCACTCCCCAACTCCCTCGTTCCCTCACTCCCTACATAGTGCGTTTGACACTTTGCGAACGAAATTTTAATGACAGTTTGGCCCTGTAAAAAACTGGCTCTCCGGGGATTTCCGTGTATCCTGTAAGTGACGATGTCTGAGAAGGCTCGCCTCCCCGAATTTCAAACCTAAGGATACTAAGATGTTTCAATGGATGAAATGTTTGATTGCAACTTCTTGTCTTTTGACGGCAGCGATGGTGCAAGCTGAAGAGCCGACTTACACCGGCCTGACCAAAGCGGCCAAAATCCGTGGTCAGGACATCAAAGTCGCCGATCTGAAAGGCAAGGTCGTATTCTTTGAATACTGGGGCATCAACTGCCCGCCCTGCCGTGCCAGCATGCCGCATCTGGAAGAGCTTTACGAGAAGTATTCCCCAGAAGGAAGTTTCGTGATTATCGGCTCGCACTGCCAAGGCAGAGATGACGCCGCAATCAATAAATTTCTAGATAGCGTCAAAGTCACTTTCCCGATCTATCAGAACGTCGACGTAGCCGAAGCGCCATGCCCAGGTGGCATTCCTTTTGCCGCCTTGTTCGACCACACCGGCAAGCTGATCAAAAGCGGCTATCCTTCTGAGCTCTACGCTCTCGTTCCGGGCCTGGTCAAAGCCTGCCCCATCGGACATCCCATCCTCCGCACTTTCAAACCCAAGCTGGTGAAAGATCTTGCTGCCAAGCTCAAGCCTGGTACCAATCTGGAGCTCGTCATCAAAGAGCTCGAGGCCAAAAAAGCCTTGGGAGGCGACGCAGGCACTGAGGCAGGAGAGATCCTGGCCATCACCCAAGCTTGGCTTGAGGACAGAAAGCAATCCATCAAAGACCTCGTCGCCAGCCAGCCCAGCGCTGCCAGTGCCAGCATTCAAACCTACAAAAAGGAATGCCCTTCCGATTATCAGTTTGACGCCACTCTGGAAGCCCTCAAAACCTGCCCCGCCTTGAGCTTGTTCAAGAGCACCGAAAAAACCATCGAAGTCCAAGAAAAGATTTTTAACCGCGACAAAGCCCGCAACAAAAAGCCCAAGCTGTCCCAAGAAACCGCCGACACCCTTAGCAAAATCAAGGTCAAGCTATTGGCCGTCGACTCCTCTGCCTTGCCGGGACTTAAAGCCGAAGCTGCCGCATTGGTGTCTCGTATTGACAAATTGCTCGATGCCTGAGATCCGACAACTTCGATTTTCATTCCTCAAACCAAGCCGCCCGGGAATCCCCGGGCGGCTTGATTGTTCAAGGCCAGTCGATGCGGCGTTCCTCATCGCTCCACTGGCCCTTGGGGATGAAGCTCTGGATCTCCCGCAAATGCTCGGGGGAAAGGGGAATCCGGTCGAGTTCGATCTCTTGCAGCGACCTCAATGCACGCAGCCGCGGCAGCAAGGCGAATCCGGGGAAACGCTGCCGTCCAGGGCCGATACTCAACTCCCGCAAGTCCTGCAAACTCGCAAGTAAAGACAAATCTCGACAACGGACTTTTGTTCCCCAGATGTCCAAGGCCTGCAAGGCGGGCAGGCCCTTCACCAAAGCACGCAGCCCGACTCGGGACAGACGGGTGTTCGCTAGGATCAGTCGGCGCAAAGACGGGCAGGCTTTCACCAGCACCGGAATCATGGCGTCGTCGAACTCGCAATCTTCAAGGTCAAGCCATTCCAGCTTCATGAGCTTCGCCAAGGAGGCCAATCCTTGCGGGCCGATGGGCGCACATCGGTATCTGAGGCGCTTGAGATTCGTCCAGCGACTGATAGCGGCGAGATCGGCATCGGCATTCTTGCCGTTGTATATGCCGATTACGAGTGACTCGAGTCCCGCACGGCCACTGATCCGGCCTCGTCCCTTGAGGTAGTGAACGCGCAAAAATTGAAGACCCCGCAAGGCCAGCAGCTCATTGAGAGCCGCAGGACTCGCCTGCCGGATTTCGAGCGACTTGACTTGTATGCCAGCAGCGACGAGCCGTCGCGCTTGGTCACGATTCCACGCTCCGGCAAGAAAAAGTTCTTCGACCCTTCCTGCCTGCTGCAGACGGCGGAGATCCTCCGAATTCAACGGCAGGGTCAAAGAATCCGGCGTCTCGCTCATGGCGTTTCTTCCACCCAGCTCTCGCAGCGAAGTTGCGGAATCCGCTGAAACTCGCGCAGATTGTGGGTGACCAGGATGCCGCCGCGTGAACGGACGATGGCCCCAATCATCAGGTCACTGGGGCCGGGGAGATGCTTCTGACATTCGTAGCGGATCTTGGCATGGTGACGCGCAGCCTCGTGGTCGAAGGGGATGATTGGAAATGCCGAGAGAAATTCATTCAGCTTGATCCGGTTGGAGTTGCTTTGCTGGCTTTTTTCTGCTCCAAACAAGAGCTCCGCCGCGACAACCGAAGGGATCGCAAGATCCGAGGGCGAAGAGTTCAAAATCCGATCCACGACCTCCGAGTGCTTTCTATTCAGGAAATAGATGCAGATGTTGCTGTCCAAGTAGTAAATCATTTAATCGAAGCTTTCACGAGGAAGGTCTTCACTGGTCATTTCTTCCGGAGCTTCAAAAGTCGGATCCGTGATCGAGCCAGCTAACGCGAAAAAATCTTCCGGCCAGCCCTTGTTGAGCTTCGCTTCGACCGCCTCCGTGATCACTTTGGAAGTCGAGAGATGGCGCAATTTAGCCTCCTCACGAACCCGTTTATAGGCGGCATCGGGAAGATAAATAGAGACTTGTGGCATCGGAAACCTCCAGGTGTGTGATCACCAAACATGTTACTCCAAACACAGAGGAAGTCAATGACTTGCGTTCGCCGCAAAAATCATCAAGCTGCCCGGGATTCCCCGGGCGGCTTTGCTTGTGCGGTGTATTTCAGCGGCTGAGTTGAATGCGGGCAAATACCGGGCGGTGATCAGAGGCGCCCCGTTCATCAATCACAGATGCGTCAAGGACGCGACAGGTGAAAGCGCCGGGGCGGATGAAGATATAATCGATACGCTCTTTCGGGGCATCGGCAGGGAAACTTGCCGCTAGCCCGTGGGTGGCGTCGATCCATCCAACGTTTACCATTTGGCGGATTTCGGCGGCATCGGGAGTGGCATTGAAGTCGCCCATGAGAATCACGGCTTCCGTGCTTGGCAGTGTCGCGGCGAAGTCGAGAATGGCCTTCAGTTGTTTCAGGCGCCCTGCATGGGATTTCCAATCGCTGTCGAGGTGCGTGGCGATCAAGTGCGCGCGGCCGATTTCCGGCACCTCGACGCGGCTGTAGAGAAAGCTGCGCGCTTCACCACTGAGTGGCAAGGCATGCACTGACACGGCTTGGCAAGGGAGGCTGCTGAGGATGGCATTGCCATAGCCGCCGCCGGCAAAGTCAATCGACTTGCCGAAATGGCCTTGCAGCTTGGCTCCCGCCGCAAGGACGGAGGCCTGATCGACGCCCTGGCTGCGGCGGGTCGATTGGTCAACTTCCTGCAAGGCGACCAGATCGGGTTTTTGGACGTCGATAATCGCCGCAATACGAGGAAGATCGATGCGCTGATCAAGTCCTTCGCCATGATGCATGTTGTAAGTCATCAAACGCAGTTCGCTGTGAATCTTGCCGGCTGAGCTGCAAGCACTGAGGCTGGCAAGCAGAAAAAGGGAGGAGAGTCTCCTGATCATTTCGCCGAATCCGGCAGCTCAAGAATGCGCAGATTGCGGAAGTAGATCGGCGCGCCTTCCGATTCGAGGCAGAGATAGCCCGAGGCGGGAGTAGCCTGCAGGCCAGTGCTGACGAATTTGCCGTTGACGCTGAGGCTGATGTTGCCGTCGATACAGGTGACGACGTATTTGTTCCAGTTATTGCGCGGCAGCGAGCGGTCCTCGCGAGGGAAAGAGCGGCTCTTGTTTTCGGCACGGGTGTTGGTGCAGGTCATCTTCGAGCCCCAGACCGGGAAGAGGTCGCCATGGACCGAGTACCAGCGCTCGGGCTTGGGCATGCCGTAGTCGTTCTCAAGAGCCTGCACCTCGATGCCGAGGGGATAGGGCTGATCGGGTTTGACCACCGAGGGGTCGGCGCAGATGAAGACGCCGGAATTGCCCTGGGAGACAGTGTGCATCCACTCGTATTCGAGGACGAAGTTGGTGTATTTGCGTTCGCTGCGGATGACGCCGGTGGGTTCGCCGGAGATGAAGATCATGCCGTCCTTGACCGTCGCGGTGTCGGGCTTGACGTTGACCGGCACCCAGCCGCTCATGTCCTTGCCATTGAAAAGATCGACCCATTTCAGGTTGTTGACCGAGGGCTGAAGGGTTTCTGAAGCCTTCGGGCAGATGCAGGAGCTGAGTCCGGCGAGGGCAATAGCGGCAAAGAGGGAACGAAGCATGGCGTTCTCCGATTAGAGATTGCAGGTGGGAACCAACTCCGACAGGAAACCAGACATTTTGTTTCCGGGATTCTCTCGCCGCCTCGTCCAAAACCGCAGCAGATCTGAGTATCTTGGATAACCACTCAAAGGATGACTCTCATGAAGCGGATTCTTGTCATTCTCGCATTCCTGGTTTCGCTCAGCCTTCAGGCTGGCGACACCCCACGAGGCTGGGCAAAATCCTCCCCCATGACCCCAAGCTACTAACGCTAGGAATTAAAAGATCGCGACAGGGAACCTTGGAGGCTGCAGGGCATCCCAAAGCCAATCCCCTCCGCTAGCTCCAACCACGGATAACGAAATGAAGAAACTCCTGATCACCGCTGCTCTGGCCACCTTATTCAGCTCCTGCCTGAGTGCGCCAAAATCGCAACCGCTGGTCAATGGCAAAGACCTCAGCGTCGGGCATTCTGAAACTCCTGTCGCCGCACCGCCGGCGGCAGCGGTTGACTTCGACTTGCAAGGTTTTGTCGATGCCCGGCTGAAGACCGAACGACGCGTAGTCGTGCCGCCGGGGCGTTACCGCGTGACGCCGAAAAACGGCGTGCATTTGCGACTCAAAGATCTCGCCGATGTCGAGGTGATCGCCGACGGGGTCGAGATCGTCTGCGCGCACACCTCGCAGGTCGTCGTGTTCGAGAACTGCCGCAATGTCCTGTTACGAGGGCTGACGGTGGACTTCGATCAGCTGCCGTTCACGCAGGGGCGGATCGTGGCGATGGCGCCAGACAAGAAGTGGGTCGAGTTCGAAATCCTCGCTGGCTACCCCGAAAACGAGTTGGAGGAACGGATCGAGATTTTCGATCCCGCCACCGGCGAACTGCGCCGCGAGACGGCTGGCTGGGAGAAGCAGATCGAATCGCTCGGCAATCACCGCTACCGGGCGACCAAGGCAAAATCGTATCACTACCGCGAGGATTCGGACACGGAGCGCGTCGGCGACATCCTCGTCACCAACCATCGCTTCCCAAGCGGCACCACCGGTCACGCTTTCAGCGCGGGGAATTGCACGAAGCTCAAGGTCGAAGATGTGACGCTCTACGCAGCCAGTATATTCGGGTTTTTGGAGCACGATTGCGATGCCAGCACCTATCTGCGATGCAAGATCGACCGGCGCAGGCCGGCGAACGACCCGGTTAAGCGCGCTGTGCCTCGCATGCGTTCGCTCAACGCCGACGCGTTCCACAGCTCCGGGGCCGTCCAGGGCCCGGCGATCATCGGATGCAGCGCCAAATTTCAGGGCGACGACTGCGTCAACATCCATGGCTCCTATCACCTCGTCACCGCGTCTGAGGGCGCGCAACTGCGAATCGCCGTGCTGCGCCGCAATACGATCGAGCCGGGCGATCCGGTGGAGTTTCTGCCGTTCGCCGGCCAGCGCCCGCCGGACGCCGTGGCAGTGAAAGTCGAACCAGACGCGCCGATCACCGAGGCGGAGAAGGAATTCGTCCGCAAGCTCAGACTCGACGCAAGGATCACGGAGCGATTGCTCGGCGGCCAGGCCACCTTCATCAAGCTCACACTTGACCGCGCCGTGCCGCTGCCGATGGGTTCCACCGTCTGCTCCGGCAAACGCGTCGGCAACGGCTTCTTGGTGAAGGACTGCGACTTCGGCTACAACAGGTCGCGGGGCATCCTCATCAAAGCCAGCCAAGGACAAGTCGTCGGCAACAAAATCAGCCATGGCTGGATGGCTGCCATCCTGGTCGCTCCGGAGTTCTGGTGGATGGAGGCGGCCAGTGCGAGCGATGTGGAAATCCGCGACAACGTCATCGTTGGCTGCCGCCGCCCCGCCATCGAAGTCATCGCCGCCGGCGGCGACGGCAAGCTGCTGCCGAGCGGTGCGCACCGCAATATCGTCATCGCCGGCAACCAGATCACCGAATCTGTTTGGCCGAATATCTACGTCACCTCGACGGAGCGACTGCGCATCGAAGGCAATCGCCTCACTCCGGTAGCGCCACGCGAGTTCGTACCCCCGCTGGCGCATCCCTGGAGCTGGGGCGCCAAGACCCCGTCGTCCATCGTGACTGAACAGTGCGAGGGTGCGCTTGTTCAAACCACGGGTACAAGCGCTCCGCGGTGAACGATGAGCGAAAGGTTTTGCGGCGGCCGCAGACTTTGAACGAATCCCCCTGCAGAAACGGAATCAGGCATCGCCGAAATGCCCGTCCAGGAATTGCGTGATGCGCTTGTGGTCGATGACCAGGCGGCCGCTGCCCTCGGCCAGGGCGCGGCGGTAGTCGCGCGGACAGACGCCGGTCAAACGGGTGAAGACCTGGGCGAAATACTGCGGTGACGAAAAGCCGCAGGCCAGGGCGATGTCGCTGATGCTGAGGCGTCCGGCGACGATCAGACGGCGAGCTTGGGCGAGGCGGAATTCCCGCACCAGTTCGACCGGGCTGCGACTGAAAAGACGGCGACATTCCTGCCGCAGCCAGGCGCTGCTGGCGCCGAGCTCCGACGCCATCGTGGCGATGTCGAAATCGACCGCAATGCGACGACGCAGGAAGGCGAGGATCAGGTCGCGGGCCGGATCCTGCGCCGGCCGCAAAGACCGGCCCAGTTTCACCAGCAGCTCGCCTAGGAGCAGTCGGCAGCGGCTGGCGCTGTAGCCGTCGCGCTGCTGATGCTCCCGCATCAGCTCTGACAAGATTCCTTCCACTCCCGCCGGCGCCGTCCGCAGCGGCACGCTGCCGAGCTCCCGCAACAAGGAACGGAAACGCTGCAGCTCCGCCGCCGGCCAGGGACTGCCGGCACGTGGACTCAGATCAATCTGGAGGAAATAGGCGTCGCTGCGCGACAGGCTGTCGCCGGGACTGGCAAGGTGATCGTGGGGACAGGTGATCAGCAGCTCCTGCGGCTGCTGCGGCAGCAAGACGCCGTTGATCAGCCAGGTGAGACTGCCGCTGAGCAGCAGAGTGATCTCGAAGTTGTCCATCTGGTGTGCCGGCAGCGCCTTCTTCGCGGTGCTCCGGATGATCCGTCGCCCGAGCACCGGAATCTCGCCGATCAGCGCCGGCGCATCCTCCGGACGCCCGTAGCGGATCATCCGATTGCCCTTCTTCGAAGTCTCCATGCCCAGCCTCCCGTCGATGTTCTGCTCCGGAATATCACCCGACTTGCGTTTTCCGCATCGATGAAAACACAAGTCATTGCCCTTGCAGCGGCTCAAGTGAAAACCATCAACAAGGAGACCCACATGAGCCTTCGCATCCTGCAATTCGGCACCGGCATCTTCCTGCGCGGCTTCTGGAGCGACCTGGTGCAGCGGATGAACGACAGCGGTGCGGATCTGAAGATCACCAGCGTCAAGCTCACTGCCAGCGCCGAGAAGGAACCGGAATCAGCCTTCACCGCCCCCTGGACCCTGCGCCTCCGCGGCCTGGTCGAGGGCCGGGAATACGATGCCCAGCGCCTCATCAGCTGCAACGACGCCTACCTCAATCCCTTCACCGATCCGGCGGGTTTCCTCGCCAGCGCCCGCGATCCGGAGATCGCCGTCATTGTTTCCAACTCGACCGAGGCCGGCATCGCCTGGTTCCCTGCGCCGCGGGAGAGCGCCACCAGCTTCCCCGCCCGCCTTTGCCTCTGGCTCGAAGAACGCCACCGCAGTGGCCTCGCGGCGCCGCTCATCCTGCCCTTCGAATTGATCGAGGACAACGGCGCCAAACTGCGCGATCTCGTCCTCCGCCATGCGGCGGAATGGCATGCGCCGGTGGCCTTCCAGATCTGGCTTGGCGAGAAATGCGACTTCCGCAACACCCTGGTCGACCGCATCGTCACCCGCGACGCCGCCGGCGCCGTCAACGCCGAACCCTATGCCTTCCTCGCCATCGACGGTGCTCAGCGAGAAGAACTGCTGCCTCTGTCCCGCTGCGCCATCGACTTCCTCTGGACCGACAGCCTCCGCCCCTACCGTCAACGCAAGGTCGGCCTGCTCAACGGCGGCCACACGGCGCTGGTCTTCCCGGCGCTCGAAGCCGGCCATGCCACCGTGATCGAGGCGATGCGGGATCCGCAAATGCGTGGCTTCCTGGAGGAGCTGATGCTCCGCGAGATCGTCCCCGCCCTTGCCCTTTCCAGTGGCCTGGGCGGCGCTGAATTGCGGCGCTACGCCCTCGGCGTCCTCGATCGCTTCGCCAACCCCTTCCTGCAGCACCAGCTGCTCGCCATCGCCTTGAATTCCTCCAGCAAATTCCGCGTCCGGCTGGAGCCGAGCCGGGCCGCCTACCAGCAGCTCTTCGGCACCCCGCCGCCCTTGATCAGCCGCGCTTTCGACAGCTTCCGCCGCGCCGTCTGCGACGGCCGTATCGAGGGCGACATCCTCCACCTCGCCGGGACCAGTCCGCGATCCTTCCGCGACGATCCCGAGGCGCTGCGTCAACTCAAATCCCAGAACTGAAACCAGGAGCCCACCGATGAAAACCCTCGTCTGCGACAAGCCTTTTGAATTCTCCATGACCGAACGTCCCCGTCCCGCGCCCGCCGCCGGCGAGGTTCTGGTGCGCATCCGCCGCATCGGCATCTGCGGCACCGACCTGCACGCCTACCAGGGCAAACAGGCCTTCTTCAGCTACCCGCGCGTCCTCGGTCACGAGCTCGCCGGCGAGGTCGCCGAGCTCGGCTCCGGCGTCGATTCCCTCGCCCTCGGCGAGCACGTCCTGGTCATCCCCTATCTCCACTGCGGCCACTGCATCGCCTGCCGTCGCGGCGCCAGCAACTGCTGTTGCAACATGCAGGTGATGGGCGTGCACAAAGACGGCGGGATGAGCGAGTTCCTCATCGTTCCGGCCAACCATCTCGTCGCCTCGAAGACCCTGCCGCTTGAGCAGATGGCCTTGGTCGAATGCCTCGCCATCGGGGCCCACGCGGTGCGCCGCGGCGCTGTCCAACCGGGCGAGAACGCCCTGGTCATCGGCGCCGGTCCCATCGGCCTCGGTTGCGTCCAGATGCTCAAAGCGGCAGGAGCCCGTCCCCTGGTGGTCGACCTCGATCAAGGACGCCTCGACTTCTGTTCTCGCGAACTCGGCGTCGACAGCTGTCTCCTTGGCGGTGCCGATCTCGTCGCCCGCCTCGAAGCGGCCTGCGGCGGCGATCTGCCGACCCTGGTCATCGACGCCACCGGCCATGCCGGCTCGATGAGCTCGAGCTTCCAATATTGCGCCCACAGCGGCCGCATCGTCTTCGTCGGCTTGAGCAAGGACGAGCTGCGCTTCGTCCATCCCGACATCCACAAGCGCGAGCTCAGCCTGCACTGCAGCCGCAACGCCACCCGCGCCGACTTCCAAGCGGTGATCGACGGCCTCGAGTCGGGCTCGGTGAAGGCGACCTGTATGATCAGCCACCGTTGCGGCTTCGCCCAGCTGCAGGCGCAATTCCCCTCCTGGCTCGACCCGAAAAACGGCGTCATCAAAGCGATGGTTGAGATCGACTGAAGACGGGTTCAAGTTCCAGCGGTTCTTCTACTGGATCGCTGGCGTCCCGCCGCCTTGTTTGCGCCCTGAAGGAGCGGGAGCTCCCTCTCGGGATTCAAGGGAGACGGCGCAGCCGCTCCAGCAATCCCGCGACGACTTTTGCAGCGTCGCGACATCCCCTAATTCTTCGCACAAATCCAAAAAACTCTTCGCGCCGACTTGATTTTTTTAATCTTGTATTTAATATTAAATCCAGATGATGAAATCACCTTAAAAACTCAAGGAGGCATGGGATGTCGAAGACGAAAAT
>CAMCSH010000013.1 GCA_945877655.1 Lentisphaera araneosa HTCC2155 | reverse complement strand
AGGGAGTGAGGGAGTGAGGGAGTGAGGGAGTGAGGGAGTGAGGGAGTGAGGGAGTGAGGGAGTGAGGGAGTGAGGGAGTGAGGGAGTGAGGGAGTGAGGGAGTGAGGGAGTGAGGGAGTGAGTGAACTCTTATGCGCTCCTGCCTTACTCCCTTACTCCCTTACTCCCTACCTCCCTCACTCCCTGGTTCGACGCTGACGGCGAAGAGAATCCAAGATCAAAATGGAGTGATACAGGTCACCTTTTTTGCCGCGCCATCAAGCTCGATTGAGCCGATCAATCGCCAGACTTCTCTGCCGTCAGCTGCCGCCAAGCCTGCATCGAGCGGGATAGCTTCTCCTCAGGAGCGAGGGCGATGCCATAACCTTGCAAGGCGATGGGTCCGCGGTAGCCGATCTGATCGAGCTCACGCAGCAGGTTGGCGACGGAATAGTTGCCGCTGCCGAGCGGCTGGATGAGGCGCTGCCAGGAGCTATGTGCAGCGGCATGATCGGCACCGTTAACGGTGACGGCCATCAGCCGGGGGCCGGCTTGCCTCAGCAGCTCGGGAATCCGTTCTTCATCGCCAGCCATCAGGCTGTGACAGAGGGTGAAGGTGACACCGAAGTTGGGTCGGTCGACCTTCTGCGCGAGGCGGATCGCATCGGCGAAGCGCTCGGTCCACTCGCCCATGTGAGGGTAGATGGCGACGCGCCAACCCTGCTTGGCGGCAGCCGCGGCGATGGCTTGCAGCGCCGGTACCGCGACGGCGTCACCGGTGGCATCGGAATGGGCGAAGGCCTTGCTGCCGAGGTGGAGCCAGATGATGGCGTCCTGATTCGGCGCGGCGGCGAGGATGTCATGGAAGCGCGAATCGGGCACGAGGGCGTCACGGGTAAGTTCGGCGCCGACATAGATGGCGAACATCGGCACGCCGCGCTGCTGCGCCGCGGCGGCAAGGGCGGCGACGCGGGCTGGCTCTTCCGCAGTCCAGGCGATGCCGGCATAGCCGTATTTTTTGACCAGGTCGAGCTGCTGCTCCGGACTGTGGACGTTGGAATGCGGGTAGTTGACCTTAGTGCAGGTGTCCATGGCATAGAGCTGTCGCGGTGCGGCTGGCCGGCTAGAGCAGGCGGAGAGGAGGAGGAGTGAGAGGATCGCAGCGCTTGTTTTCATGAAAAGCCTTGATTGGGGTATGGGTTGGTTGTGATGCTTGCGTCTTTACGATCGACGAGGAAGACCCCGGGTTCCGTCAAAACCTGGGTATAATTCCGGCAAAAAAAGGTATAGAATGCGCAGAGGCTCAGCGGCAGCGCTGGCAGATGAGCTCGGTCCGGACCGCTGAGGAGCCCAGTTTCAGCAAGCCGGCACGCAGCTCGTCGCGGCTCTTGGGAGGCGAAGCAGCAAGGCCGATGATTTCGGCGTCGTTAAGGCGGAAAAGCAGGTGGCGGGGCTGCTCGCAGCAGGCGGCAAGGGAAGCGCTCAGCAGCTTCAGTCGGCGGACCGAGAGGAATTGCCGCAGGGCGAGCCAGGCGATCCATAGAATCGGCAAGGTGAGGCCGACCAGGACAGAGGGCGGGAAAAGCGGGTCGCCGGGCTTCAGCGGCACCATGACGGTGTTCCAGGTCTGGATGCCGATGCAGAGGGCGAAGAGGGCGACCAGGACATAGGTGTCGACGACCGAACGCAGGGCACCGCCGCTGGCGCGACGGAAGGCCGAGCGGGCGGTGCCGTAGGCGAAGGTCTCTTCGTAGGTGATGGCGGCGAGCGGAGTGCGGGCGACGTGGCAGAGCTCGTGAGCGAGGATTTCGTCGCGCGAGTAGATGAGCCAGCGGGGCCGGTCCTTGAGGGCCGGACGAAGGACGAAGACGGAAAACAGGTCGGGCGGCCAGGCCATGGCGAAGCCGCCGAAGAGCAGGCCGGCATCGGTGTAAAAACCCGGCACCCAGGAGATCGAAAAGCCGTACAAGGCCTGGGTTTCTGCGGCCACCGCATCGACCTGGTCTTGCGGGATGCGCCCATCGTGGCGGAGCTTGAGTCCTTCGATCTCGACCTCGCTCTTGGAGGCGATCTCGGTTTCGAATTCACCGAGGCGAAGCTCAAAAGCCTTGAGGCGCTTGACGAAGTCCGCAGGGGATTCCGCTGGGGCCATCAAGAAGCCCATGCGGTCGAGTTCGGCCAGGGCCTCGAACTCTCCTGCAGCGGCGCGGCGGAGCAGCTCCGGCGACAGGAGGGGACTCATGGTTGGACGTCAAGAGGTTGAAAGGTTGCAAGGTTGAAAGGTTGAAAAGAGGTGCGGCAGCCGCACAAGGCTGGCAACCTGGAATCTCCTGAGAGAAGCTGTTGCCGGCTCTCGTTTTGGTTCTCGCTCGTGAGCTTACCTTTGAACCTTTCAACCTTTGAACCTTTCAACCTGCTCATGCTCAGCCTTTCCGGCGGGCAATGAAGGCGAGGGTGTCGGCCGCGATCGACTCGGGGTCGAGGCGGTGCTGACGGCGCAAATCGGCGGGCTTGCCCCAGGTGACGATGGCGGCGGGAAGCCCGCGGCGGAACAGGCCCTTGTGCGGCATTTCGGCGAGGACGCCGGCGGCGATGCAGCCGAGACCGGTGTCGACGACGTGTTCTTCGATGGTGACCACTGGCATCAAGGCGGCGTCGGCGCGCAGAGCCTCGGCGTCGAAGGGCTTGAGGAAGCGGGCGTTGACCACTTTCACCTTGAGGCCTTTGGCGGTCAGAATCTTGGCGGTTTCGAGGGCGAGATCGACGTCGCGTCCTGCCGTCCAGAGGGCGACGTCGGAACCTTCGATCAGGACTTCCGAGCGGCCGATTTCGAGCGTGGCGCGGGGCAGGCAGAGGTCGGTCGAGTCGGACTTGGGGTAGCGGATCAGCGAGGGGCCGTCGAGGAGGAGGCCGAGGTCCATCATCAGGCCGAGTTCGGTGGTGTCGCGCGGCGCCATGACGGCGAGACCGGGGAGGGCGATCCAGAAGCCGAGGTCCTGGATGCCGTGGTGAGTGGGGCCGTCTTCGACCAGGCCGGCGCGGTCGCAGCAGAACATCACCGGCAGTTCTTGCAGGCAGACGTCGTGGAAGACGCAGTCCATGGCGCGCTGCAGGAAGGTGCAGTAGATGGCGACGACGGGGCGGAGTCCGCCAGCGGCCATGCCGGCGGCGAAGATGCTGGCGTGCTCCTCGGCGATGCCGACGTCGTAGACGCGGGTGGGATGCTTGTCCTTGAAGGCGTTGAGGCCGGTGCCGGAGAGCATGCCGGCGGTGATGGCGACGACGCGCGAATCGCGCTTGGCGAGGCGGGTGAGGTTTTCGGCGAAGGAGTTGGAGAAGGCGAGGCCGCTCTTCTGGCAGGGGCTGACCGGGTCGGACTCGGGGTTGGCGACTTCTTTTTTCTTGAAGCCGTGGCAGCGCTCGGGGTCTTTGGTGGCGGGGGCGAAGCCGCGGCCTTTTTCGGTCAAAACGTGGAGCAGCACGGGCGCGCCAGGGAGCTCGCGGACGCTGCGCAGGGTGGCGATCAGCTGCGGCAGGTCATGGCCGTCGATCGGGCCGATGTAGCGGAAGCCGAGTTCTTCGAAGATGACGCCGGGGACGACGAGCGACTTGGCGGCTTCTTCGAGTTTGGTGGCGGCGGCGACGACGCGGTCGCCGATGCGGGGGATGCGGTGCACCAGGTCGCGCAGCGAGTCGCGGAAGGTGTTGTAGCGGCGGTCGGTGATCAGGCGGTTGAGGTAACCGGCGAGCGAGCCGACGTTGGGCGAGATGCTCATCTTGTTGTCGTTGAGGACGACGATGAGGTCCTTGGTGGTGTCAGCCGCGGCGTTCAGGGCTTCGAGAGTGATGCCGCAACCGAAAGCGCCATCGCCGACGACGGCAACGACTTTTTCCTTGCCGCCTTTGCGATCGCGGGCGGCAGCGAAGCCGACGGCGGCGGAGAGGATGGTACCGGCGTGGCCGGCGCCGAAGGCGTCGTGGACGCTTTCATCGCGCTGCAGGAAGCCGGAGCAGCCACCGGTCTGGCGCAGGGTTTCGCGGAGCGAATCGCGGCGGCCGGTGAGCATCTTGTGGACGTAGCCCTGGTGCGATACGTCAAAGAGGATCTTGTCGTCCGGCGAGCGGAAGGCGAGGTGGAGGGCGACGGTGAGCTCGACGACGCCGAGGTTGGAGCCGAGGTGGCCGCCGTGGCGTCCGCAGGTGTCGATCAGCTCGTCGCGGATCTCCTGGCAGAGGCGCTGGAGGTCGACTTCGTTGAAGTGGCGGAGGTTATCCGGAGTGCGGACGCGGTCGAGTTGGGGGCGTGAGCTCATGCCTGGGATTCCTGACGGGCAAGGGTGTATTCAGAGAACCAGGCATCGCGCAGGCGTTTGCCCTGACCGAGGTAGGCCTCGAGTTCGGACAGACGGCCTTCGGCGATGAGTTGGCGGATCATGGTCAGCTCGTCCAGAGTATGGTCGAGCGCGCCGAGGACGGCGGGGCTGTTGTGGGCGACGATGTTGCGCCACATGCCGGGGTTGGCGGAGGCGATCCGCGACACGTCGCGGAAGGAGCCGGCGCAGGCCTGGCGGGCAAGCTCGCCGAAGGGCCCTTCGAGGGCGATGTGAGTGCTCATGTTGGCAATCAGGTGCAGCACATGGCTGGTGTAGGCGAGGGCCTTGTCGTGCTCTTCCGAACGGACCACGACGATGCGCGAGCCGAGGCGACGCCAGAGCTCGCTGACGGTGGCGGTGGAGGACGGGCAGTCGCCGGGCTCCGGGCTGACGAAAGCGACGGCGCCGCGGAAGAGTTCCGGGCTGGCATGATTGAGGCCGGTCTTCTCGGTGCCGCACATCGGATGGCTGCCGACGAAGTGGACGCCGCGCTCGAGCAGAGGCTGGCGCAGAGCCGTCATCACCGAGCTCTTGACGCTGGACAGGTCGGTGACTATGCTACCGGGCTTGAAGAGGTGCAGGTTGGCCTTGCCGAAGTCGAGCAGCGGCCCGATGGGATAGGCGAGCATGGTGAGATCCGCCCGCGGCAGGATGTCTTCAGCCCGGTGCGACGCTTCGTCGACGGCACCGACGGCGACCGCAGCGGCAGCTTCATCGGGACTGGGGCAGACGCCGAGGAGGCGGACGCCGGGGAGGTGGAAACGCAGTGCGAGGGCAAAGGACCCGCCCATCTGGCCGAGCCCCACGACCGCGACGGTGTCCGGCAGGTTGGTGTGATCCTTCATCGAGAGATATCCGTTTTGAGTGGCGCCAAATATGTCGATGAAGAGGATTTTTACAAGATCCGGCGGCAAGCGGCGGCTGAGCTCAGAGGAATTTCCGTGACGCAAATGGGTGGCCACTGCGTGGAGCATGACAGTCCGCGCAGCGACGGCGGCCGGAACTTCCGGGAGAGGATGAGCAGTGGGTCGAAACTTCTTGCGGGAGGGCGGCATGGGAGCCTTGATTTGAAGCCCGACTCTTGCGCACCGGTTCATTTCGCCTAGATTGCCTCGTCAAAAAAAATAGAAGTTGTGCTAATCAAGTTGACTTCAGTTTACAGGGACTTAAGTATGAAAGAAAAATTCTCGGCCTGGATCAAGCATCTCCAGGACTTTCATGAAGACCTCAACCTCAAGGACAGCGCCCTCAGGCATGTCACCCTTTGTCGACACAAAGGGCTTCATCTTGAGGTAGTGCAGACCAGCGAGGGATTGAACTTCTGCCTCGACCTTGCCGACGGCACCAAGATCCGCGAGAAGATCACGGTGCGTGAGTTGAAGCGCTTCCTCAGCACGGCGCAGAAAACCGTCAGGACGCATCACCACCACGACGCCCGTCTCGGCTCCTGGCACTACGCCCTCGACTTCCACCACAATCACCTGAAGATCAATTTCTATCGCTTCATGGAATCGATCCACATCAGCCTCAGCCCGACGGAACTGCTCAGCCCGGAGCAGCTGCCCAAGGAGTTCGGGCAACAAGAGGTCTAGTGCCCGAAACGAAAAACCGCAGCTCCGCGACCCCGTTGGGGTCGATCTTTATAACTCTCTCTGACCCAGGGTGTCGCCGATGCGGCTCAACCCTGGGCTAAAATCCGCAACTCCTTTGGAGTCAACAGAGCTTGAACCAAGCAAGTTCAACAGCGGTTTAGCGACTGAAATGAAAAACTCATGACGCTGGTCTGGTGCTGGAATTCTGAATTCTGAATTCTTAACTCTTAATTCTTAATTCCGAGGAGAGCTAGCTTTCCCCTTGGGCACCCGTAGATTGCGCGGATACCTAGGAGAGATCTCGAATCATGAAAGCCGCCCCCAATACCCTGCCCGTCGTCGTCGTCTGCGGACGCCCCAACGTCGGTAAGTCCTCGCTCTTTAACGTCTTGCTGCGCAAGCGCATCGCCATCGTCCACGAAGAAGCTGGCGTCACCCGTGACCGCGTCGCCGTCCCCGCCGTCCTCGGCGGCAAACCCGTCCTGATGGTCGACACCGGCGGTCTCGCCGTCCTCGCCAAACAGAAGGCCGGCGTTGACTTCATGGACGAACAGATCCGCGCCCAGCTGCTCGCTGCGGTTGAAGACGCCGACCTGCTGGTCCTCGTCACCGACGTGATGGAAGGCATCACCAACCAGGACCGCGAAGTCAGCAACTTCCTCCACACCCTCGGCAAGCCGATGCTGGTCGTCCCCAACAAGTGCGACAACCCGGACCTCGCCGATAAAGCCGGCCTCTTCAGCAAGCTCGGCGGCAAGGTCACCCTGCCGGTTTCCTGCATGCACAAGACCGGCCTTGCCGATCTCGAAGAAGAGATCGCCCGCCGCGTCCATTCGCGCGACGGCGAAGTCGGCGGCCTCGCCGCTCCCGATCTGGTCATCGCCCTCGCCGGACGTCCCAACGTCGGCAAGTCCTCCATCGTCAACCGCATGCTCGGTGAAAACCGCGTCATCGTCTCCAACATCGCCGGCACCACCCGCGACGCCGTCGACGTCCCCTTCCTCTTCGAAGACAGCCAGGGCAACGAAGCCCGCGGCCTCCTCGTCGACACCGCCGGCGTCAAGCGCCGCGCCCGCATCGACAACCTGGTCGAGATGTTCTCGATGGAGCGCACCGACACCGCGATCAAACGCGCCGACGTCGTCCTCCTCACCCTCGACTGCAGCCTCGGCGTGTCGATGCACGAGAAGAAGATCGCCGCCATGATCAAAGACGCCGGCCGCCCCTGCGTCATCCTCGCCAACAAGTGCGACCTCCTGCCGAAGAAGGAACAGCGCGACGAGTTCATGGCCACCTTGAAGCGCGAAATGCCCTTCCTGTCCCACGCCCCCGTGATCATGTGCTCCGCCGTCGACGGCTTCTCCTTCAAGAAGATCCTCCCCGAGGCCCTCTCGGTGCGCGACCAGTCGCACGTCAAAGTGCCGCCCGGGATTCTCAACTCGGTCCTCCAGGACATGTGCCAGCGTCACCCGCCCCCCTCCACCGGCAAGGGCTTCTTCAAGATCTACTACGGCACCATGGCGTCCAACCCGCCCGCCCACTTCATCCTCTTCTGCAACAAGAAAGACTATTGCCAGCCGGCCTACTCGAGCTTCGTCGAGAAGACCCTGCGCAAGGCCTTCGGCCTCACCGGCGTGCCGATGGTGATCGAATACCGCGAGCGGACCCACGTTCAAGACAAATACCGCGCCCAAGGCGTCATCCCGGCCCCGATCAAGGCCAAACTGGCGGCCAAACGCGCTGTCGACGGCCGTACCAACAAGCGCCGCGCCGGCGGCTGAATCAGCCCCTTGTAACGATCAAAAAAACCCTCGGACCGCAAGGCCCGGGGGTTTTTCATTCCTGTCGTCACTTCGGCTTGGCCGGCCAGAGTTCCGGCCTCCGTGCCGGTTTGTCCTGATCCTGCGCGAAGCGCCTTGGACTGCGGCAAGGATTGCCGCCTTCTAATGGCAGCGGAGCTGCGTCTCTGGGAGCCTTGAACCTAAAAACCGCAGCAGAGGAATGGAACCGGGTTGAAAGGTTGAAAGGTTGAAACGCAAGCACATGAACAACAGCAACAAGAGACGATTCTAAGAGCACATCTCATGGTTGACGAAAATGACTGCCGAAGCTTTTCTTCTTAGTCGTTAGTTGTTGCTGCCTTTCAACCTTTCAACCTTCCAACCTTCCAACCTTTCAACTGCGGTTTTTAGGTTGAACAACCCACCCAGGGCCCCAGAGACCTTGGCTCGCCATTCCCAATCGTAGCGTCGCTGAATTCCAATCCGCTTGATCTCTACGCGGCTCCGCCGCCATTGGAAGGCGGCAATCCTTGCCGCAGTCCAAGGCGCTTCGCGCAGGAACGCAAAGCCCCCGGCGCTCACTCCGTCCGCAGGGCTTCCACCGGATTGAGATTGGCGGCGGTGCGGGCCGGCCACCAGCCGAAGATCAGGCCGGTGCTGGCGGCGGCGACGAAGGAGCAACTGACCAGCAGCGGCGACACCACCAGGGGCAGCCCTGCCGTGAAGCAGACAAGGCTGACGCAGGCACCCGCCAGGACCAGGCCGAGAATGCCGCCGGCAAGCGAGATCATCACCGCCTCGAGCAGGAATTGCCGCAGCACTGCGTCGCGCGGGGCGCCGATGGCGCGGCGCAGGCCGATTTCCTTGATCCGCTCGTTGACGCTGGCCAGCATGATGTTCATGATGCCGATGCCGCCGACGAGGACGGAGATCGACGAGATGACGAAGGTGAGGACATCGAGCAGACGCTGCGATTCCTCCTTCTGACGCAAAAGGTCGAGCGGGATGAAAAGCTGCCAGTCGTTGGCGCCGTGGTGCATCGCCTCCATCACCCGGCGCACCTTCAGGCCGGCGCTGGCCATGTGGTCTTCGTGGTCGAGCTGCAGGTGGATCTCGTCGAGCTCGGAACGCTGGTCGTTCCAGGTGGTCCGGGCGAGCACGGTGGAAAGCGGCAGCATGATGTCGCGGTTGGCGTCGCGGACGCCGGAGGCTTCGAGGCCGCCGAGATCGACGTCGCGGCTGGCGAGGACGCCGATGACGCGGCAGGGCATGCCGGAGAGGTGCAGGGTGGAGCCGAGGGCGTCGGGGCCGATCTGGCGGGCGAGGGTGGAGCCGATGACGCAGACGCGGGCGGCGGCGTCCTGGTCGGCGCTCGACAGGGGGCGTCCGGCGCCGAGGCTGAGGTTGCTGACTTTCAGGATTTCGCCGGCGACGCCGATGACCCGGGCGTCGAGGCGGCGTCCATCGTGCAGGACGTTCATGAAGGCTTCGCGGCAGACGGCGCTGGCGACGACGCCGGGAACCGCGGCGCGCAGCGACTGCAGATCGCGGCGGCTGAGGCCGGCGGAACCGGCGGAGCGCGCCTCGACCAGGCGCTCGCTCTCGAGGCGGGAGTCGACCACTTTCACCAGGTTCGAGCCCAGTGCCCGCACCTGATCGGCCTGCTTCTTTTTCGACGCGAGGGAGAAGGAGCCCATGCTGACCGCGCCGGCGACGCCGATGATGATGCCGAGTGCGGTGAGCAGGGAGCGCAGCTTATGCGGCAGCAGACCTTCGCGCCAGCCGACGGCGGCGAGCTCGGCCAGGCCGATGTGGCCGGGAGATGGCGGGGCGGGAATGCTCGCCGGCCGGGCTTGTTTCACGCCTGGCTCGTCGGCGACGATCTTGCCGTCGCGCATCGAGATGCGGCGGGTGCCTTGCAGGGCGAGATCGCGGTCGTGGGTGACCATGACGATGGTGCAGCCTTCGGCGTTGAGCTGCTGAAGGAAATTCATGATGTCGCGGCCGGTGGCCGAGTCGAGGGCGCCGGTCGGTTCGTCGGCGAGGATGAGGGCGGGGTTGCCGATCAGGGCGCGGGCGATGGCGACACGCTGATTCTGGCCGCCGGAGAGCTGGGTCGGGCGGTGATGGAGACGGGTGCCGAGGCCGACCTTTTCCGCCATCGCCCGGGCCTGTTCGAGGCGTTCGGGGCGCGGCACGCCGCGATAGGTCAGGGGCAGGGCGATGTTCTCCAGCACGTTGAGCTGGGGCAGCAGGTGGAAGCTCTGGAAGATGAAGCCGAGGCGGCCGTTGCGGGCGGCGCTGCGCTCGTCGTCGCTGGCACCGGCCATGTCGATCCCGGCCAATTCGAGGCGGCCGGAACTCGGGCCGTCGAGCAGGCCGAGCAGTTGCAGGAGTGTCGACTTGCCGGAGCCCGAGGCGCCGACGATCATCAGGAACTCGCCGGCCTTGACCTCAAGGTCGATGGCGTCCAGCGCGGTGACGCGAGATTCCCCCTCGCCGTAATGGCGGCTGAGGGCGACGCAGCGGATCAGGGTTTCAGAATCACTCATGGACAATCGGCTTCCTTGCAAGTCTTCGGCTTCTTGCGACACCGACTCTCGCCCGGAGTTGCCTGCTGACAAGTAGGGGAGGCAGGGGTTTCATGAGTTTTAGGGGCTCACTGCTGCTCGACCCCGAAGCGGGTCGGAGATTTTAGCCCAGGGTTGAGCCGCATCGGCGACACCCTGGGTTTGCGGTCCCCGCATTCAGCCGACCCGCATCGGGTCGCACAGCGTTAGCTCGAACTCTGTGCGACCCGCAAGGGGTCGGGAACTCATTTCAAACACAAACCCAGGGTCGAAGCGACCCTGGGCTACCATGTGCGACCCGCGAGGGGTCGAACGCATGAACAAGAGCAAAATTGGCTGTTTTGGATACGCGAGAGGATTCACGGGTTTTAGGGGGAGGGCTCCCTGCACCCCCTAAAACCCCTACAGCCCTTCCACCCCTTAAAACCCTTGCTCAAGTTGCGGCACGGGCTAGTTTGGGGTCTGCATTTTTCCAAGGAGACTCAAAGATGAAATTCCTGCGCCAATTCTTCACCCGCCCTGCCAATCACGACAACGAAGCCGTTCCGGCCGTTCCCGTCGCTCCCGCCGCCAGCACAGTTGCGGCTCCCGCGACTCCCGCGGTCAACGCTGCGGCCGAGCAGCAGGCGGCGCAACGGGCGCAGGAACGCGAGATCTGGCGTCGCGACGCCTTCCCGAAGGCGATGGCGGGTGCCAAGGATCATCCCGAGCGTCTGCTTGAGCTTGCCGCCCACTGCCTGTCGAAGGGCTTCTCCGACGAAGGCCGTCAGGCTGCCGCCGCGCTCCTTTTGCTTGAACCCGCCAGCCTGCGCGCCATCGCCTGCGCCTGCGCTGCCCGCCGCGCCTGTGGCGATGCCGCCGGAGCCCGCCAGGAAGCCCTCAAAGGTCTCGAAATCCACCCGCAGGCCGCGGTCCTGATGGCCACCCTCGCCCGCTGCGCCGACGACCTGCAGGAAGATGCCGAGGCCGAACGCCTGATCTGGGAAACCCTCGCCCTCGATCCCGATCATGAAGGACTCTTCACCTGGGCCGCCAGCCGCGCCGCCGTCCAAGGTGGCGATGTCGCCGGCCTCGCCGTGATCCAGCGCGTCGCCGCTCTTCCCGGCGCCCGCCGCGCCCACCTCTGGCTCGCCCGCCACACGCTCCGCCAAGGCGACAAAAACACCGCCATTCAACTGCAGCTGAAAGGGCTGGATCTGCTCCCCACCGACGCCGAAGCGTTGACCATGGCGACCGGTGACCTCGGCCGCGCCGGCCTCTTGCAGGAAGTGATTGAACTGGGCATGCGCCGCTACCAGCCGCGGGCCCACGGCCCCTGGGTCGGCTGCAACATCATCCAGGCCCTTCTCGGTCTCGGCCGCGTCGACGAAGCGGAGGATCTCCTGCACAAGCTCTTCCTCGGCTCCGGCCCGCAGATGATGCAGCCGCTGATGCAGATCTCCGGCCAGATCGCCGAGCTCCGCCAGCACGCCGCCAGCGAGTGGCAGGCCGAACAGAAAAAAACCAAGGGCAGCACCCCGGACAAGATCGAATTCCTCCGCCTCAGCAAACCGATCTGGTGGCACGCCCTCAACGAACCCTCCTGGATGCTGCCGGAACGCCCGCCCGTCACCCGCCGCGTCGCCTTCGTCACCATCGCCGACGTCACCAAGCCCGGCACCGAAGACATGTCGCGCTTTACCCGCGCCATCCCGGTCTTCCTGTCGGAACTGGTCGGCACCGTGCCCTCGATCGAAACCTCGGTGCTGATCCCGGTGGTTCGCGGCGGCGGCCCTCTCGTCCACGGCCAGGAATGGGAACCGAAGCGACTTAAAGAAATCGCTGCCATGGATCCCGAATTCAAGCCGGAATTCCTGGTCAGCGGCTTCATCTGCCGCCAGGGCGAAGGCTTCGAACTGCGCCTCCGCGTCTTCGACACCGCGACCCTGAAGGAAGTGCGGACCCTGCACAAATCCGGCCTCCGCGCCAAGCTCGGCCAGAGCGTCGGTGAAATCGCCGAAGACCTTGCCCGCCAGTTCACCGGTTTGACCGAGCCGGTTCTCTACGCCGAGCCGCCTCCGGCCCAGCTCTCCGAAGCCTACCTCAGCGGCTGCTCGCAGCTGCTCACCCTCTTCCTCGGCCGCATCGGCGCGGTGCCGCCGGAGCTGCGCTGGGGCGATCGCGAATCCCTCGCCTGGTTCGCCGACTTCGCTCTCCGCCTGAAGGCCGACATGCCGCGCATCCAGTTCCTCGCCGCCTGCGCCCTCGAGCGCGGCGGCGGCGGACCCATCCACCGCGAATTCGCCCCCGTCGGCCAGGCCCTCGCCCGCAGTGTCGACGGCAAGGGCGGCTTCCACCGCTATCTGCCGCTGCTGTTCAGCCTCTTCGGCCAGATCGACCTGGCACGTTCCGCCGCCGACAAGATCAGCTCCTCGGGATGCCCGGCCTCGTATCACGAATGGCTGCAACGCGTCCTGCCGCCGGTTAAGACCGAGGAAATCGGGGAACAGGGGAGTGAGGGAGTGAAGCAGCCGTGACTCTGCGCGCTTTTTCATCGCTGCGGTTGACCCTTCAACCTTTCAACCTTTCAACCTTTCAACTTGAGCTCCGGGCATGAAGGTTTCCGACTTCGACTTTGATCTGCCGGAAGAACTGATCGCGTCGCGCCCGGCGCAAAAACGCGACGAGTCGCGGATGATGGTGCTCGACCCCCGGGCCGGCACTTTCGAGATCCGCTCCTTCCGCGATTTCCCCTCGTACATGAGCCCCGGTGACGCCTTGGTGATGAACGACACCCGGGTCATCCCGGCGCGTCTTTTCGGCCACAAAGAGGGCAGCGGCGGCCGCGCTGAAATGCTCCTCGTCGAAGAGCTCCGCCCCGGCCTTTGGCTCGCCTTCGTCAAACCCGGCCGTCGCCTGCCGCCGGGCACCGTCCTGAAACTGGCCGACGGCAGCGCCGTCCGCATCGCCGCCCGCCGCGACGACGGCCAGGCCGAAATCGAATTCGAAACTCCCGAGGTCCTCGCCCTGCTCGACCGCCTCGGCCAGATTCCCCTGCCGCCGTACATGAACCGCGACGCCGACGCCAGCGATCTGGATCGTTACCAGACGGTTTTCGCCACACGTCCCGGCGCCATCGCCGCGCCCACTGCCGGGCTCCATTTCACCCCGGAAATGCTCAGCGGCCTGAGCGCCTCCGGCATCGATCAGCATCGCGTCACCCTGCATGTCGGCCCCGGCACATTCCTGCCCGTGTCGGTGGAGGACATTCGCGATCACCGCATGCACGAAGAGATCTACGAACTGGCTCCCGAAGTGGCGGCCTCTTTGCGTCGCACGCACAATTCGGGCGGCAAGATCACCGCCGTCGGCACCACCAGCGTCCGCACTCTTGAGACCTGCGCCGATCCCGAGCTCTTCCTGCGTCCCGGCGCCGGACGCACTGCGATCTTCATGCACCCGCCCCGCCGTCCCGCCGTGGTCGACCGCCTGCTCACCAACTTCCACCTGCCGCGCTCCACCCTGATGATGCTGGTGAGCTGCTTCGCCCCCCGCGAACTGGTGCTCGAAGCCTACCGCTGTGCCGTCACCGAAAAAATGCGCTTCTACTCCTACGGCGACTGCATGCTGATTTTGTGAGGGAGTTGTGAGGGGCGCAGACCATAAATCATCACCCGACCGGATGACTCACTGGCAATTTACGTTCTCCGCAAGGCTTCCTCCGTCTTTTCCCCCCGGTGCTAAATTCAGGCATTCACCCTTAGGAAACCCGTATGCGTCTTCTTCCCCTGATCCTGTCTTTGATCCTTCTCGGCTCCTGCAAGGAAAAGCCGGCGCCGCAGGTCGCGGTGACGACAACGGCGCCGCTTGCGGCAAGCGCAAAAATCCAGCCGCCGCCGGTATTGGAAGCGCCCGAAGCTCTGGATGGCGCGGCGAAGTTGTGCGCCAGTTGCCACGCGGCGCAGTTCCAGTCGTGGAGCGCTTCGCAGCACGCTTTTGCGCTGCGCCGGGTCGACCCGAAGAAGGACCAGGCCGCGTTCGAACCGGCGCAGGAACTCAAGCACCAGTCCTTCACCAGCAGGATGCATCTGGAGAAGGGGCTGTTCCGCCTCGACACGGTGCACAAGGACGGCCGCAAGTGGGACAGCGAAAGCAAACTAGTGATCGGCGTCACGCCGCTGGTGCAATATCTCGCGCCCTTCCCGGGCGGCCGTCTGCAGGCGGTGGGCATGGCGCTCGACACCGAGAAACGCAAGTGGTTCGACGTCTATGAAGGTCAGGACCGGCAGCCGGAGGAATGGGGCCACTGGCTCAACCGCGGCATGTGCTCGAACTCCCAGTGCCTCGAATGCCACACCACCGGCTTCGTCAAAGGTTACGACGGCGTCAAGGACAGTTTCGACACCCGCGCGGCCGAGCTCGGAATCTCCTGCGCCCGCTGTCACGAAGGCCTCGACGCGCACCTGAAAAACCCCGCCAGCAAACCCCTGTCGATGAAAGGCGACTTCGCCCGCAGCACACAGACCTGCGGCTCCTGCCACTCGCGCCGCGAAAGCTTCGACGGCAACCCGAAAGCGGGGCAGAATTTCTTCGACGCGCACCGCCCAGTGCTCGCCGAAACTCCCGGCGTCTATCATGTCGACGGCCAGATCCTCGACGAAGACTTCGAATACGGCTCCTTCCTGATGAGCCGGATGCACAACGCCGGCGTGCAATGCCTGCATTGCCACGACCCCCACTCCGGCAAGACCCGCCTGCCCTCAAACGACAACTCGCTCTGCCTGCAATGCCACGGCGCGACGCCGCAAATGGGCGCCTCCAGCATCGACCCGCTGAAACACTCCGGCCACGGCGCCGCTTCGGCCGGCAACCTCTGCGTCAACTGCCACATGCCGGAGACGACGTACATGGTCCGCGACCCCCGCCGCGACCACGGCTTCACCTGTCCCGATCCGCAGATGAGCAAGGATCTCGGCGTCCCCAACGCCTGCAACCGCTGCCACACCGACAAGTCGATCGACTGGGCCCTGACCGAAGTGAAAAAGCGCCCCGGCTTCGACTCCCTCAAGCGCCAGCACGACCGTCAACGCGCCGCTGCGGTCAAGGCCGGGCGCGACTTCCATCCGCAAATGGTTCCCGCCCTGCTGACAGCCCTGAAATCCGAGAGCATCCCGGCCTGGCGCGCCGTCATCCTCAGCCTTCTCTCACCCGCCGCCGAGCTCGAAGCGGTGCGAGTTGAATTCCGCGCCGCTTTGAGTCACACGCATCCGCTGGTCCGCTCCGCCGGCATCCGCGGCCTGGTCGCAGCGCCCGGCGGTCGCGAGCTGATCCGCCCCCTGCTCAAAGATCCGATCAAGATGGTGCGTGTCGACGCCGCCTGGGCCCTCTTGCCGGAGCTGGCCGCCGACGCTCCCGAACGCAAGGAAATCGAAACCCAATTGGAATGGATCCGCGACCAGCCGCCCGGCGCCCTGCGTCAGTCAGACTATTTGCGCAGCTCAGGCCGTCTCGACGAGGCCGAGCTGTGGATGAAGCGTGCCGCCACTTGGGACAACTCCGCCGGCGGTTACGAAACTCTCGCCCGCTTCTACCATGCCGTCGGCCGTTCTGGCGACGCCGCGGCCGCTTTCCGCGAAGCGATCAAGCGCGAGGAGGGCAACGCCGGGCTGCATTATTCCCTCGCCCTGCTGCTGGCGGAAAGAGGCGACAAAGCCGGAGCCCTCGCCGCCTTCCAGGAAAGCGCCAAGCGCGATCCCGGCAATGCCCGTCTGCTCTACAACATGGGCCTGCTGCAAGTGCAGATGGGCCGCCGCGACGAAGGCATCGCGACCCTGCGCCAATCGCTGCAATTGCAGGACAGCCCGGAGACCCGTGAGACACTTGAATGGGCGCTCAAGCCGGCGGGGCCTTGAACTCGCTCAGCGAGCCAAACTCGACCCGACATGCTCCTCCCGCTTCAACTTGGAGGAGCGTTATTTTATTCATCAGGTGTCTCGCTGCTGGTGTTTTTCAAAGTCTCGATCGTTATCGAGTTCTTGTCTCAGCTGCTCTTTCTCGGGATCGCAGGCGTCCCCCGGATGTTCTGTGCTCGTCGCTGAACGACCTCGACTTGAACAGGCCGGGTCTTTTAGAGAATGTCATTGTCCCATTTATCAATAAACATGGGGCGGGTCTTTTTGCTATCAATACGCCATTCATGATTTTTATGAAGAAGAATATAAAGCTTCTCAAATCTAGTAAATTTCTCAACAGTCTCTCTGGTCATGATTTCAACGCGACTCTTATTTACCACATTAACGCTTACAACCTTCTCGCCTTGATTGTAATTATGTCCTACCCCCCGACCTCCTGAGTACACTCTTTTTTTATTGGTGCAATACTTTTGTACCAAATGATCATGAGGGCGCAAAATTTCAAGTTCCCAATTCAATTGCACATTTTCGGATTTTCTGCGGGATTCATCCTCCCACAATTTCATATCACACATAAAGCAACTAAGAACTTTTAAAGGATCGGAATAATCTACCTCATGGCCTTCAATCTTAGGCCAGTCGAGATATTCTTCTTCGATTTTTGGAGGACAAATAGAACCTAGATTCTTGATTGTTTTAACCAAATCTTCCATGCCATTTTCTTCAGCCCATAGCAAGGCGTTTTTTTTGTCTTTACCAATGTGGTGGATATCAGCTTTATGGGAAAGGAGAGTTTTTGCACCCTTGACATATTTTCCCCTGAGGGCCCAAATGAGAGGAGTTCGATTATACTTATCTCGAGAGAGGTTGACATCAGCACCTTTATTGATCAGGTACTCGAAAATTATTGGTTTCTTTTCTTCCAAAGCCCAACCTAAGGCGGTGAAACCCATGGCGGTATCGGTTTGATTAATATCAATCCCTGAACAGCATTCGATCCCATACTGAACGACATTCAAATACCCCATAATGGCGGCTTCCATGACGAAGTTCCGCCCGGTGCCTTTATGAACAAAAGCCGGATTAGCCCCCTTGGAGATGAGCTCTTGAACTTTTTTCAGGTCACCCTGCTCAGCGGCATTAAGAAGAGCATTACTCATGTTGGCATCCTCCACGGTCTTGATAAAATCTAGTTTACAAAAAGGCGATGGCGCTTTCGAAGCGGGAAACCAGGGTCTCGGAAGAGGCGGCGCTGGGACGCTCCAATCCAGCGTTTTTCAGCCCATGAAGGGGTAATCGGTGTAGCCCTTTTCGTCGCCGCCGTAGAAGCTGTTGCGATCATAGGGATTGAGCTCGGCGCCGAGCTCAAGGCGTTCGGGCAAATCGGGGTTGCTGATCGCTAGGCGACCGAAGGCGATGAGCTGAGCCTGGCCGGCGTCGACGAGGCGGTTGGCACTTTCCGCATTGTGGCTGCCGGAGGAGATCAGGACGCCGTTGTAAAGCGGACGCCATTCCCGGGTCGAGAGCGGATCGGTGTAGAGCTCGGGGGCGTTCTCCGCCATCATCCGCGGCTCGACGATGTGCAGATAGGCAAGGTCGTAGCTGTTCAGGCGCTTCACGATGGCGCCGAAGAGGCCGTGGCGGTCGGAGTCGGCCATGTCGTTGAACTCGCCGGAGGGCGACAAACGAAGCGCGACGCGACCGGGCCAGACGGCGCAGCAGGCGTCGAGGACTTCGAAGAGGAAGCGGCAACGGTTTTCGACACTGCCGCCGTATTCGTCGCTGCGCTGGTTCGAGCCGTCGCAGAGGAACTGGTTGATCAGGTAGCCGTTGGCGCCGTGGATCTCGACGCCGTCGAAGCCGGCTTCTTTGGCATTGAGCGTGGCCTGACGGAAGTCGGCGACGGTCTGGGCGATCTCGGCGACAGTCATGGCGCGGGGGACGACGTGAGCCTCCACCGGCGACCAGTCGGGTTTCCAGATCTGGGCGCCTTGCGCCGCTTTCGCCGAGGCGGAGACGGGGGCGAGACCGCCGGGCTGATAGGATTCGTGCGAGATGCGGCCGACGTGCCAGAGCTGGTTGAAGATGACGCCGCCCTTGGCATGGACCTGGGCGGTGACTTCCTTCCAAGCGGTGATCTGCTCGGCGGTGTAGATGCCGGGGGTGGAGGGATAGCCGTGGCCAATGGGCGACACCGGCGTCGCCTCGGTGATGATCAGGCCGAAGGAGGCGCGCTGGGCGTAATAGGTCGCCATCAAAGGCGTCGGCACGTTGCCGGCGCCGGCGCGGTCGCGGGTGAGCGGCGCCATGACGACGCGGTTGCGGAGGGAGAGGCTTCCGAGGCGGAAGGGGGACGAGAGGGGCTGGGGCATGGGAAATTCCTTGGGGGGGGGGGGTATGGAACCGGGTTGAAAGGTTGAAAGGTTGAAAGGCGAGCGCATGGACAACAGCGACAAGAGGCGATGGCAGAAGGATTCCTTAGTTGTTGCTACTGCAGCTAATCCTTTCAACCTTTCAACCTTTCAACTATTGCTTTCAGCGTCCGTAAACGCTGACGATGCTGGCTTTGCCGAGGCAGTTGGCGTTGATCATGAAGCCGGTGAGGGCGGCGCTGGCGCCGGGAGGCAAGGCCAGCTTGTCGACCTTGAGGGCGTGGACGGTGAAGAAATAGCGGTGCGGCTTGTCGCCTTTGGGCGGGCAGGGGCCGCCGTAGGCCAGTTGGCCGTAGTCGTTGCGGATCTCGTGGCTTTGCGCCGGGCGCAATTCCGGCTTGGTGCCGAATCCTTGGGGCAGCGAACGGGTGTCGGCGGGCAGGTCGACGAGCAGGTAGTGCCACCAGCCGCTGCCGGTGGGAGCATCGGGGTCGTAGACGGTGATGGCGAAGCTCTTGGTGCCGGCGGGCGGCTGCGACCAGGAGAGGGCGGGGCAGAGGTTTTCGCCCTTGCCGTCAAAGCCGTTGAATTCCTGTTTCAAGCTCATTGCCTGGCCTTCGGCGATGTCGGCGCTGCTCAGGACAAAGCTATTGCTGGCACTGGAGGCGCAGCTGGAAGCGAGGGCGAGGAGGCTGGTGAAGGCGAGGCTTTTCAACAGAGACATGTAGCGGACTCCTGGGGTTTTTGCGGTGATCGCAGAAGTCTAGTCCTGATCCACGCGTATCCAAGACGCCTCATCCAACATGCAGGGAACCCCCGAGCAAGGTTTTACACTCGTCGTCCTGTTGCTCGACCCCCTTGCGGGTCGCACAAATGAACAAGAGCAAAATTGGCTATCTTGGATACGCGTGAGTCCGGATAGGGATTTTCGCAGGACTCGAGCGACTGTCATTTGGCCGGGGTGAAGTCATTGCCTCTTGGCGAACAGCCATTGCGCCCTCCGCAAGCAGGCTTACGGAGGGCGCAGAAAGAAGATATAGAAAAGCGAAATTCAGCAGAATTTGGCGACCCGGCGGAGAAGAAGTGGGTGAGTCAAATGACGCTCAGCCTTGGGGCTGTATTTGTTTTCATTGACCTGTTTGGCTTGTGCGGCAATCGCGTCTTTGGAGATATAAGGCAGGAGCTGAGGGCCGGTCAGAAGTACACATAGCCCATCAAATGCAGCGTCTTGACCGACGATCTCCGCGGCAACGGTGTCACTGCTAAATTCATCGAGGCGGGAGACTTTTTTGTAGATCCGAGCCAGATAATTCCGAAACATGCCAGTGTGGCCAAGGGCGTGATGCGCCATTTCATGGGCCAATAAAAAGCTCAAGGCATCGTGGTTTCCTGTGCGCAGGCAGGCATCAACCGCATCGTCGTTAAGAAGAATGATATTGCGGGCTCCGATTCGAGTCGCAGCAGCGTTGATCTCATTGCTCTCGACGATGTAAATGGTAGGAACTTGAGCCAAGCCCATTCGCGTGGCCATGACTTTCGCCATCGTGTACAGCTCGGGGAATTGATAGCTGTTGACATGCAAAGCATTGCCATGCAAGCGAGCTTCCGTTTTTCGACGATTAATCACATCGAGAATGAGCCCGATGCCAAGACCGAGCAGAATGCCGCCCATCGTAAAAAAAAAGGTAAAGGCAAAGACTAACGCAGCCAAGAGAAACGCCAGGCCGACATGCAGCTGGGTGCCGGGTTCAGTCAGTTTTTTCAAGTCGACCGAAGGGCCAGAAAAATCGCTCAATTCCAATTTCTTGATCTCATTCATCAGGGTTGTTCTCCATGGTTGGCTGTAACCTTTTGAAACAGCTGAGGAGATGATAATCCCCGACTTTAATTTTTCTGCGCCATGAAGCCGCTTTCCCCTCACAAATCCTTGTGCCGGAAAGCCGCCAGGCCGATGAGGTAGAAGGCGAGGCAGTAAAGGAAGGTCCACAGGCCGTGCAGCGCGATCTGATCCCAGGGAATCTTCGGCAGCAGAGCGTATTTCCAGAAGGACCAGTGGCGCGACGGCAGATAGCGATCGAGGGCGGAGAGGAAGGGAATGATGCCGATGATGTACGAGGAGAAATAGACCATCGTGGTGAGCACCGCGGCCGAGGTGAAATGGCGGGTCAGGACGCTCATCATCATGGTCAGGCAGCAGACCGCGACCTGCATCGGCAGGGAAAGCAGGTAGGACAGGAAAAGGCGGGAATAAGCCTGCTCGGGAGTGAGGATGAAAACCGTCCCCATCTCCTTCGGAATGCCGACCATCGGGCCGACGACGACGGAGACCTCGCCGGGGCCGAGAAGCAGGCGGCTGACGACGTAGCTCGACACCAGCAGGGCGAGGATCATCATGGCGGCGTAGGCGCTGAGAGCGGTGATCTTGGCGACCATGATCGCCGAGCGCGACACCGGCCGCACCAGCACCAGGCGCAGGGTGCCGTTCTCGAGCTCGCCGGCGAGCATGTGGGCGCCGATGATGGCGAGCAGCATCGGGAAGATGATGAAGGTGCAGGGAACCAGGATGGTCTGGGTGTAGACCATGGCGTTGAGAAAGTCGGAGACCAGATAGCTGCCATCGATCTCGGAGGGCTGGTCGCCGGATTTGGCGCTGCGCAGCAGGAAGCCGAGGGCGAAGAGGGCGTTGAGGATGAAGATGGCGAAAATGCCGGTCAGGCTTTTGCGCTGGCGGAGGAGCTTCTTAAACTCCAAAACGATCAGATGCCGCATCCTGAGTGTCCTTGGTAAGGGCGATGAAGAGTTCTTCCAGGGTCTGGCGGCGAGGGCTCAGTTCCAGGAGGGTGGCGCCGGCGGCGAGAAGCTGCGGCAATTGGGCGCTGAGGGCGATCGCGTCATCAGCGAATTCGAGCTCCCATTCGCCGGCTTCATTGCGCTCGGCGCGAAGCGGCGGCAGCGGCAGGGAGGGCAAGGCCTCAAGGCCGCGGCAGCGGACGAAGATCAGGCTGCCGTGAGCGAGGAGCTCGCGGGTGATGCCGTGCAGGATGCAACGGCCCTGGTGGATGATCAGCACCTGCTCGGCGATCTCTTCGATCTCGCTGAGAAGATGGCTGGAGACTAGGATGGTGATGCCGTGTTCCTGCGACAGCTTGCGGATGAGCAGGCGGATGCCGAGGATGCCATGCGGATCGAGGCCGTTGGTGGGCTCGTCGAGAATCAAGAGCCGGTTGTCCGGCAGGAGGCTCTGGGCGATGCCGAGGCGCTGTTTCATGCCATAGGAAAAGGTGTCGACCTTCTGATTAGCGTTGTCAGCGAGGCCGACGACGGCGAGGACTTCGTCGAGACGCTCGCGGCTCACCGGGCCGGACAATCGAGCGAGGGATTCGAGGTTGTCGCGGGCGCTGAGGAAGCCATAGAAGACCGGCGCTTCGACCACGGCGCCGACGTGTCGCAAGGCCTCGGCGCGGTTCTCGAGGGCATCTTGGCCGAAGACCCGGATCGAGCCGGAATCGGGATGGACGAGGCCGACGATCGACTTGATGATGGTGGTCTTGCCGGCGCCGTTGGGGCCGAGCAAGCCGAGGACCTGGCCCTGGCCCAATTCGAAGCTGATGTCGCGGCAGGCGTGGAACTTGCCATAGCGCTTGTTCAGGCCGGAGATGGCGATTGCGGGAGGAGCGTTCATAATGCTGCCGTTGATTGGGTTGAAGCGTTTGCGTTGACCGCAGTCACAAAGTCACTAGGCCACCAGGTCATTTTGGTTTTTGCGTTCTTCAGGGTGGCGGCGCCGAGCCCAGCTTGATCACCGAGTTATCGGTCATGAAGGCCTGGATCGAGGCGTCGTGATTGGGGCTGATGTCGGAGATCAGGGGCAGGGCGATTTCAGCGCTGCCGAGCCTCAGTCCGGCGGAGGTGAAGGGACGGCCGTTGAGGGCGGCGTTCCATTCGTAGCTGGTGCCGTAGGTGTCGAAATTCGACGGGCTGGCGATGTCGGCCTTGCAGCGGAAGACCTGGGTGTCGCCGCCGAGGTAAACCGTCAGCAGCTTAGGCAGTTCGGCTCGGCCCATGGTGGGCAGCGACTGCTGTTCGGTGCCGTAGTTCTGCAGCGCCGTGCCGAGCTGGTGCAGGTGGTTTTTGCAGGCCGCGTCCCAGGCGCTATTGCGGGCCTTGCCGAAGGCGCCGAAGAGCAGCCCTGCGAGGAGGGCGATGATGGCGATGACGACCAGCAGCTCGATCAGGGTGAAGCGGGGGGATTTCGAACTGCGCAAAGCCATTTGCGCCCTGGAAGGGCGGTCAGATGTCAGCCCAGGGTGTAGCGACGAGGCACGAGTCGCAAACCCTGGGTAGTCACAGAAATGAGTTCCAGCCCCAGCGGGGCATCCAGAGTGTAGTTCGCCTTTCATGCATGAACAATCAGCGACATTCTGGACGCCCCTTCGGGGCTCGGCCATCGTCTTCCTGAACCCAGGGTTTGCCCTCGTGCCTCGGGCTACACCCTGGGCTATCTGCCGGCTGCCCCTCCGGGGCAAAAACAATGGAACCCGTGCACAAATCCTGCTTGGACACAATTTGGATCTAGAATTACAAAGGTCGGGCATTTTCATGGCGCCGCCCCGAGGCTTTCGATCTGGCCGAGCATCTCGCGGATCATCGGGTCGAAGAGCTCGCGTTCTTCCAGAGTGAGGGCGGCTTGGACGGTGTTCATCATCCCCGTGGTGGCGGTGCGCCGCTGCGGATCGTTGAGGCGCTGGCGCAGTTTTTCGCGCTCCTCGTCGGAGATCTCGGCGAACTGCGCCTGCATCCGTTCGACCTCGGCGGCGATCTTGGCGCGGCGCTGATCCGGGCTGAGTTTCGCCATCTCCTTGCGCATCTGCTCCACCCCTTGGCGGACAAAGCGGGCCGTGACCTTTTCCCGCGTCGCAGGCGGCAGCTTGTCGAAGTCCGCCCGCATCGCTTCGCGCTGCTCCTGGCTCATCTTGCGGCGCTCTTCCTGGGTCATTTTATCGTAGCGTTTGACATAGGCCTCCGCCTGCTCGTCGGCAGAGGGATGGGTGAGATCCCAGACGATCAATCCGGCCAGCAGCGAAGCGCCGGCGGCAAAAAGCAGCAGGGTGCGGCGGTGTCTGGGAGCGGAGAGATTCATGGATCCTTGGAGCTGTCGGCAATGATACGCGACATCCAGGGCTTTTGTGACAAGCAATGGCGATAAAAAAGCGACGACCAGGGAGTGAGGGAGGAGGGAGTAAGGGAGAGCTCCCTGCAGCTCACTCCCTTACTCCCCTGTTCCCTTACTCCCTAGCTTGTTGATCGTGATGTCGACTTGCACAGGTCGTAAAAAAAGCCCGGGTGAGCGCAATGCGACACCCGGGCGAGAAATTGGCGAAAGGCTTTAGGCGTAGGCGCCGATGACGCGGAAGCGCTCGTAGCGGTGATTGACCAGGCCTTCGGGAGACAGATCGTCGAGGTTGGCGAGCTGGCGCAGCAGGGCATTTTTGAGCAGGACGGCGGTCTTGTCGTGGTCGCGATGGGCGCCGCCGACGGGCTCGGCGATGACTTCGTCGACGATCTTCATTTCGAGCAGGTCGGGGCCGGTGATCTTCATGGCTTCGGCGGCCTTGGCGGCCTTGGTGCCGTCTTTCCAGATGATGCCAGCGCAGCCTTCGGGCGAGATGACCGAGTAGTAGGCGTTTTCCATGATCATGACGGCGTTGCCGACGCCGATGCCGAGGGCGCCGCCGGAGCCGCCTTCACCGATGACGGTGCAGATGATGGGCACGGTGAAGTTGAACATTTCGCGCAGGTTGACGGCGATGGCTTCACCGACGTGGCGCTCTTCCGAGGCGATGCCGGGGTAGGCGCCGGGAGTGTCGATGAAGGTGATGATCGGGGCGCCGGCCTTTTCGGCGACCTGCATCAGGCGCAGGGCCTTGCGGTAGCCTTCCGGGTGGGCCATGCCGAAGTTGCGGCGGTTGCGCTCTTTCAGGTCGCGGCCTTTCTGGTGGGCGATGATCATCACCGGGCGGCCGTCGAGCTTGGCGAAGCCACCGACGATGGCGGCGTCGTCGCCGAAACAGCGGTCGCCCTTGAGCTCGAGGAAATCGGTGAAGATGCGCTCGATGTAGTCGAGCGAATAGGGACGCTTGGGGTGGCGGGCGAGCTGGACTCGCTGCCAGGGAGTGAGATTGGCGAAGGTGTCGCGGGCGGTGGTCTCGATCTCTTTTTCGAGCTCGTCGAGCTGGCGGGTCATGTCGACATTGTGCTCGCGGGCGAAGATCTGCATCTTGTCCAATTTGTCTTGCAATTCACGCACGGGGCGTTCGAATTCGAGGGAGAAATTTTCCACGTTCTTATTCCTTGATGATGACTTCTACAGAGCTGTCCGGGAGGAGATCGAAGAGCTCCTCGACTTCGGCGTTGCGCATGCGGACGCAACCGGCGGATGAGGCTTTGCCGACGCTGTCGGGGTCGGCGGTGCCGTGGATGCCGATGCGGTCGTAGCTGAGGTCGGCCTTTTTGACTAGGCGCATCCAGCGGGTGCCGATGATGTTGTCAGGTTTGCCGAAAGGGATAATCCGGCCGTCGGGATGGTAGTAGGGCGGGTTTTCCTGCTTGCCTTTGATTAGGAAAATGCCGGAAGGGGTGCGGTTGTCCTTGCCGAGACCGACGTCGTAGAACTTGAAGAACTGGTCTTTGTGCTCGAGCACCATGATGAAGTCTTTTTTGAAAACGGTGAGCTTCCAGGGTCCGGTGAAGTAAGTGAGCTGCTGGCCAGCGCGGATGTTGCGCGAGGTGAGGGGGATCTTGTTCTGGCGTTGGATGGCGCGGACGGTGGTCTTTCTGGTGGCGAAGTTGGCCAGGGCGTCGCCATTTTTCACCGTCACCGAAGTCTTGCGCAGAGAGGGGGCGTCGCTGGTGAAGAGGTGGGTGTTGAGTTCGCCAACGAGCGTGGCGGCCTGGCGCCAGGCGCCGCCGTGAAGTTCAAGGCCGGGGAGTTCCATGGCCTTCAGGGCGAGCTCGATGGCGAAGTCATTGCGTCCGTCTTTACGTGCCTTCTCGGCATCCGTCATCAGGGCTTTGAAGTTGCGAGCCAGGGCCTGGGCGTCGGCCGATTCGGTCACCGAACCGGGCGGCAGAGTGCGGCCGGGCTGAGGAGGAGGCAGGGGGGCTTTGCTCAAGGGCGCGGCATCCGTGATCGCCATCCGCCCTTCTTTCGGGTGGGATGTGAAGACCTTGGGCAGGGCACACTTGCCGACAAGCAGCAGAATGAGCACCGCCAGAAGGGCCAAAGAATATTTGTAATACCAGTACATAGGCCGACACCTTAGTCGGAAGCTGAGGCTATGTCAACCTTCCTTGGCGTAGGCGGCGACGAAGTAATCGTATTTGGCCAGGTCGATGCGATGGCTGACCAGTTTTTGCAGCGCGGCGACATCGGCCTCTTCGACTTCATAGGCATCGAGCATGCCGGCGTCGTCGTCTTCCGGGTCGAAGATGACGACCAGGGTTTCCCAGCTTTTGTCGGGCAGGAGTTCTTCGCCGACGAGATCGTCGCCGGGGGCCTTTTCGTACCATTCGAGGACGCGTTCGATCTCGGCTTCGGTTAAATCTTCTGAGCTCATCGGCGGTCTCCGTGAAATTTTGTGGAAGCCAGAACTTAGCTAGCGAAGCGCCGTCCGGCAAGTCGGCAGGAAATCCGGCGATTGGCTCAGCTCATCAAGGGATCGGAGACGGAAGACTTCCCGTTCTCCGTGCGACCGGCGAAGCGCTGGCGGAAAGCGGGCAGGGCGGGGACCGAGAGCTCGAAGTCGTACCAGCCCTGGCTCGCCTCGAGAGCGCAGACGATCCGCTCGCCTGCTCCAGGAGCAAGAGTGATGCGACGCGGCTCTTGAGCATAGCCGCGCGATCGCAGCGCCAGCTCGACCGGGACGGCGCCGGGATTGGATACCTCGATCTGGAGGGAGCCGACACTCTTCTGCGCCGCCAGGGCGACGACGGGCAGCGGCTGCTTGCGGACGCCGCAAAATTCGCGGTAGAAGCCGTTCGGGCCATGCAGGCGCAGGCGGTAGTTTTCGTTGTCCTTGGGCAGCTCAAGCGGGACGCAAAGCTCTTCGCCTGCGGCAACCGCGAAATGCGCCACCTTGGGCAGGCCGTGCAACTGGAAGGGCGCGCCGGCGGCAAGCTCGCCGAAGACTTCCCGGCGGGCTTCGAGGCGGAGCAAGGGGCGTCCCTCCGGGCCGGGGACCAGGTTGGCGACAAGTTCGTAAGGCAGGGCGCAGGAAGGGCGGGTGCCAGGCTCCTGCTTCGGCAGGCGCGGGGAGGAGCGCGGCGCGGTGCGGATGCGGGCGATCTCCTCCGGTGTCAAGGGCTTGCCGGCATCAGGAAGCGGCTTGGCTCGGGCCTGGTTGATGCCGTCGATCCAGGCTTCGCGCCTGACCGCGGCGGCGGCGGCAAGACCGCCCTCCATCCAAGGACGGAAGCAGGAGCGCAGGTCGCCGCAGACGGCACGGCGCCAGGGACTGATGTTGTCCTCGCGCAACTGCGCCTTCTTCTTGGTGGCAAAGAAATGCTCGAGGAACCGCAGCGACGAGGTGTGGTCGCAGACCTGTGAATTGATCCAGCCGCCGCGACTCCAGGGGGAGCAGACGACGAGGGGGACGCGGTAGCCGAGGCCGATGGCGGCGCGGTCGGAGCGGTCGAACTCGAGGCTGCCGTCAGCGCTGCGGCTGCAGGCGCCAGTGGCGGGGCTTTGCGGGTCGGGAGCGGTGAAGGGCGGAACGTGGTCGTAATAGCCGTCGTTTTCGTCGTAGGCGAGGATGAAGATGGTCTTCCTCCACAGCTCGGGGTCGGCGCTGAGGATGGCGAGGGCCTCGGAGACGTACCAGGCGCCGTACCAGGGAGCGTCGGGGTGGTCGGAGAAGTCGCGCGGCGCCACCAGCCAGGAGACGGCGGGAAGCTTGCCGGTCTTGGCGTCCTGGCGGAAGCGAGCGAAGAGGTCGCCCTTGGGCACGGTGACCTGGCGGCCCTGGAAGTCGACGGTCTCGATGTCGCGGGAATCGGGCAAGCGGTTGACGGTGAAGGCGCGCTCGTGCAGATCGCGTTCCGCCGGCGTCAGCGCCTGCCAGGCGGCGGCGGTGTATTCCTCCTGGAACTTCGCTGTTTCCGCAAGTCGGCTTTTCAGGCGCTCCAGGCGCTTCTTGAGCTTGTCGTCGCCGGGTTTGGCGGCTAAGGCGGACTCCGCCGCGGCGATCTCGCCGGGCAGGAGATCGCGGAGCCGGTGCATTTCGGCGCGGCGCTCGGGAGAGAAGTGGACACGATACTGGGCCATGCCCTCAAGCGGGTTGTCGTCGAAATTGCCGAGAAGCTGGTCGGCTTCGCCGGAGAGCCCGACGCCCACTTCGCGGCTCAGCTGGTTTTGGTAGATGCGCCATTCGATGCCTGCCTCGCTGAGGCGTTCGGGGAAGGTCTTCCACGAAGTCGGATTGTTGGCGGTGCAGTCGCCGTTGGAGGTGCAAGCCTTCGCCTCGACCTTCTGCTCGCTGCGGATCGTGCCGCTCCAGAAATGCAGGCGGTTGGGCGTGGTGCCGGTGAGGGAAGAGCAGAAGTTCTGGTCGCAGACGGTGAAGGCGTCGGCAAGCGCGTAGTAAAATGGCAGGTCGTCGCGGGTGTGGTGGCCGAGGGTGAGGGGCCCGTGTTTGCTGGCTTTGGCGTGCAGCCAGCGGTCGTGAGCCCCGGCATTGGTGGCGGCGACCTGGTCGCCGCGACTATGGGGCAGGCAGCCGAGCCAGGTGCTGTTGCTGTCGCGCAGCTTCAGCCGGAAGGGAGTGAAGGCCTGGCCCTTGGCGTCCTTCTGGATCCAGACCGGATCGCCGTCGGGCTTCTCCACGGCGCGTGGATCGTTGAAGCCGCGGACCCCCTGCAGGCTGCCGAAGAGATGGTCGAAGGAGCGGTTCTCCTGCATCAGGAAGACGATGTGCTCGGCGTCGAGATAGGTGCTGCCGGGAGCAGGGTCGATGGCCAACGCCTGCTTCAAGGGCTCGGCAAGAATGGACGGGACGAGGCTGCCCCCGGCGAGGGCCTGCAGCAGGTTGCGACGGTTGATCATCTGGTTTCCCTTAGGTTGAGAGTCGATTCCCGGACTTTGAGCTCTTCTGCAGAATCGTGTTCCCAAAATCAATGTCATGGATGTTAATCGATGATTTTGCGATGGCCAAGGCACGATGAATCTGGGCCACCTCCAGTCGCTTCCTGCTCCGAGATCAGAAGCTCCACACCAGGGCGGCGCTGTAGCGCTCGTCTAGGGTCAGGACTTCCTCGACGTAGCCGCCGGCGCGACAGACCGTATCAGATGGCGGAACATGGGGCCGAAATAACCGCTTTCGCTTAATTGAAACCCCTTTGGTCTTCTGAGCTGTTTCCGCAAGTCCGAGTCCGGCGGTTTTTTGAGGATTTTCGGACCTTCAGGAATTAGCATGGGTAGATTTTGTCAAATCGTGAGGAATTCCCTCAGTAGTGCCATAGTTCCTTAGGCACCCCCTCCGGCTCCTTGTCGAGGCCGCCATGGAAGAAGAAGATTC
>CAMCSH010000012.1 GCA_945877655.1 Lentisphaera araneosa HTCC2155 | reverse complement strand
GGTGGCCATAGCCGGGACGCAACACCCGATCCCATTCCGAACTCGGAAGTAAAGGGCCCTGGCGCCGATGGTACTGCGTGAAGATCGTGGAAGAGTAGGTAGCCGCCAGCCTTTATTTTTTGCCCCTGACGTGAGTCAGGGGCTTTTTTAATTGCTTGAAATGTTGCCTGATATATTGGATTTATATGAGTATTTGCCTGTAAAATTTAGATATAATGTAGTTCTTGTTCGTAAAATCCTTGATTTTTTTAAGGTATCGGGCAAATTGTCATTGATTCTTTCAAATAGGAGATTTACGATGAGCCTGCATGGAAAGACCAAAAAAGTCATGGAAACGATCGCGGGTCAGATTCGCGATGGTGCCTACGCACCGGGAAGTGCGCTGCCTTCTCGCCATGAATTGATGGAGCGCTATGATGTTTCGCGGGCAACGGTCGACAAGATTATTGCCTTGTTGATCCAGCAAGGCGTTTTGACTTCCTTGCGTGGCTCGGGCACCTATGTCAGCGAGAAGGGGACTGTGGGTCCACATATTTTTGTGGTTTTGAACAATGAGTTGGAGTGTGATGAGGCGGCGCAGTATCATCATCAACTGGGTTTGATGTTGGCGGAGATCAGTAGCCGTTACAGTCACACATTGATGTCGAGCCGGGAGTTTCTCAGCCATGTGCCCTCGATTTCGCGGAATGCGCAAGCCAGGGTGATCTGGAGTCGTCCATCATTGCGTTGCTGGACGGCGATTCATGATCTTGAAAAAGCTTCCGTGCCGCAGATCCTGGTCAATCGGGTGTGCTCCGATTTCAACTTTGTCGCGACCGATACCTTGGGGGGAGTAAAAGTGGCCTTGCGGCAAGCAGCGACACAATGGGGGGATCGCGTTGCTGTGGCCACTGTAAGAGCCCATCCAGGGGAGCCCTTCATTCAAGAACGGGAAGCAGCGGTGCTTGAAGCGTGTGCGCAATTGCGTTTGCGGCCGGTGGCGCATTTTCGTGCCCCAAGCCGGAAATCGGTGGATTTGAGTGAATTGGCCACTCGTGTGAGTTCCGCTGCAGCCAAGGGAGATTTTGATTTTGTGATGGTCGTCGAACATGCCTTGGCACCGGTGATTGCCGGGGCTGGGGGCGGCACTTCCTATCCGATGATCACCGTCGACTGGCGGGGATCCGCGGGACAAAAAATCATCAGTCTTCACCAAGGTTGGGAGGAAATGTTCCGGCAAGCGGTGACTTGGGCCGTGGAGTCCAAGCCTCAGCGTTGTCAACACTTGGTTTTAGCACGCCTAGAATGATGCGGGCAAAAAAAAGCCTCCCGGTGACGGGAGGCTTTTTTCGCGGACTCGAAGTCTTAGAACTTCATGCCGGCGAAGGCGTCGTTGAGGCTGCCGAAGGAGGCGGCTTTTTTGCGCTCGACAGCGAGAGCTGCGACGGCTTCGGATCCGCCTTGGGCGTCCTTGTTGCCGCCGACGGGGCAGAGGGAAACCTTGCCGCCGTCGATCTTTTGGATTTCGACTTCGACGGTTTTGCCTTGCGGGTAGTGCTCGCCGAGCCAGCGCTGGACATCGGACTTGGCGGGGATGTTGAGGACGGAGACGTGCATCAGGCCACGGCGGCCATCGGCGAGTTCGATAAAGACACCGAAGGGCTTGATGCCATCGACTTTACCGCTGACCGGGCCGGCTTCGGGCGCTGCTGCGGCGCTGCTGCCGAGGCTGGCACCGTCGACGGCGGGGACGAGAGAAATGCGGCGGGCTTCGGCGTCGACTTTCTCGACCGTGACGGTGATTTTGTCGCCGGCGGAGTAGAGATCGGCGGGCTTTTTGCCTTTGGGCAATTTCGAGATGTGCAGGAGACCTTCGAGGCCTTCGGCGACTTCGATGAAGAGGCCGAGTTTTTCATCAGCTTTGGAGACGGTGCCTTCAAGGGTCTGGCCGGCGAGCTCGGGAGCATGGGTCCAGGGATTCTGGGCGGCGGAGCGGAAGGAGAGGCTGATGCGCTTGGCATCCCAGTCGATGCTGCGGACGACAACGTTGATTTTTTCGCCGACGCTGACGATGGAGGAGGCGTCGAAGTTGCGCTTCCAGGAGAGTTCGGAGTTGGGGATCATGCCATCGGCGCCGCCGAGGTCGACGAAGACGCCGAACTTCTCGATCTTGCGGACTACACCTTCGACTTCGTCGCCTTCGCTGAGGGTTTCTTTCAGTTGTTCGCGGCGGCCTTCGGCTTCTTTGTCGAGCAGGGCGCGGCGGGAGACAACCATGTCGTTGCCTTTGATCTGGGTGATTAGGAAGGACAGGACTTTGCCGACATACTGCGAGGCTTCGCCGGGGCGGGAGTCGATTTGCGAGCCAGGACAGAAGGCGTTCTGGCCGGCGATGAGGATGGTGTAGCCGCCTTTGCGTTCGGCTTCGACCTTGCCTTCGACCGGGACCTTATTGGCGAGGGCATCTTCGAGGGAGTTGGCAAGTGCTTCGCCGCTCATGCGGACGGTGAAACGCATTTCGCTGCCGTCGTCGGAGACGAACCAAGCTTCGAGCTCGTCGCCGACTTTCGGCATTTCGAGACCGGCCTTGATGAATTCTTCCGGGAAGAGCAGGCCTTCCGATTTCGATTTGACATCAATGTAGATGCCGGCGCTGTCGACGTGGGAGACGATGGCTTTGACTTTTTCGCCGACCTTGAAGCCTTGGCTGATGGTCTGGGCGCTGGCTTCGAGAAGAGCCGCGAAGTCTTCGCCACCGGTGACGAATTCGAAGGCGGGTATGGCCGGCGGCGGGCCTTGGCGTTCATCACGTTCCGGGCGGGGGCCGCGCTGGTCGTTGCGGGGGCCGCGATCGTTGCGGGTGCCGCGCTGGTCGTTGCGGGGACCGCGTTGATCGTTGCGGGGGCCGCGCTGGTCGTTGCGGGGCTGTTCGCTGGTGGGTTGCTGTTCGCTGGACTGCTGTTCGCTGGACATGAGGGATTCTCCGGTTGAAGTCGAGGGGCACTGTCGATTTTGAGCGGCGCTGAATCTAACCTGCTTGTGGCGGGTAGCTAGCGCGGCGGGGTGTTTGTTCAGCCTTTGAGGAAGCTGGTGAGGGGCGAGCTGGCGTGGGCGCTGGCGGACTTGCCGGCAAGGCCGGCGCGGCGGCCGAGGCGGCCGGCTTCGACCGCGAGGGCGAAGGCGCGGCCCATGGCGGCGGGATCTCGTGCGGCGGCGAGGGCGGTGTTGACGAGGACCGCATCGGCCCCCAGTTCCATCGCTTCGGCGGCATGCGAGGGAGCGCCGAGACCGGCATCGATGACTACCGGGACGCGGCTTTGCTCGATGATGATTTTGATCATCTCGCGGGTCTGGATGCCCTGGTTGCAGCCGATCGGGGCGCCGAGGGGCATGACGCAGGCGCAGCCGACTTCTTCCAAACGCTTGGCGAGGACGGGGTCGGCGTTGATGTAGGGCATGACGACGAAGCCTTCTTTGACCAGGATCTCGGCGGCCTTGAGGGTCTCGATCGGATCGGGCAGGAGCCAACGCGGATCGGGGTGGATCTCGAGCTTGATCCATTTCGGCATGCCGGCGGCGTGGGCGAGGTGGGCGATGGTGACCGCTTCGTGCGCGTCGGCAGCGCCGGAGGTGTTGGCGAGGACGAGGTATTTCTCCGGGTCGAGGGCGTCGGTGATGTTTTCACCGCGTTCCTTGCCGAGGTCGAGGCGGCGCAGGGCGACAGTGACGATCTCGGCACCGGAGGCTTCGATGGCGGCGAGCATGGCGGCGTTGCTGGGGAACTTGCCGGTGCCGACAAAGAAGCGCGAGCGCAGGCGGCGTCCCGCGATGACGAGGAAGTCGTCCATGTCGATCAGGCCTCTTTCTTGTCGTCGGCGAGGATTTGGTCTTCGAAGCGGCGTTTGGCTTCGCGTTCCTCGTCTTCGTCGTGAAGCTTGGCGAGCTGGCCAGCCATCTTGCTGTTGCAGACGACGGGAGCGGCGATGAAGATGGAGGAGTAGCAGCCGACGATGACACCGAGGAGCATGACGACGGCGAAGTCGACGACGCCGCCGCCGAAGCAGAGGACGCCGACGACGAAGAAGACCGTTGCAGAGGTGAGGATGGTACGCGACAAGGTGTGGTTGATGGCGTAGTTCATCACTTCGACCATCGGCTTTTCCTTGGTCTTGGCGGCGTCTTCGCGGATGCGGTCGAAGACGATGATGGTGTCGTTCAAGGAGTAGCCGATGATGGTGAGGACGGCGGCGACCACCGGGATCGAGATCTGGCCGCCGCAGAGGACATAGACGCCGACCGGGACGGTGATGTCGTGCAGCATGGCGACGATGGCGCCGACGGCGAAGGTCGATTCAAAGCGTAGAGCGATGTAGAAGAAGGAGCCGATGACGGCGAGGACGAAGGCGATAAGCGCTTTTTTGGCGAATTCCCAGCCGACGATGCCGCCGACGCTGGTCTGCTCGACGCTTTTCAATTTGACCGTGCTTTGGACCTTGGCGACGGCCGCATCGATGCGGCTGAAGACGGCGGCATTGCCTTGACCTTTCAACTCGGGGAAGCTGACGGAGGTTTCTTTGACGATGATCTCAAGCTTTTTGACGCCGGAGACCTTGTCGGTGTTGAAGCTGACCTTGGGGTTTTTGAAGCCTAGTTTGGCGAGTTCCGCTGCGTAAGCCTCGGACTCGGGGGTGTCCTTGGCGGCGCCTTCGACTTGGTAATAGGCGGCGTTACCACCGGTGAAGTCGACGGAGAAGGCGTCTTTGCCTTTGATGCCGAGGAGGAGGAGGGTGCCGATGGCGGCGACTACCGACATGATGATCGGCAGACGGCGGGCCTTCCAGTAGTCGAAGTTGTAGATCTTGCGGGGACCGAGGCCGGCGACTTTTTTGGCGTCGCCATTGTGGATGCAGTACCAGTCAAGGAGGACCTTAGTGACAAAGACCGCGGTGAACATGGTGGTGAGGATACCGATAGAGATGGCGATACCGAAGGACTGCACCGGGCCGGAACCGAACTTGGCGAGGAGGGCGGCGGTGAGCAGGGTGGTGACGTTCGAGTCGAAGATGGCGGCGAAGGCGCGGCTGAAGCCTTCTTTGGAGGCGTTTTCGAGGACTCGTCCGGCTTCCAGTTCTTCTTTCATCCGTTCATAGATCAGGATGTTGGCGTCGACAGCCATACCCATGGTGAGTGCGACGGCGGCGATGGCGGGCAAGGAGAAGGATGCGCCGAGGATCATCATCGAGCCGGCGAGGAGGATGATATTGAGGACCAGGCCGATGCAGGCGATGACGCCGACGACGCGGTAGTACCAGATCATGAAAGCCATGACGATGATGACGCCGATGGCAGCGGCTTTTAAACCGCCTTGGCCAGCTTCTTTGCCGAGGGTGGCGTCGGTGCGTGATTCGGCGTCGATGTGGATCGGGACCTCAAGGGCACCGGATTTCAGGACCAAGGCTAACTCTTCGGCTTCTTCCTTGCCGAAGTCGCCACTGATTTGGGCGGTGCCGCCGAGGATTGGTTCATTGATTCTGGGGGCTGAGTAGCAGACGCCGTCAAGGACGATGGCCAGAGGCTTGCCGACATAGCGAGTGGTGACCGCTCCGAAGTCGGCGGCGCCTTTGCCGTTGAAGGATTTGTGGATGAGGTAGTTGCCGCCGCCGTCCTGCTGGGCGCTGGCATCAGAGATGTCGCTGCCGTCCATTTCTTCTTGCATTTTCAGGACCCAGTAACCCTTTTTCGGGTCGCGGTCGCGCACTGCTTCGCAGTCGGGCGGGATCATCGGCGAATCGGGAGTGTAGAGGGGGCTCGGGCCGGGGAAGCCGTCTCCGAGGCCGCGGAAGCTCAAGCGAGCTTGTTTTTCGATGGTGGCGCGGAGGGCGAAGACTTCATCTTCACCAACGACAGGGATGCGGACGAGGACGGTGTTGCTAGAGAAGGGGCGGATTTCTGCTTCCGACAAGCCCTTGTTGCCGATACGGGCTTCGAGGATATGGATGATGCGCTCTTGCAGATCGGCGGGAGAAAGAAGCTTTTCATTCGACTTCTTGCCGGCTTTTTTGTCGGCATCAATCTTGGCTTGGATCTTTTTGTTGAGGGCATCGACTGCAGCGAGGTCGAAGGCGACGGTGAATTCGACGCCGCCCTGGAGGTCGATACCAAGCTTGAGTTTGCCTTGGCAGACTTGCTCGATATAGGCGGCAACGGCTTTGTTGGAGGGCTTTTTATTGCCCGGGACAGCGATGAATTTGCCCAATTCAAGATTGACATCATCGGCGCAACGGGTGAGTGCGGTGGCGGGGCTGAGTCCGAGTTTTTCTTCGGCGGTGAGGCTGTCGCGCTTGGCGTAGAGCTCATGGGCCTGGGTCATGACTTTCTTGAAGTCGTCGATCTCTTTATTGGTGAGCGCGCTGTTGGCGGCGGCTTCGGCGGCGATCAGGGCTTTGCGGCTGGCGGCGGTCTTCTCCTTTCCGTCCTGCTCCACGGCTTTGGCGGCGGCATCCTGCAGGGCCTTGGCGGCGGCGTCGCTGACCTTGTTGTCGGCGATGCTGGCATCGGCGAGGCGGCGGGCCTCGGGCATGAAGTCTTTGTTTTTGAGCGGGAACATCGACTGCAACCACGACAGGGTGACGAGCAGGATGAAAGCGACGCGAAGGTAGACGGAGGTGGAGGGTTTCATGGGGATCCTCAAGCCTTGGCGGCGGTGTCGTTAGCGAGAATGGCTCGGACGGCGCTTTGATCGACGGTGACGATGGTCTTTTCGGCGATCTTGACCTGGAATTTGCCATCTTCGACGGCTTCGATGGTGCCGTAGATGCCGCCTTCGAGGATGATGCGTGAATCCTTCTTCAAGGCAGAGACGGCCTTGCGGTGCTCTTCCTGCTTCTTGTTCTGGGGACGGATGACGAGCAGATACATGAAGCCGAACATGAAGACGAGGGGGATGAGCATGCTGAGGATGCTGCCACCGGCGCCACCGGCGGCACCGGCGGCCTGAGCGAGAAGAGTGTGAGTCATGATTAGATTCCTTGCTTTGTCGATGATGTAAATGAAAAACAGCTCCGCAACTTACCGCTGCGGAGCTTTTCGCCAAGGGCGCAAAAAATGTGAAAAGCGACCAGTGGGCCGCTTTTCGCAAGAGCCAGAGGATTCAGCCTTAGTCGCGGCCGAATTTCTGATGCAGGGCGCGGGCGGTGACGTCGGGCACGAATTTGTCGAGAGGGCCGCGGTGGATGGCGATTTCGCGGACCATGCGGGAGGAGACGAAGGACATTTCCGGGCTGGGCATGAGGAAGACGGTTTCGCAGCGGGGATTGAGTTCGCGGTTCATCATCGCCATCTGGATTTCGTATTCGAAGTCGGAGACGGAGCGCAGGCCGCGGACGACGGCGATGGCGCCGAAGGTGTCGAGGGCGTCTTTGAGGAGGCCTTCGAAGGTGGCGACTTCGACATTGGGGATATCGGCGACGACTTCCCGGATTTGGGCGATGCGTTCTTCGGTGCTGAACATCGGCGACTTGCCTGAGTTGCGGGCGACGGTGACGATGAGCTTGTCGAAGAGTTTGGCGGCGCGGCGGATGACATCGAGGTGTCCGTTGGTGATCGGGTCGAAGGAGCCGGCGTAGAGAGCGATGCCTGAAGTGGCCATGGGAAGTCCTGAGTTTAAAGTTTAAAGTTTAAAGTTGAAGAATAACTCATTTTTTGAGTTCGGTGCGGAGGGCGTCGATATCGGAGTCTTGGATCAGCTTGATGATTTCGTCGTAGCATTCGTGGAAGCCGTAGCCGCCGTCGCGCATTTCGGCTAGGGATTGTTCCTTGGTCCAGCCTTGGTAGATCATGCGGTAAAAGGCGCAGACGCAGCCGGTGCGGTCGGAGCCGTGCCAGCAGTGGACGAGGACGGGGCCTTTGGCGGCGGCGATGAATTTGAGGGCGTCTTTGACTTCCTTGATGTCGATCGATCCGGCGTTCATCTTGACGCGGTGGAGCTTAAGTGTGGTGTGCTCGGCTTCGTCATCGTCGTCGTGGAAGTCGCGGAGGTTGAGGATGTCGGTGAAACCGGCCTTGGCGAGGGTCTTCATTTCGTCATCGTCGGGTTGCGACGAGCGGTAGAGTCGGTCATCGACCTTGTGAAAATTCTTGAGTTTCGGTTCGAGGACGGGCTGGGCCCATTCGATCGGGCGGCTGCGGATGCTAGGTGTTGCGGTTTCCGCAGCGGGGCTGGCTGGGGCGGCGAGGAGCAAGGCAGCGAGGGCGGCGAGTATCATGGCTTGGGCTCCGGTTTGGCTGAATCGAGTCTACGGAGGACGAGTTCGGCAATGTAGCTGGAATCATCTTCGCCGTCAGCGTTGCGCTGGGCGAGTTCGAGCCAGGGAATGCCGGCGGCGGCGCGGCCGGCGGCGACTTCTTCGAGGCCAGCTTTGAGCCAGCACAAGGAGAGGTAGCGATCGCGGCTGGTGTTGTCGAGGGGGATTTTGGCAAGGTCTAGCTGGAGCTGATTTTGGATTGCGGCGCTGCTGGAGGACTTCACCGGTTTTTGTTTTGAAAAGACGGCGAGAAGGGTGTCGACGGGGATTTTCACCGGCAGATCTTTGGTGGCGGCGGTCAGTAGTTCCGCCTTCGCTTCGAGGCAGGCAGTGATCAGGGGTGAAGGGGCAGGGATGGGCTCGCCGCAGAGGAGTGCGAGGTGGTTGGGGTCGCTGAGGATGGAGCCGGAGGGGTTGGCGAATTTCTTCAGGAGCAGCTGTGCGGCGTCAGGATTGCGGCCGACGCAGATGCTGCCGGCGAGGATCTCGCCTTCGATGCTGGAACGGCATTTCTCCGCGGCGCGGAGGAGGAGCCGCTGGTTATCGGCGGAGCGCGGCGGGAACTGGTCTGCGGCGAGGCAGAGGGCGAGGGCGCAGTCCGGAGCGGCGGTCGCGAGGGCGAGTGCGGCGGTGTGAATCGCCTCGGTGTTGTTTTGGAGTTGCGCCGTCCGCAAGGCGTCGCGGGCGCTTACTGCCGGGGGCGGGAAGCTGAGGCGGAGGCGATCCAGCTCAGAGTCTGGGAGCATGAACTGCCGCAGTTCGGAGTCGAGATCGAGGGCGGCCAGTTTCATGATGCCGAAGTCATAGGCGTCGCAGACCGGAATGTCGCTTGGAGTCATCCAGGGGTCGAGGGCCGAGATGTGGAGCTCGACCGTGCGGAGATGTAGCTTCTGCCAGTCGTCGGCGCGGCCATTTCCCTGCAGGCGGAGGAGCTGGAGTCGGCAGATGGCAGCGAAGCCGCCGGGGTTTTCCGGTAGCAGACGTAGCAGTTGGGCTTGGCTTGGCGCGGCGAGGCAGCGGGCGGCGGCCGCGTCAGTGACGGCGAGGGCGGCGGCGGGCCAGGCAAGTTCGCGGCAGAAGATGTCGGCCAGGCCTTGAGGAAGCTGGCCGAGCCAGGCATCGGGGAGTTTCGCCATGGCGGCTTGGAAAGCGTCGGGCCGATGTCGGAGGCTGAGCAGGTGAAGAGCTTGCGGGCCGGGCTGATCCTGACGGCCCAGCTTCTCCATCAGGGCCGTGTCTTTGAGGCGGCTTTCGAGGAGATTGAGGTCGGCGATGAGCGCCTCGGTGATCTGCGGCAGGTCGCCGCGGCGGATGGCGGCTTCGAGGCTGAAGATCTGGCCGTGCTCGCGGCTGATTTCCGCTAGGACTTTGATTTCCTGTTCATCGAGCTGGGACAAGAGTTCCGGGGCGGAGCAGCGGAGCACCGCGACTTGTCCCAGTTGACTGAGGCGCGACCATTCGGCGTTTTCTTCGTTTTCTGCCGGGGCTTGGACCAGATCGCCGCAGAGGGCGAGGAGGCGGGCGAAAAGCAGGGGCGACTTCTCCGCCAGGGACTTCCAGGATTCATCCCAGTGATCTTCGCCGCCGGCCAGTGCATCCCGGTAGGGCTGGCTTTGAAAGCCCGGGCTGATCTGCCACTTGAGCTCGACCCAGAGATCCTTGGCGGCTTCGGCGATCTGCGGTTCGGGAGAGTGAATGGCTAGTTTCACCGCCTCGCGGGCGGCAGGGCCGAGCTGCAGCAGTGTTTTGCGGGCTTCGCGACGCTCCTTGGGTCCTCCTTCGCCGAGGGTCTGGAGCAGCTTTTCAGGAGGCGTTTCAGCTTCGGCGAAGAGCAGGAAAAGGGCAAGGGGCAGGTCCATGGCGGCACCTCACTTTGCGGTGCGGGAGGAGGATGGGGCGTAGGGGTTCCAGGGGAAAGCCTTGCCCTCGGCATCGAGGGCGACGAAGACCATGGTGCAGGAGCTGATCATGATGAACTTCGAGTTCTGGTCGGCGGGACGGCGGGCGTAGACATGGCATTCGATGCTGAGCGAGGTGCGACCGAGATGGGCGGGGCGTCCCCAGATCTCGATCTGGTCGCAGAGCCGGGCGGGAGCGAAGAATTCGACTTCGCTCATCTTGCGGGTGGCGATGTCGGGCGTGCCGGTGATGCTCACTGCCAGCATGGCGAGGGATTCGTCGATCCAGGCGAGAAGGGTGCCGCCGAAAAGGCGCTGGCCGATCGACAGGTCGCCTTGCATGACGACGCGACGGGAAATCAGGACGTAGTCGGGAGCAAGGTCTTCGGGTTTGGCGAACATGGGCGGATTCCTTCGGCTGATGGAGTCAATCTAGCCCGGAAGACGAATGCGGGAGTGGGGGACTGAAGCGAAAAACCGCTCAAGCCCGTCCTGAGCTAATCCAAGCCTGGAGCTGAGCCAAGCTGACGCCGGTGTAGCGCTTGATGACGGACTCAGCCAAGCCATCGTCACGCATGGATTCAGCAGTGACGAACTTATCGCGTCGGGCCGAAGCTTCGATTTGCTTGCGGGCGGCTTTTTCCCGTTGAGCTTCCTTAAGAGCTTCGCGAGCCGCTTTCTCGGCTTCACGAGTGGCTTCCTTCGCCTGGCGAGCGGCGTTCTCGGCTTCGCGAGTGGCTTCCTGGGCGCTCTCCAGCGCGCTGATGCGGGTGCGCTCTTTGTCCTCCCAATATTCGTAGACATGGAGTTCTTCGGGGGTCCAGAGATGCTGGTTGGCGACCTCGAAGGCTTCGCCGATCTCAGGCACTTTGGTCAGCGTCTTCGGCGCTTTTTTGAGGCTGCCGGCGTGCTTGAGGAAATAGATCCACTTGTCGACGATGTTGCTCAGTTCCGCCTCTTTCTTGGTGAATTTCTTCAGCTCGATGAAGGCGAATTCGAAGGGCTCAAGCTCCTGCTTCTTGGTCTTCTCGTTTAGGATCAGGTGGCGGGAGATGCAGTCGTCACCTTCAAAGCAATTGAAGTTGAGAATGCCAAGGAAGAAGACTGGGCGGAGGCTAGAGTACTTCTGCGATTTCTTCAGCTGCTGCGAGTAAGCCTTGGCGGTGTAGTAGCAGGCGCGTTTGGCGAAATCCTTGTTGTCCTCGACTTGCATCTCGACGATGAATTCGCGGCCGGCCTTGTCCTTGGCGCGGACATCCAAGGTGCTATCGTAGAAATTCTTGAGGTGCGGCACTTGATTGGGCGCGACGATTTCGAGCTCGGCAATGGCGGCCTTTCCGGTGAAGCCGAGAGCGGCGTTGAGGAAGGAGATCAGGATGTGGCTGCGCTGCTGGCTGCCGAAGATCTTCTTGAAGGCGATGTCGGAGGTGGGGTCGGCGAAACTCATGGAGGAAACTCGCTGCGGTTGATGCGGAAATCTAACGGCGGAAGCGCGAAATTTCCACGGCGAGCCGGAGTCATTCCTCGGCGACCTTCTTCAGCTCTTCCAAGGTGCGCTGGAAGGGGCATTTGTCGGCGCTGTCCTGATTGAGGAAGGCCTGGATCGGCTTGTGGCGCTTCAGAGCCTTGTCGATGTCGGGATTCGAGCCGGGTACGTAGGCGCCGATGTTGATCATGTCCTCGGCTTCGCGGTACGAGGCCATCAGCTTGCGGAGATTGCGGCCGAGCTTGAGGTGTTCCGGCGTCGACACGTCTTTGGCGACTCGCGACACCGATTCGAGTACGTCGACGGCGGGATAGCGTCCGCCGGCGGCGATGCGACGGGAAAGGACGATGTGGCCGTCGAGGATCGAGCGCACCGAGTCGGCGATCGGGTCGTTCATGTCGTCACCTTCGACCAGGACGGTGGCGAAGGCGGTGATCGAGCCTTTCTGCGAGCGGCCGGCGCGTTCGAGCAGGCGGGGCAGCAAGGCGAAGACGGAAGGCGGATAGCCGCGGGTTGCCGGGGGTTCGCCGGCGGAGAGGCCGATCTCGCGTTGCGCCATGGCGTAGCGGGTGACCGAGTCGATCATGAAAAGGACGTCGGCGCCCTGGTCGCGGAAGTATTCGGCAATGGCCATGGCGGTGTCGGCGGCGCGGACCCGGTGGAGCGGGGTGCGGTCGGAGGTGGCGACCACCAGGATGGAGCGCGCCAGGCCTTCGGGGCCGAGGGATTCCTCGACGAAGTCCATCACTTCCTTGCCGCGTTCGCCGACCAGGGCGATGACGTTGACCTGCGATAGGCAGGAACGGGCGATCATGCCCATCAAGGTTGATTTGCCGACGCCGGAGCCGGCGAAGATGCCGACCCGCTGGCCTTTGCCGCAGGGGATGGCGGCGTCGATGGATTTGACTCCGGTGAGCATCATTTCGGTGACTCTGGGCCGATCGAAGGCAGCGGGAGGGGTGCCGGTGACGGCGCGAAGCACGCCTTTGACCGGGCCTTTGCCGTCGATCGGGCGGCCGAGGCCGTCGACGACGCGGCCGAGGAGGGCCGGGCCGACGGGGATGCGGAAGCCGTCGCCGAGGGGGACGACGAGATCGCCGGGGCGGACCGAGTGCAACTGGTCCATCGGCATCAGGAGGAGGTTGCGGTCGCGGAAGCCGATGACTTCGCAGACCTGGCGCGTGCCGCTGCCGGAGTCGACGATTTCGACCAGGTCGCCGCAGGCGCAGAGCGGGCCGGCGGATTCGACCAGGGTGCCGACGCTGCGGGCGACCCGGCCGAGGGAGCGGACCGAGCGGACGCCGCTGAGCTGGCGCAGGGGGGCGGTGAAGCGGGCGAGATCAGGGGTGCGCATGGCCGGCCTCGTCATTCTGCTGGCCGTGGTGGAGGGCTTTTTCGACGGCGAGGCGGACGCAGTCGAGGCGGGCCTGGAGGGTGGCGTCTACGATGCCGTGTTCGTGTTCGGCGAAGGCCTCGCCGCGGCCGAGCGAGGCGTCGGGTTCGATCCGGCAGAGGCGGAAGGCGTGGTTGCGGGCGACCGCTTCGGCGTCATCGGGATGGAGGCGCAGGGTGACGGCCTTGAGATTGGCGACTCCTTGCAGCGCCTCGCGGAGGACGGCGGACAAATCGGCATGGGCGGGGAAGCTGGCGGCGAGGATGCGTTCGGCGACGGCGAGGCCGAGACTGGCGGTTTCCTCGACCAGCTGGTGTTCGAGTTGCTGCAGGGCCTGATCGAAGCTTTCGGCGAGGCTGCGGCGGCTGTCGGCGAGTTCTTTTTCCAGTTCCGCGATCCGGCTTTTCTGCTTGGCGAGATCTTTCTGCAGGGGGGCTTCCGCCTCTTTGCGGCCGCGTTCGTATTCCGCCTTGAGCATGGCGGGATCGATCTTCGGGGCTTCCTCCGGCGGCGGCGCCGGTTTTTTCAGGTCGACGACTTCGACCTTGCCTTGGCGGGCGACAAAAGCCCCCGCGGTGCCGAGATGGACTCGCTGGGGCTGGTTCGGAAGAGGAGCGGCGGGCGTCATTCAAACCTCAGGGCTGTGTGTTTCACAAGGACCTGAAGCACGAAGCGTGCCATCGCCTTTTGCGGATCAGGCCGGCGAAATCAGCGGCAGTCGGAAGGAGAATTCCCCGCCCTTGTCGAGGCGGGTGTAGTGCAACTCCGAGCCGATGCTTTGGCAGAGTCTGGCGCAGATTGCCAAGCCCAGGCCGAAGCCGCTGTCGCTGCTGCTGCGTTTGAAGGCGGAGATCAGATTGGCGGCAATCTCCTCCGACAGGCCTTTGCCGTCGTCACGGACGACAAACACCACCGTGCCGGCATCGACCTTGACCAGGATTTCCAGGTTTTTGCAACGGCTGTGCTTGAGGGCGTTGTCGCAGAGGTTGGTGATCACTTGGCGGAAGCGGGTGAGGTCGATGTCGACCTGGATGGCTTCGGCGGGGAGAGTCAGATGGAGTGCGATCTTGCGGATCCTGCTGGCCACTTCGAGCTGGTTTTTCACCGCCGTCAGCACCGGGCGTATGTCAAGGGTCACCGGCTTGTTGGGCAGGGTCTTGGATTTATCCTTGGCGATGATCAGGAAGTCGTCGGTCAGGGCATGGAGGTAGCGGCTCGATTCGAACAGCAGATCGAGCATGTGCTGTTCCTTGTTCTCCTTGGGGTCGCGCAGCAGCTCAATGACATTGATGATCACGCCCAGGGGAGACCGGATGTCGTGGCTGAGAGCAGCCATCAGGATGTCGCGTTCTTTTTCCAATTCCAAGATGCGGCGTTTTTGGATGTGGGACTCAGCCAAGTGCAGAAGGCGGCTGCTCAGAAGCTCGAGATTGAGCGGCTTCTCCAGGAAGTCGGACCCTCCAGCGCGGATGAATTGCATCGCCAGGTCGAGAGAGCCGTGGCCGGTCATCATCATCACGGGAGGCAGGGGCTTTCCCCGGGATGTCAGTTGCTTCATCAATTCCAAGCCGCTCAACTCGGGCATGCTGTGATCGATCAGGATGGCGTCGAAGTCGCCGTTGGTGATCAGGTCCACCCCTTTAAGCGCTTCCGTCACGGTACTGACGCGAGCGAGGAACCCAAGCCAGCGACGAACCGCGTCGCAGATGTCGCGCTCATCATCAATCACCAGGATGTGGGGTCTGTGCGGCATCGATCATGCTCCGTCGAGAAATTTAAACTGTCAGGCAAACAAGTGGTTTACGCAGTAAGTATAGGGGGATTCGAGGTGAAACGCAAGTGGCAATTCCTGGAGTTCGGAGGGCGGCCTTGCTCGATCTCCCCGAGGAAGTCCGGCAGCGCATCCGAATGCCTTGAAGCCCGGTTCATTGAGCCGGGTTTCTCTTCTTTGCGAAAGCGCTAAAACGCAAGGGCTTTCCGTCTCGTCGACAACTTGTGGATAAGTTTTCATCTGCAATGATACGGATTTGCCGCGATTGAGCCTGTCAAGCACGCTCAGGAAGAAAAGTCGACTGTGGATAACTTGTGGAGAAGTAGCGGACAAAGGCTGTGTATGGACCCCCTGAACAAGGTGTAAATCACTTCTTTGCAGCTTGCGTGCAGAAGCATTCGACGGCCAGGGCTTCGTTCATGTTGAAGCCCAGGTCCAACTTTAAGGATTCGATCAGATCGGCGAGACGGGCGGACTGCAAGGGGCTCAAGGCCTCGCCGCTGAAAACCTGGTGGGGACGGGTGGCGGCGTCGCCAGCGCTGGCTTCGGCGGCCCAGGCCTCGATGATCACCAGGACTTGATCGCGGAGGGAACGGTAACGGGCGCCGGCAAGAGCCTCGGCCCGGTCCTTGTCTTTCTTCTTCGGCGCCTCTTCGTCCTGGCTGGCTTCGAGCTCGGCGGCGATGGCTTCTTCGATCTCGATGGCGGCGCGTTCCTTCATTCCCTTGAAGAGGGCGAGCATGCCGTCCGCGGCCTTCAGTCCGGCGCCGGCGCCGGCTCCCGGGCGGAGCAGAGCGAGCAGGGGCTGGAGGCCGGCGAGCAGAGAGGGATCGAGCAGGGGTTCGTTGCTCATCAGGTTGACGACCTGGCAGCGGGAGCGGATGGTCGGCAGCAGGCGTTCGTTGCGGCAGCTGACGAGGATGAAGATGGCGCCGGTGGGCGGTTCCTCGAGGGTTTTGAGGAAGGCGTTTTGCGACTCGGTGTTGAGGCATTCGGCTTCGATGATGAGGCCGATCTGGTGCCGGCCTTCTTCGGCGCGGAAATCGAAGCGCTGCATGAAGGCTCGCATGTCGGCGACCGGGATCTCGCGGCTTTTCGAGGTCGGCGCCAGCGACTGGACGCGGGGGTGGCTGTTGCCGGTCCACATCCGGCAGGAGGCGCATTCGCCGCAGGCCTCATCGCGTCCGGCGGCGAAGTCGCAGGCGAGCAGGCGGACCCAGCGCCGGGCGAAATCGCTGAGCTCGCCGAGGCGGTCGCCGGAGAGCAGGTAGGATTGCCGGAGTTCGCCGCGCCGGGAGAGCTCGAGAAGACGGCGGGTGCTGCGTTGGAAAGGCGACATCGGAAACCCCGGAGATAAAGCTGCGCTGGGAAGAGGAGGGGGAGGGACGGATGGCCTTACAAGTCCATGAAGCGCTGTTCCAGGATCTCAAGGTCGGCGAGTGAGGCGATGTCGACCTGCAGGTCCTTGATGATGCCGGTCTGGATGCCGTAGATCCAGCCGTGAACTTGGATGTTCTGGCCGCGGGCCCAGGCTTCATGGAGGATGGTGGTCTGGCCGACGTTGGCGACCTGGCGCATGACATTGAGTTCGCACAAAGTGTCGATGCTGTCGTGGCCGGCATCGCGCTGGCGCTTCAGCCAGGGGGCTTTCAGGCGCATCATGTCGCGGATGTGGCGCAGCCAGTTGTCGATCAAGCCGAGGGTGTGTTCTCCGTGCGAGACGATGACGCCACCGCAGCCGTAATGGCCGCAGACGATGATGTGCTCGACCTTGAGCATCTCGACCGCGTACTGGATGACGGACAGGCAGTTGAAGTCGGTGTGGATGACCTGGTTGGCGACGTTGCGGTGGACGAAGATCTCGCCCGGCTTGAGGCCGATGATCTGGTTGGCCGGAACCCGCGAGTCGCTGCAGCCGATCCACAGATATTTCGGCTTCTGCTGTTGCGACAGGTCGGAGAAGAAGTCCGGATCCTTGGCCAATTCCTTGGCCGCCCAGAGCTGGTTGTGCTGAAGCAGTTTTTTGATGTCCATTCTGATACCCCGCTTTGACTCGGAGTATACCCGCAAACCGGCAAGAAGCTAGTCATGGAAAACTCGCCTCGGCCGCGGGTGGCGGGATCAGAGAATCCCCCTCGCCTTGCGAATCAAGACCTCCTTGCGCTCGTGCAGCTGCGACTCGAGCCCGACGGGGTAGCTGTGCGGATTGTCGAGGCGTTTGCTGGCCGGGCTTAGCCGCGCCAGTTGCGCCAGGCAATGAGCGCGACTTTCGCGCAGGGACGGCAGGGTGTAGACGCTTTGGCCGCGACGCAGCACCGGAACGAGCAAATCCTCGGACTCCAGACCTTCGAGCTTGCGGCTGCGGTCGGGGTCGATGGGATCGATGATGCGGCAGGGAGAGCTCAGGCCGAGCTCGCTGTCGTAGATGGCGTCGGCGACGAAAAGGCCGTCTTTGGAGAAGCGGCGGACTTGTTGGATGCCGGGATTGCTCACCTTGATGCGCTGTTCGCTGAGCTTGATACGCGGAGTCCAGACGCCGTTTTGACGGATGGCGCCGAGCTTGTAGACGCCGCCGAGGGCGGGCTGGTCGTAGGCGGTGACCAGCTTGGTTCCGACGCCCCAGACGTCGATCTTCGCTCCTTGGTGTTTCAGGCTCTCGATCAGCTTCTCGTCGAGGTCGTTGGATGCGACGATTTTGGCCTCGGGGAAGCCGCCTTCGTCGAGGATCTTGCGGGCCTCGATCGACAGCCAGGCGAGGTCGCCGGAGTCGAGGCGGATGCCGATCATTTCGTGCCCCTGCTGGCGTAGTTCGCGGCCGACGCAAACGGCGTTGCGGACGCCTTGCAGGGTGTCGTAGGTGTCGACCAGGAAGACGCAGTTGTTGGGCATCGCGGCGGCGTAGGCGCGGAAGGCCTCGAGTTCGGAGTCGAAGCCCATCACCCAGCTGTGGGCGTGGGTGCCTTTCACCGGGATGCCGAAGCGTTGTCCGGCGAGGACATTGGAAGTGGCGTCGCAACCGCCGAGGAAGGCGGCGCGGCTGGCGGCGAGGGCGCCGTCGACCCCTTGCGCCCGGCGCAAACCGAATTCCAGCACCGGATCGCCCTCGGCGGCGAGGCAGACGCGGGCAGCCTTGGTGGCGATCAGGGTGTTGAAATTCATCAGGTTGAGGATGGCGGTCTCGAGCAGCTGCCCTTGCAACACCGGGCCTCGGACGCGGATCAGCGGCTCATGCGGGAAGGCCAGCGTGCCCTCGGGAATGGCGTCGATATCGACGCTCAGCCGCAGCTTTCCGAGATAATCGAGGAAGCCCTTTTCGAAGAGCGGCTTGCCGTCGCGTCCGGTGAGTCCGGCGAGGTAGTCGCGATCCTCGGCACTGAAGGACCAATCGTGCAGCCATTCGAGGATGGGCCCGAGGCCTGCGGCGACCGCAAAGCCTCCTCCGAAGGGCAGCTTGCGGAAGAAGCCATGGAACACCGCTTCATCTTCGGCCGTGCCGTTTTTCCAATAGCCGTAGGCCATGGTGAGCTGGTAGAGGTCAGTGAGCAGGGGGCTGAGCATGGGGAGCTCCTTCGGAGAGGTTAAAGTTTAAAGTTTAAAGTTTAAGGATGGGGCTCGATCGTCCCGATCGAGTTGTTTGGCCGTTCAGTCTTGGGATCGCTGGCGTCCCGCCGGCTGTGTTGAGCGAATTTAGCTCGGGAATTTGCTGAAAGCGTCAATCAAGGGTATCCTTGGGCTTGGAAGCAAAGGAGATTCAAATGCATGCCATTGAGTTCGAGGCGACTGCGCACCAGCATGTGATCCGGGTTCCGGATGGCGTGCCGGACGGCGTGCCTTTTCGGGTTCTGCTGCTTTCTGCTTCTCCCTTGAGTTCGCCTCCGACAGGTGGTCTGAAGTCACTGCTGAGCGGAATCGCCGAGGGTTTGAATGAAGAGGATCTGCTGCGTCCCCGCGACATGGGGCGTTTGGGCCAGGAATGAGCTTTCTGATCGACACCAATGTCTTGTCCGAGCTGCAAAAGGGCGAGCGGGCGGATAGTGGAGTCAAAGCCTGGTTCGCCTCGGTTCCTGCCGAGGAGCTCTATCTTTCGGTTCTGGTGATCGGGGAATTGCAGTGCGGCATTTCCCGCTTGCAACTGCGCGATCCTGCGCAAGCTGCCGTGCTTGAGTTCCGAATGGGACGTCTTCGCGAGCAGATGCAAGATCGTATCCTGCCGGTGAACGAGGCTGTCGCGGCGCGCTGGGGACAGCTGAACAGCCGCGATCCCTTGCCGGTTATCGACGGACTTCTGGCGGCCACTGCACTGGAATTTGGCATGACCTTGGTGACGAGGAACACCAAGGACGTCGAACGATCATGCGTCGTTTTGCTGAATCCCTTTGCGCGATGAATCGAAACGCTTGGTGAGCATGGGTGCTCCTGAGTTTCAGGTTTCAAGATGTGGCTCGATCGTCCAGATCGAAAGGCTTTGAACAGTCGATATCTGTCGATGTCTATCGATATCACGATAGCTATCGAAGGTGTCGACAGATATCGAGAGATATCGATGCGCTTTGGGGACTGTGTTCTTCATGGCTGAGCCCTCGGTTTCAGCGCCAGGAAGGGCCGCATAAGCCCATGCGTCAGGACGATGGCGATGAAGAGAATCTGTCTCGGCAGGTAGAGCAGCGCCTTCAGGCCGAGCCGGGGCGCGGGGCCTTCGCTCGCAAGAGCGGCGGCGAGGTCGCGGAGATGGGCTTCGCCGGCGGGGAATTCGATCAGGGCCTTCAAGTCTTCGGCAGGCAGGGCGGCTTCGCCGAAACGCAGGGCTAGGAGGGCGCCGGCGATGGCGCCGACGGTGTCGGTGTCGCCGCCGCAGTCGAGCACGGCGCTGAGACCGCTTTTGAAATCGCGGGCGGAAAGCAGGCCGTAGAGAGCGACCGGAACGGTGGCGTGAATCCAGCCGCTGACGCCGTTTTCACAACCGGTGGCGCGGCAATATCCCTGCAGATCCCAGCCTTCGGTCCGGCCTTGACGGAGAATCTTCAGGCGCTCTTGCCAGACTGGGTCATCGGGACCGAGTTGCGCTAGACGCAAAAGCAGGGTGTCCTCGGTTTCTCCTTTGACCAGGGCGGCGGCGGCTTCGGCGATGGCCATGGCGCCGGTGTCGGCTGCTGGATCGTTGTGGGTGATCCGGGTCGAGGCGAGGACGTAGTCGCGGCGTTTGGCTGCGTCGTCCGCAAAGACGGCGCCGAGGAGGGTGGCGCGCATGGCGGGGCCATTGCCCTGCGAGCGGACGCCGGAGCGGGTGGGAGAGACGCCGAGGCAGAGTTTCAGGCAGGCCCGCAGGGTGGCGAAGCCGATGCCGGCGGGGAGGCGCAGGAACCAGCAACGCAGGCCGCTCGCGAGGCGTTGTTGGAAGCCTGCGGCGTCGCTGGATTGAAGCAGGGCATTGGCGACAAGGACGAGGTGTTCGGTGTCATCGCTGACGAAGCCCTTTCCGAAGAAAAGGCGTTGCCGCCAATTCCCGGCCCAGCCGAGGCGGGCGATGCGCTCACGGCTCAAGCCTTCCGCCGGCAGGCCGAGGGAATCGCCAAGGGCCTGGCCGAGAATGAGGGCGGTGAGTTGTGGGCGGCTGGTCATGAAGGAATTCCGTTGGCGGCGATTTTGTCTGAAGTGCTCTTGTCTTTATTATTATGTAATTTTAACACAAATGCAAGGATGTATTGGGATTTCCCTGAAGAAAGCTGAGCTCTTGCGCACAGCGCCTTGGACTGCGGCAAGGATTGCCGCCTTACAATGGCGGCGGAGCCGCGTCTGAGCTCAACGGCGCTCCGCGCCTGACGCCAAGGCGGCAATGCTTGCCGCAGTCCAAGGCGCTGCGCGCAGGGAACGAATCTGAGCTCAACGGCGCTCCGCGCCTGAGGCCAAGGCGGCAATCCTTGCCGCAGTCCTTCAGCTTCTCGATCGGCGCCATCTTCGGTCACAGTTGATCGCCAGCGAGGCTGAATAAAACCAGAGCGCGGAGTGTAAAAACTCCGCGCTCTGGCGTTTTCAGGCCCGCAGCGCCGAAGCGCAGTTGATGTAGTGCGGCAGGGCCGAGCCGGTGGAGCGGTTGTCGACATTCGGGGCGCCGCGGCCGGCTTCGTGGTCGTCGAGCTGGACGAGGCGGAAGTCGAGGCTGAAGCGGTTGCGGCCGCGGGATTGCGGCAAGGTCTGGTGCAGGTGGTGCCCGGCAAAGAGCAAAATCTGGTCGCGACTACAGGAGAAACCGACGCGAGGCGCGCCCTCGGGCAAGGGGCCGGTGAGCTCGGGATACTGGGCGGTGAGGCCGTCGTCCTTGTGCTGCCAGCCGATCTTGAGATTCCAGTCGCGTTCGACCCAGCGCTGGTAGTCGAAGATCTCGGAGTTGTTGGGCACGACCTGGGTGAACTGCTCGGGAAAGAAGACGAAGGTCTCCTCGGGCGGCAGATCGTCGAGGGGGATCCAGCAGGTGATCAGTGATTGCGAATGGGAGTACCAGGTGTCGCGGTGCGGGTAATACACCGCCTTGGCGCGGGGGTTCCGCTCGCCTTCATGCAGGATGGCGCGCAGTCGCAGCGGATCGCAGGCCGAGCGGGCGGGATCGAAGCCGAGGGCGCTCACCAGTTCAGCAATGAGCCGCTGCGGCTCGGGCTGGAGGTAGAGCTCGCGACGCAACAGCCCCATGCGGCCGAAGAAGGCATCGCCGTCGGCGCTGTGCTCAAGCGAGCGGTAATCGGGGCCGAAATGTTTATGCAGGAGGGTGCGCACGGTGTCTCCCAAGGCGCGGCTGGCCGCGTTGGCCGCGAGCAGGAAGACCTCGGACCCGTAGAGGGCTTGACGCAGCTCAGCGTTGTCGGCGGGGGCGTTGTGGCGGATCATACGGGCCTCCGGGCGAGAATGATGAGTCGCAGGCTGTCCATGCTGAGCGGCGAGCCGTCGAGTTCGCCGCAGATTTTCAGGTCGACGAAGCCGCAGTCGCGGAGCAGGGCGCTGATGTTGTGCGGCAGGTAGAGGCGGGTGGAGCTGTGTTTGACCCGGCGGGAGCCGTCGGGCAGGGTGTAGATCCAGTCCTTCAGCATCAGGCCGCGCTCCCAGTTGAGTCGGGTGAGGCGTTCGAGATGGAGCTCGCCATCAGCGGTGGTCACGCGGTTCTCCATGCGGGGGCGGAAGTGGTGCAGGACGCCAGGCAGATTGAGGGTGTCGAGCAGGAAGAGGCCACCGGCTTCGAGGGAGTCGAAGGCGCGTTGCAGCATCTGCCGGTTCACCGCATCGTCGTCGCTGTAGCCGAAGGAAGTCCACATGTTGATCACGGCCTGGCGGGGCGGAGTTGCCGACCAGGTGAGGGCGTCTTGCACTTCGAAGCGGGCGCTCAGGCCTTCGCAACGGGCCCGGGCCTCGGCCTTGGCGATGTAGCCGGTCGCGAGGTCGATGCCGAGTACCTCGCAGCCGAGGCGGGCGAGGGGCAGGCTGAGGCGGCCGTTGCCGCAGCACTGGTCGAGGACGCGGGCGCCGGGCTTGAGGTCGAGCAGGGTCATCAGAGCACGGGCCTGGGCCAGGTTGTCCTCCTCCGAGGGCGAGTCGAGAAGGACGGCCTCGAGGGCCTCGTCGTAGAAGTCGTGCCACCAGGGGATGTTCATGGGCGGGCTCCTTGGGTTGAGAAATATTCTTCGATCGCGGCGATGGCGTTTCGCAGGCGTTCCTCGCCCTGGCCGCTGACCAGGCGCCAGGGGCGTCCGGCGGCATCGAGGCGGGCCTGGCAGGTCGCGAGGAAGGCGGCGCGGTCCTCGGGGAGATAACGCACCGGATCGGCGACCCAGGGGAGGTCGACGTCGCAGAGGAGCGTGAGTTCGCAGCTGAGCGCGGCGGCGAGTTCTTCGAGGAGCGGATCGCGGTGGCCGAAGAGGAATTCCTGCCAGATGCAGGTGCAAAGGGCGTCGGTGTCGCAAAAGAGCCAGGGGCCGGCCGTGGCTTCGAGCTTCTTTTGTAGCGCTATCTGGCCGCGGGCGATGAGCGGCATGTCGCTTTCGATGGGGTCGCGTCCGAGCTCTTCGAGGTAAATGCGGGCGAACTCGGGTACGAAGCTGCCGCCGAAGTGGTCGGCAAGTTGGGCCGCGAGGGTGGATTTGCCGCAGGATTCGGGGCCGAAGAGGCAGATGCGACGGCGGTAATAAGCTTGCGCCGGCGGTGGCAAAAAGGCCCAATTCCCGGCAGGGTTTTGGCGCACGGCCGTGCCGCTGACTGGGACTGTGGAACGCGGGATGTCGCAGGGGGAAAATTCGGCGCCGAGGACAGCGGCGAGCGGCGTGCCGTAGCTTTCCGAGGCGAAGACGAAATCCACCGGCTCAGGCAGGAGGCGTTTCAGGCTGCGCTCCCAGATGCCCCAGAAGTCGGGATGCTCCTCCGGCTGCTGCGGATTTTCGTCCGTCAGATGCAGCACGATACAATCGGGGCAGAGCTGGCGCATCCAGTCGAAACGCCGCTCGCCGGGGATCGGCTCGGCCTTAAGACTGCCAACGACGATGTAGAGGCGCTCGACGCGGCGGCGGGCGAATTCAACCAGGAAAAGATGGCCGAGATGAGGTGGTAGGAACTTGCCAAGAACCAGGCCGACCTTGTCGTGCGGAAGCGGTTTTTGCACTTGCCGCAAATAGCGCAGGATGTCCGTGTGTGTCGGCTCCGGCAACGCGGCCTGTTGGAAGTTGAAGCCGCTGGCGAGAAAGAGGTCGTGGGCGCGGCCTTGGTCGCAGCGCTGGGAGAAGAGGCCGTTGAGGGCGGGCAGCAGCGGCGAGTTCACTTGTCTTTGGCGCCAGGACTCGAGGTCGAGGCCGGGACGTCCGGCGAAATCGCAACTTGCGGCGCAGAGCTGGCGCAGGGACAAATGGCGCCGCGGTGCGAGATGGAAGCAGGGTCCAGGCAAGTCGTCGTAGATGATCTCTTGCATCGCCGCGGCATAGGCCTCGAGGGGCGAGACGGCGAGTTCCAGATCGGCGGGAACGGCCTCGGGGGCGAGGGGGTGGCGGGCCAGAGCCTGCAGCATCCAGGTGAAGAAATCCTGCTGCGGCAGGTCGTCGCGATCGCTCGCACCGCCGATGAGGGCGGGACGGATGATTCGGAGGCCACGGTCGAAGCCGATGAGCCGTCGCAGGACGAACTCCGCCGCCAGCTTGGTCTGAGCGTAGGCGCCGATGATGTTGCCGCTTGGCTCGGTGTCCTCGGCGATGCTGCCGGGAGGCGCGTCGGAGCAGACGAAGACGGCAAGGGTCGAAACGAAGTGGAAGCGTTTCCCGGAGCCGGCGAGATAGAGCTCGGCGAGGGCTCGGGTGGCGTCGACATTGACCTTGGTAAGCTGATCACAGGAACGGCTCGAATTGAGCTCGGCGGCGGCATGGACGAAGATCTCGGCCGCGAGGATTTTTTGGCGCGACGTTTCATCGAGTCCGAGGCCTTCCTGGCTGAGGTCGCCGGAGATGATTTCCAGTCGTTCGAAGTCGGGGTGGAGTCCGCGTTTTTCGGCGAGCTGGCGCAATCGTTCGATGCCGCCGCGTTGAAGCAGAAGGAAGCGAGTGTGAGGCCATCGCCGCTGCAAGTGGCAGAGCAGTTCGAGGCCGAGGAAGCCGCTGGCGCCGGTGAGAAAGAGGGAGCGGAAACCCAGAACGGCCAGCGCCTTATCGGCGGATTGCGGCTTCTTTTGCCCCGGAGGGGCAGCAGGCAGATAGCCCAGGGTGTAGTCCGAGGAACGAGGACAAACCCTGGGTGACGAGATATGGGGATTGCAGCCCCGGAGGGGCGTCCAGAATGTCGCTCCAAGCGCATGGACGGGCTTCTGAACACCCCTCTGGGGTTCGATTTTTTTAAATCTCCGACCCAGGGTTTGCGATTCGTGCCTCGTCGCTACACCCTGGGCTATCTGCCGGCCGCCCCGCTGGGGCGCAAGCTGAGACGCTTGGGTATTCAGGCCAGTATCTTGACGTAGTCGTTCTACGCTCATTCTGTGATCGCTGCTTTTGAGCTCCGAAACAGGAAGCTCTCGCATCAGTTCCTCGGGCGTCCAAGCCATGCCGGAGGCTTGCAGCTTGGCGGCGAGTTCGAAGGCGCCGAGGGAGTCGAGTCCTTGCTGACGCAGGGGGAGCTCGGGATCGATTGCGTAGCCGAAGTAGTCCTCGGCCAAGGCGAGGAAGTGCGTCGCGGCGAGCTTGTGGCTTGGCGTCTGGATCGCCGCAGTCAAGCTCGGATAATCAACCTTGCCGCTGCTGGTGCGGGGCATTTGCGGCAGGCGCAGAAATTTTGCCGGGATCATCCATTCCGGCAGGAGGGTCGATAGGCCGCGGCGCAGATCGGTGCTGTCGGCAGGGCCGGAGAAGGCTCCGATCAGGTGCGGACCGTGAAGGAAGACCGCCGCTTCTGTGACGCCTGGAAGACGCAGGAGCGTCGATTCCACTTCGCCGCATTCGACCAGCTTGCCGCGGAGCTTGATCTGACGGTCGAGGCGGCCGAGAAAACGCCACTTGCCGTCGGCGAGTCGTTCCGCCCGGTCGCCGCTGCGGTAGAAATGCCGTCCGTCGAGCTCGAAAAACTTGGCGGCATTGAGCTCCGGCCGCTGCCAGTAGCCGAGGGCGAGACAGGGACCGCCGATGAGCAGCTCGCCGCTGTTCTCATCGAGGCGGAATTCGGCGCCCTCAAGCGGCCGGCCGATGTCGCCCTCGCACCAGTCCGGACCGCAGCGGATCAGACTGCAGCAGATGCTCGCCTCGGTCGGGCCGTAGAGATTGAAAAGGCGGACGCGTCGGCACCATTTCTGTACCGTTTCCTGCGGGCAGATCTCGCCGCCGAAGCCCAGGGTGAGCAGGCAATCCGGGGCGTCTTCGGGTGCCAGCAGGCGCAGCAGCGAAGGCGGGATGTCGAGATAACTGATGTCGCGTTCCGCCAGGGTGCGCAGGAGCCGCTCCGGGCTGAGTTCGCAGGGCGGGGCGATGACCAGGGTGGCGCCGCTGGCCAGGGCGCTGAGGATGTCCGACAAGGAGGCGTCGAACAGCGGCGACAGCATCCACAAACAACGGCTGCCCGGCCCGAGTTCAAAGGCGGCGATCTGTTGGCGAATGACGGCCGGAATGCCGCCGTGTCCGACGCTGACGCCTTTCGCTTGGCCGCTCGAACCCGAGGTGTAGATCAGCCAGGCTTCTTGAGGAGGGGTTTTAGGGGTTGGAAGGGTTTTAGGAGTTGTAAGGTCGAGCTCAGGTGAGCCAGTTTCTTGCGGCCGCCCGATGATCGCCGCCACCCCGGCCTCTTCGAGGATGAATCGTCGGCGTTCTTCGGGCAGGTCGTGGATCGGGACGAAGCTGGAGCCGCAGCGCCAGGCCGCCAAAACACCGATGACGAAGGCGGCGGAACGTGGCAGGTCGAGCGCGATGCGGTGACCGCAAATTGGCCGCGACCGCAATTCTTCGGCGAGCGCTTCGACCTGATTCCCCAGCTCGGCATAGCTGAGAACACAGCCGGCCTCGTCGATGGCCGGAGCCTCCGGACGGAGACGGATTTGTTCGAGGATGGAGTCGAGGATTTTCATCGCATCATTCCTTGTTCAAGTGCGACGCTGGAGAGGAAGAGGAAAAGCGGCGGTTCCCAGCGTTTGAGCTCGGTTTCCGGCAAACTCGGCAGGGCGGTGATCAATGCCCCGAGGCGGCGGGGGCAGTAGTGATCCGGGCAGCGCTCGAGGCCGGCGCGGAGGAGCGCGAGCAGGGGCGGCTGGGCGATCACCGGCGGGGCCATGAAGGGGTGTTTGCGACGGTGACGAACCGCCTCGGGAATCAGGCCGCGCAGCGCTTGGCGGAGGAGGAATTTCTCCTCGTCGTCGCGGATGAGCTGGTCCTCGCGCAAGGTGGCGGCGAAGGCGCAGAGGTGGTGATCGAGGAAAGGGACGCGCCCTTCGATGCCGTGCGGCATTTCGCAGCCGTCGCCGAGGGTGCGCAGGATGTACTGCGGCAGGGCGCTTTTGATCCAATGGAAGAGGCTGAGATCGAGCTCGCTGCGGCCCTTTGCGGCGTCCGCGAAACCGGGCTGCTGAAGGATCTGCAGAAAGGGGTCGAGTCTGGAAAACTGGGCGAGGAATTCGGGCTTGAGGAGCGCTTGATGGGCGAGGCCGAGCGCCGCCTTGGCTGGGAAAAAGGCCGGGAGGGAAGGCAGTTCCCGGCGCACTGTGTCGAGCGGCAGGCCGGCACCGGTTGCATGCATGATGCCGCGCACCGCGGCGTCATCGCGTCCGGGGATCAAAAAGGGGTAGCCGGCGAAGAGTTCGTCGGCGCCTTCGCCGCTGAGGGCGAGCTTGTGGCCGGCGGAGCGGATGGCGGCGTTGAGGAGGAATTTGGCGCTGTGGTGGCCGTTGATGCCGAGGCCTTCGGAGCCGACAACCGCGGCGGCGAGATGCGCGGCGATGGCGGCGGCGTCGACCCGCACTTCCTGCAGCGGCAAGCCGAGAGACTCGGCGGTGGCGCGGGCCAAATCGAGTTCATCGTAGGCGCTGCCGGGGTAGCTGACAGTGAAGAGCCGGAGATCGGAACGCTGGCGGGCGGCGAGGCAGGCGATGGTGGTGGAATCGAGGCCGCCGCTGAGGTGGATCGCAGCAGCATGCGGACTCCGCAAACGCAGGGCGACGGCTTCCTCCAGCTCTTGGCGCAGCAGCCCGGCGGCTTCGTCATCGCTGCGGTTTTGCGCTTGCCGCAAAGGCAGTTCCCAATAGCGCCTTTCGGTGATGCTGCGCTGACGCAGGTCGACATCGAGGAAATGGCCGGGACGGACCATCGCGATGCCGTCGAAAAGGCTGCGATCGAGGTCGTGATATTGCCGCGACGCCGCCTGGAAAAGGCTGAGGGAATCCCACGCGAGGGGAAAGCCGAGAGCGCGGATCGCCTTCACTTCCGAGCTGAAGATCAGGGACGTGGCGTCGCGTCGCCAATACAGCGGTTTGATGCCGAAGCGGTCGCGCACCGCGTAGAGCCGGTTTTGGCGGAGATCGCAGAGGACGAAGGCGAACTCGCCGCGCAGGGCGCTGAAGCCGTCGAGGCCGCGGCGGGCGTAGAGATGCAGCAGGATCTCCGAGTCGAGCCCGGTGCGGAAGCGGCAGCCTTGTCCCTGCAGTTCGCGGCGGATTTCGTCGTGACCGTAGAATTCGCCGTTGACCACGGCGGCGAGGCCGAGCTCGTCGTCGACCAGGGGTTGCGGCACGGGCACGTCGGTCGACAGGCTGAGCAGGGTGTGACCGAGGAAGAGACCGGGCTGCGACCACTGGCCGCGGCCTTCGGGTCCGCGAGGGCGCAGGGCCTCAAGCGCCGCCTCGGTGCCGGCCGGGATCTCACCGGCGATGGCAAGGAGGCCGCACATCAGTTCGGGAACCGGGTTGAAAGGTTGAAAGGTTGAAAGGTCGAGAGCCAGAACTTGTCATGGCGATCGAGCTTATGCGCCTTCTGATGAGTAGGGAAGTGCTGTGTGCTGTTCATGTGTTTGCCTTTCAACCTTTCAACCTTGAATTTCCACGATGATCTTGTGGCTTTCGCTGTCGCGGCTGATGAGCTCCGGCAGTTCCGCGGCGGGACGAGGCGGCGCCAGCAGGGACGCGAGGTCGATTTCGGCGAGCAGCTCAAGCGCCTGAGGGAAGGGCAGGTAGCGCCGGGCCTCGAGTTTGAGTTCGCGTTCAATCAAGAGATTGAGCGGCAGTTCGATCTTGCCGGGGTGACGGCTTTTCAGGATCAGAGTGCCGCCGGGACGCAGGAGCTCAAGGGCGCTTTGCAGGGCGGCGGGGCGCGGATCGGTTTCGATCACCCAATCGCAGGAGGCGGGCTCGGGCTTGGCGAGGGGCGCGAAGCCGCGTTGGCTGAGGAGGAGTTCGCAGACGGTGCGGATGCGTCCCGAGCCGGCGACGGCGATGCGTCCACTGAGAGGCGATAGGAGGATGGCGCCGCAGGCGGCGACCGGTTCTGCCGCAGCGGCTTTGAGCAGATCAAGACCCGGCGGCAAGGGGAAGACACAGGCCTCGGGGAGGGCGATGATTTCGGCGAAGCAACCGGGGCGATCAATGCCGAGAAAGCTGCCATCGGGCAGCAGCGGATTGACCGCGACGGGCGTGCCCCTCGGCCAGTGCTCGGAGGACAACACTTCGGCGCTGCATTCGTGGCCGAGGACCCAGCCCTCGCGCGGCCCGTAGAGGCCCGCCATCACCTGCCGGTCGCTGCGGCAGATGCCGGCGTAGCGGACCCGCAGCAGAGCCTGACCCGGCCCGGCTTGCGGCTCGGGAATGTCCGCCGGGACAAGTCGGCCGTCGGTGCAAATCCAGGCTTTCATGGAGGCTCCCTGGGGTTAAAACGTGGCTCGACCATCCTGGTCGAGTTTGTTCAATGTGGCTCGATCGTCCCGATCGAGAGGGTTTGAACGATCGATATCTATCGATGTCTGTCGATATCACGATAGCTATCGAAGGAGATCGACAGAGATCGAATTGAGGCTGTTCCTTTGGGTTTCACAGCAGCTTTTGGTAGATCTCCAGATCCTCTTCCGAAAAGCAGCAGAAGATGATCTCGCGGAGGGAGCTGGAGTTCTTCAGGAGTTCACGGCATTAGGATCGCGGGTGGACCGCCGGCGGGTCGGACAAAGTGTCTCGCCATCAGCTCGATCAAGGAACCGTCGTCGCTCCAAGTGCCGGCCGGCTGTTCCCAGCAGCCGCCGCTTCGCATATTTTTGACTGGATCGACGCAGCGAGCGGCACGATCGGTGAACTCCACCGGCACGCCGAGGGCGTCGCCGATGAGGTGGGCGAGGAGGAGGTGGGAATAGGGGGTCATGATGTTCTCCTGGGGCCGCCGCAATCCTTGCGGTGCTGTGTTTGATTGGCTAAGATACT
>CAMCSH010000011.1 GCA_945877655.1 Lentisphaera araneosa HTCC2155 | reverse complement strand
CCCCCCCGGGGCGAGTCGTCTGCAGGCCCATGAAGGGCAGCGACGCGTCGGCACGGGCGTGAATCAGCTCGGCGGCGGTATGGCAGTGAGCAGCCCAGTGCATCTTGTTCTGCACGGTGGCGAAGAACTGCTGCGACATCTCGGTATTGGGAGAATAGTCGATGCTGGTAGCGTAGATGTCGAGCACCTTCTGGTAGAAGCGTCGCTCCGAGGAGCGGATGTCGCGGATGCGCTCAAGCTGTTCGTCAAAGTAGTCCTTCTGGCCAGGACCAGGCGGGTTCTTGAGGCGCTCGTCATCCATGGTGAAGCCCTTCACCATATATTCGTTGAGTCGACCGATAGCCCATTGCCGGAACTGGGTGCCGCGATGGCTGCGGACGCGGAACCCGACGGCGATGATGGCGTCCAGGTTGTAGTGATCGAGCTCGCGTGACACTTGGCGAGCCCCCTCGATTCGAACTATCCGGAATTTCCGGAGAGTTGCCTCAGGGCTCAATTCAGCCTCGTCGTAGATATTGACCAAGTGCTCATTGATGGTTCTGACATCTTTCTGAAAAAGCTCAGAGATAAGCGCCTGCGTCAGCCACAGGCTGTCCTGCTCGAAACGACATTGGACGCGGGTCCGTCCGTCCTCGGTTTGGTAGAGGAGGAATTCTGAATGAGGAACGAGGGGTGAATCGGAGGGAGTCATGGGGCGTCCTCATCGCTTGTCGCGAGTAGTTGATAGAGTTCGTGCAATTTAGCTTGCAGTAGGCGTTTGTCGGGTAGGCGGGTCTGGTACTCGGCGATCAAGGTCGGGGAGAGGGATCGGCTGAGGGAGTATTCGACCACTTCGTCGTCCTTGGTGGCGCAGAGGAGGAGGCCGATGGCGGGGTTTTCGTGGGTTTTGCGATGATCGCGATCAAGAGCTTCGAGGTAGAAGTTGAGCTGGCCGAGGTGCTCCGGCTTGAAGCGGGTGGCCTTGAGCTCAATGGCGACAAGGCAGTTGAGGCCGCGATGGAAGAAAAGGAGGTCAAGGGCGAAGTCCTGGCCGCCGACCTGAAGCGGGTATTGCGATCCGACGAAGCAGAAGTCGTGACCCAGCTCGGTGAGGAAACGGCCGAGATTGCGGATCAGGGCGGCGTGTAAATCGGGCTCGGTGTGGCTGTCGGCGAGCCCGAGAAATTCGAGAGAATAGGAGTCCTTGAAGATGCTGCCGAGTGCTGGATGAATTTGTCTCGCCAGTGGTGAGACAATTGCCGGCTTGGCGACGGCGCGGAGGAAGAGCCCGGAATCGATCTGGCGCTCCAGCTCGCGACTTGACCAACGCTCGCGAATGGCGCTGCGCAGGTAGAACTCGCGTTCTTCCGGATGTTTGCAAGTCATGATCAGGCAGTTGTGCGTCCAAGGTAATTGTCTCAGCAGTGCCGAGACAATTTGATTGCCGCCATACACTTCGTAGAACATCTTCATTATAAATAGGTTGGGACGAGTGAAGCCCTTCAATCCCGGCTGGGTCTCGGCGAGGTATTCGGCGAGTTGCGCGACCACTTTGTCGCCCCATTCGGCGGCGGCGATCTTGCGGCTGATGTGTTGACCGATCTGCCAGTAGAGGCTGACCAGCTCGGTGTTGACCGCCTGGTAGGCGCGGTGTCGCGCCGACTCGATCATTGAGAGGATTTCGGTGAAGCCGGAAGGGCTCAAAGGAGCGGCACCGGCTGACTTGGTTTTGCGCGGCATGGTGGGCCTCTCTTTCGGGCTGGGCGCTTCGTCAAAGGGTAGCTTTTGAGGTCTGCCGCGCCGACTTCGCCCACCAGAGGACGAGGCTGCCGCCGCGCTCGACATCGGGCAGAGTAGGGAAGGCGCTGTCGCTGCAGGCGAGCAGGGTGTAGCCGCTCATTTGCTTCAGGGCAGCTTCCATCCCCGCGCGATCCTGAACCTCAAAGACCACCAAGCCGGCTTCTTGTCGGCCGCAAGCTTCCTTGATCAAGATCTGCACGATCCCGGACTCATCCCGTTCGCACTCGATATCTGGATCCGCCGAACTCAATTGATGTCCCCAAGCTTCGATTTGGGCGGGGGAATCGGAGGTGAAGGCGCGGTGCTCGAAATAATAGTCGCTGCCGATCTCCGGCTCAATGACATCGAGCAGGCCGGGGTAGCACAGGGGCAGCCGCCGCCGGGCCTCGCCGCCGACGCGGCGGCCGCCGTTGAATTCGGTGCGGAAGCGGACCGGATCCAGCTCTTTGCCGGAACGGTCGAGAAGCACCGCCCGACCCTGTCGCAGAATCCAACGGCAGAGATTGAAGTCCAGCATGTAATTGCCCGAGGCGTCGGAAAGCTCAAGATGCAGGCATTCGCCGGCCAGCTCGACGCGCATGCACTCGATCGGATACTCGAAAACCCCGGCCCAGTCGTGCGGCGCTTCTTCCTCCGCGTCCACGTCGAAATTGTCATCGATGATTTCATATTCCAAGTCGCCGACATCTTCCAAGCGCAATAGGATGAGGTCTTTGACCGGGCGCTCCTCGATCCCCTTCAAGGTGAACTCAATCCCCTTGCTTGTCTGGCGTCTAAATTTCAGCATGACGCCAGACAGAAGGCTCATGACGGCGTGCAACTGGCTCAGATCTTCGGCTTTTGTGATCATAAACGACTCCTTTCGGCAGATGTTTCAGCTTCGCAAGCCAGTCGCCACGCAGCTGACTTCACTTAAATATTAGTCGAAATATAAGACGCTGTCAAGAGTGGCTAATTATTTTTTGCTAATGGCGAGCCCAGTGGAGGAACAGCAGAACCAAGCCTCAGGATTTGGCCGGCGGGAAATCCAGAGTGCAGCGCGGCAGGTAGCCCCAGATGCGCACGATGTCGCCGCGGCGTTCAAAATCGAAGCCGATCTCGGCCAGCTTCGGCAGGATCCAGTCGCCGTGGTCGATGCGCTCAGGCGACAGCAGACGGCCACGGTGAATCTCCTGCACCAGGCCGATGTCGACATTCGACGCCGACAAACACGAAGGGCAGGTGATAGAACCAATCCCGGTCCCAACCATACATGGTGCCATCGACCGATTTCTCCCGCCATAAAGGCTTCCATCCAGAGCGAGCTCGCATTAAGTCGATCAGCTCGTTCCACTGAGTGTTGTTCGCGGCGCCTGTGAGCCCGCGTTCAGCGATCATGCGCCGAGCTTGTTCGCGGACTTTCTCGTCGCCCTTGGCAACGGAGCCGGCACGGGGGAGATTGGATGGAGAGTTGGTCATAGCGTCTGGTGCTCGTCAGATGTTATACAGAGGCAGGAATTTCTTGTTTGTTCGTCGCAGCGCGACCGAAGCTGGCTTAGCCAGGGGCAAGGCCCCTGGGGGGGAACGAAAATGAGGTTCCGCCTCGCGGAGCGAGCGCAGGGCGACGGGGCTCAATCGAGGAGGTATTTCTCATCGAATTCGATCCCGTGTTTGTTCATCAAGGCGCGGAGTTCATCCGCGAAGGATTGCTTGTGATGATGCTCTTGCTGGTGCTGGATATATTTCTTGACAGCAGCCACTTGTGATGAGCTCACCGTGAAGGCAGCGTAACCGGTTTGCCAAGCGAAGTCGGCAAAACCTTCTTCGGTTTCATGAAGCCAATGAGATGAGGCGGATTTGATCCTCTGGGTCATCTCGGCCACGGAATGTGTCGGGCGAAAGCCGACAAGCAGATGTGCGTGATCATTGACTCCATTGATGGCCATCGGGATCATGTTCAGATCGCGGCAGATGCCAGCCATGTAGTTCCAAAGACGAGGTTGCAGGGCGGGATAGATCCAATTCACCCGATATTTGGTGGAGAAGACCAGATGAAATTGCAGATTGGTATAGGTGTTAGCCATGAGGAAGGCTCCTGGCCCTGCGCTCGCTCCGCGAGGCGAACAAATCGGAGGGACGCAAACCCAGGGCGATGCCCTTGGCTAAGCCAGCTTCGACCGCTACGCGGTGTACGCAAAACGAGTTCGCGCCTAGCTGCGGGCGTGTGATTTTTGTTCGTCGCAGCGCGACCGAAGCTGGCGTAGCCAGGGGCAAGGCCCCTGGGGGGAGCGGAAATAGGGTTCCGCCTCGCGGAGCGAGCGCAGGGCGGCTTTGGAATCGCGGTAAACTATGGAGAATTTCGTGTGCAGTCATCTCATTTCCCTTGGGTGAAAGAGTCATTCGATCAAGAAACATCTCATATCACTTCTCCTGCCGAATAATCTCAATCTTGAAATCCTTCTCTTGGACGATCGGGCTTGCGAAGGCTTTCCAGTTGAGGATTGATTGAGTCGTGGTATAGCCCTTGGATGACCACTCGACAAGAAAATACATGCTCACCTGGGAGCCATTGATGACTTACAGCTTATCCATAATCATTCGCATAGGCATAAGCATTGCAATCACCAAAGTCACAAGAAATAAAAATCCAGGTAGAAAAATGGAAAATAGAATGAGATTTCTATTCTTCATAATATATACTTTTCTGCGATTAAAGACAGGAAGTGATAACAAGATAAAAGTAGCAATGGTAAGACTGAATCCCAAAAACCCAAAAGACTTATAAAAGTCGCCGATAGAAATAATAAATGCTGTTAGAAATGGGAGCGGCTCTCCTTTTAGCATGTCGTCAAAAATTGTCTTAAATTTCGGAACAATAAATATCAAAGAAAAACATCCGAATAAAAACATGAATGGATAAGACAAGAGGAGGAGGCAAGTGAAGATCTTGCTTTTTTTGCTAATCTGAATCTCCGGGGTTTCGATCATATGAATTCCTGAAATTTGGTTGGGTTTTATAAAACAGCAACTCGATCGGGACGATCGAGCCAGATTAGAGCTGCATCCTCAGCTATAACTCGCCTTCGGATGGAAGAAGCACACAGCCGCGGTGGTCGAAGTCGGCGCGAATTCATCCGCGTCGGTGAGCGCAATCCCCAGTTCCTCGGCCTTGAGCAGGCGGTGGATGACGGCGTTGCCGGCCATGGAGGTCATGGCGGGGTAGCCGGGGGAGTAGCGAACGCCTTGTTTGGGGTCGAGTTTGAGGCGACGGCGGATCTCGGCGTGGGCTTGTTCGGCCATGTCTTCGGCGGTGCGGTCGGAGAGGCCTTGCAGGAGGAAGCAGGCTTCGAGGTCGCCTTCGTTGCGGAACTGGTTGATGCGTTCCTCGACGCGGCGGCCGCCGGTGGAGATCTGCAGACCCAGCAAGTCGAATTCCTTTGAGCCGAGGGGCTGCAAATACTGCGTGCCGTGCCATTTGTCGGTCTGGCTGAAGACTTCGTTGAAGAGGAGTCGTCCGACTTCCTTGGAGGTGTCGGCGGGGTCGAAGAGCACCGCTTCGAAGCCGTCGGCCTGGCAGGGGAAGACGGCGATGCGGGATGCGGGCTTGATCCAGCCTTCGGTTTCGGAACGGGTCACCCATTCGTCGCGCAAGGCGTCGAGCTTGGCTTTATCCATGCCCTTTTGCGCCCATTGCTTGCCGCCGCCGAAGTCCCAGTTGAGACCGTAGAGGGTGCGGAGGTCGAAGTGGTTTTTCAGTTCGGTGAGAGTCATCGCGTAGGTAACGGGGGAGAAGACGGCGAGCGGTTCCGCGACCCCCTTGGGGTCGGTAACGAGTTTGGTCGTCTGACCCAGGGTGTCGCCGATGCGGCTCAACCCTGGGCTAGACTCTGCGACCCCCTTGGGGTCAAGAACGAAGCGAGGTTTGTCCCAATTGGGATCGACCTGGCGCAGGGGCAGGGTGGCGTTTTCGCGGGCGGCGCGTTCGGCCTGTTCCTTGGCGAGGCGGTAGAACTTCTTCAGCTTGGCGGCGTTGTCGCGGATCAGTGCGTCGCGCTTCTCGGTGTCGACGAGGATGTTCATGATGTTGACGCCGTCCATGCCGGATTGGCAGTAGAAGACGCGCTCGTTCATCTGCTCGAAGTCGTCCTGGCCCCACATCGCGACTGAGGCGGCGTGGCGGGTGGAAACGGGGGCGCCGCCGATCAGGAGCGGCAGGTCGAGACCGCGTTCCTTGAGCATCTTCTGGACGGTGATCATGTGGTTCGAGGTCTGCACAAGCAGGGCGCTCATGCCGATGGCGTCGGCCTTCTCGGCGATGGCGGTTTCGATGAACTTCTCGAGCGGCACTTGAACGCCGAGGTCGATGACCCGGAAGCCGTAGTTTTCGAGCAGGGTCTTGGCGAGGTCTTTGCCGATCGAGTGCACATCCTGGTAGACGGTGCCGATGACGAAGACGCCTTTGTAGGTGATGGCGCCCTGATCACCGCCGGCTTTGTGCTTGAGATAGCCTTCGATGAAGCCCATGCAGTGCTTCATGATGTCGGCCGCCTTGAGCAGGTGCGGCAGGGAGACTTCGCCGCGGCCGAAGCCGTCGCCGAGGTCGCGCATGGCGACCATCAGGTGCTTGTTGATGAAGTCGAGCGGCGCGATGGTCTTCAAAACAATGGCGACTTCAGCAACGATGGAGTCGGAATATTTGCGGCTGTAATCGTCCAGCGTGGCGACCCCTTCGGCACGGGTCTTGACGCCGTCCTTGATCTTCTCGCAGATGGCTTTTTCGAGCGGCATGTCGACATAGGCGGTTTTGACTGCGGCGACGCGTCCGGTACGGGCTTCGGCGATGACTTCAAGCTCGGCGAAGGCATCCATGTCGCGCTGCAGGATGGCGCGCAGGCCGAGCTGGTAGTGATAGGCGTCGAGCGAGCTGACCGGCACGTAGTGATGCGGGTTGATGATGGCGGCGTCGAGACCGCGCTTGCGGCCTTCGTCGATGAACACCGAGGTCAGCACGGTGCGCATGTAGGGCTTCTTGGCGAGGCCATTGGTGAGGTTGCCGACGCCGATCGAGGTCATGATATCGGGGTGGATGGCTTTGATCGCGGGCAGCGACTCAAGCGACTCGAGGGAGAAGTTGAGGCCTTCGACCGATTCCGAGCCGATGGGGAAGGCGTTGATGTCGATGAAGAGCTGGTCGGGAGTGATGCCGTAGGTGGCGCATTTGGCGACGATTTTCTGGGCCAGTTCGAGCTTCTTCTCGCGGGTGACGGCGGGGCCTTCGCCGTCGGTGAGCAGGGCGATGTAAAGCGGCGCGTGGTGCTTGGTGAGGGGCACGACGGCGTCGATCTTGTCGACGCCCGGCGAGTATTCCTCGAGCGAGATCGAGTTGATGATCGGGCGGCCGGCGTAGACGTCGATGGCGCGGGCGAGGGCTTCGACATCGAAGGAGTCGATACACATGGCGCCTTTGAAGTCGGCGGTGAGGCCGTGGACGACGCGGGGCAGGACCGAGGGGGTGTCGACCTGGTTCGAGTCCATACAGACGTCGATGATCTCGACGCCGAGGTCTTTGACCTGTTCGGAGGCGACTTCTTCGAGGGCTTCCATGTCGATCTTGCCGGTGGAGTTTTCGACCGCGTCGCGGACCTTTTTGGAACCGCGGCAGTTGAGGCGTTCGCCGATGCGGATGAGGCCGTTGAAGGACTTCAGGTCGAAGGCGACTTGCGGGCCGGAGACGAAGTTGAATTTGCGGACGGCGCGAACCGGTGCGGGCAGGCCGCGGAGGTGCTTGGCGATGGCGCGGATGTGGTCAGGCGTGGTGCCGCAGCAGCCGCCGACGATGTTGATGCCGTTGGCCGAGTGGAAGTCGCGCATCAGCTCGCCCATTTTTTCGGGCTGGAGCGGGTAGACGGTTTTGCCGTTGACCGAGACCGGCTGGCCGGCGTTGGGGACGACCGAGATCGGCAGGGAGCAGTGTTCGGCGAGGCGGGGGATGAGCTTGCCCATCAGCTCCGGGCCGAGGGTGCAGTTGATGCCGAAGACGTCGATGCCGAGCTTCTCGACGGCGGCGATGGCGGCGACGATATCGGTGTTGAAGATCTGCATTTTGCAGTGTTCGTCGGCGGTGACCTGGGCCATGATCGGGATGCGTTGGCCGGCGGCGGCGAAGGCTTCGTGCGAAGCGGCGATGGAGGCCTTGAGCTCGAGGATGTCCTGCTGGGTTTCGAAGAGGAGGACGTCGACCTTGGCCTCGATGAGGGCGTCGACCTGGACGCGGAAGTTGGCCTTGATGGTGGCGAAATCGGTCTTCTGGAGGTTGGCGGCGGTGGGCGAGATGACGCGGTTCGACGGGCCGATGGAGGCGGAGACGAAGAGCGGCAGACCGTCGTACTCGGGCATCGTCTTGAATTTGGCGATGGCTTCCTGGGCGAGGCGGACACCGGCGAGGTTGAGCTGGCGGGCGATTTCGTGACGGCTGGCGGTCTTGAGGTCGAAGCCGGCGGGCAGGCCTTGGAAGTCGGAGGTGTCGATGCGCGAGAAGTCGAACTCTTCGAGGCGCAGGGGGCAGGCGCCGAAGGTGTTGGTTTCGAGGATATTGGCGCCGGCCTTGAGGTACTCGAGGTGGATGCCGTCGCGGATCATCTCGGGGCGGGAGAAGACGAGCAGGTCGGAGAGCATGGCGTATTCCATGCCGCCGTAGGCCGAGGCCGGCAGCTCAAATTTCTGAACCATGGAGCCCATGGCGCCATCGAGGATGAGGGTGTGTTTGCGGAGGGCTTCGAGGAAGGTCATGACGGGTCTCATTTGCAGTTTGAAAGGCGCGTAATTAACCACGGAATTCACGGAGTGCACGGAAGGATGACGAGGAAGTGACGTGGCTCGACCATCCTTGGTCGAGTGGAGCGGTGATTCACCACGAAAGACACGAAGCACACGAAAGGAGGACAAGGATGTGGCTCGATCGTCCCGATCGAGGGCTTTCCTTGGAGCCCCGGCCTCCGTGCCGGGGCGGGAGCTCGGATGCAGTCGATATCTATCGATGTCTGTCGATCCCACGATAGCTATCGACGGCGTCGACAGTTATCGACAGATATCGAGAGTTCGCTGCACCCGATCACTCGGGCTTCTCCCAGATCGGCACCGCAAGGAATTCAGCCAAGCGTTGGGCGTCGACGCGCAGCTCTTCGATGCGGCCATGATCGAGGACGGAAAGGCGCGAGCCATCGTGCAGGACGATATTGAGTTCGTAGCTGTAGTAGTGGGATTTCTTGGTCTTGCAGCGTTCACTGAGGATCTGCAAGGCGTGGATCTGGTCGAGTTTGCAGGCGGATTCGGGTTTTTCGCGGGGATCCTTGCGGCTCTTCCAATACCAGCCGCGCCCCTTGTCGAAGACGATCGGCTTGGTGAAGCTGCGCCACATGCCGATGCCGCCGGCGAGGAAGACTGTTGCCATGATCAGGACAATCCAGGGAAAATGCGGTTTGGTGGAGGCGGCGATGACGAGGACGAAAGGAATGATCATGAAGATGGCGGCAAAGACACGGGCACCGACAGTGGCACGGAACTCGAGGCGCTGGCTGCTCTGAAAGTCGAGCTCATGGGTGCGGATGCTGGTGCCGCCGTGGACCAGCGGCGTCCACTCGAGGTTTTCAGCGAGGGGGTCGCCGAAGACCGAGGCATCGAAGGCGGGCTTCTCTTCGATCTTGAACATCTGTTTGAGTGTATCGAGAAAGCCCATGGTTGGTGTCCTTTTTTTGAGTGATCTCGCCAAGGTATGGGCCGGAGAGAATGCGGCCATCACAAGGCGATTCTCAATGGTGGCTATCTTCGTATGTCAGTGCTGGACTTGCAAGCAAAAAGCTGAGACTTCGGGTCTCAGCTTGTGGGTTCGGCTGGTCTTGAACTCAGGCGTCGAAAAGAACGATGCCGGTGATGTTGTCTTTGCCGCCGCCGCGGAGGGAGCAGTAGATCAGCTCTTTCAGGGTGTCGCGGGGGTTTTCGTGGGCCTTCATGATCCGCTGCAATTCTTTCGGCGACATCGAGCCGTAGAGGCCGTCGGTGCAGAACAGGTAGCGGTCGTCGACCTTGCGCTTGTGGTGGTAGACGGAGACTTCGACCACGGGGGAGGCGCCGATGCAATTGGAAAGAAGGTGGGAAAGGGGGTGGTTTTCGGCTTCTGCGCGGGAGAGGTTGCCGAGCTTGACCATTTTGGCGACCCAGGTGTGGTCTTCGGTGATTTGCTTGACCTTGCCGCCGCGGCAGAAATAGGCGCGGGAATCGCCGACATGGGCGACAATCATCTTGGAGGGGGTGATGAGGCCGGCGGTGATCGTCGTGCCCATGGCGCGGCTGATCTGGAGCTGGTCGTTGACCGAGTGGATGCGGCTGTTAAGCTTCTTGATGGCGTCGACCAGGAGCTCTTCGCTGTCGCGCGCCTTGTGCTCGGTGGAGCCGAAGCCGCGCCAGATTTTCGACAGGGCTTCGATGGTGAAATAGCTGGCCAGTTCGCCGCCGTCGTGACCGCCCATGCCGTCGGTGACGACGGCGAGGGTGATCTTGTCACCAGGGAGCGCGAGCGAGAGGAAGTCGTCTTCGTTGTGGGGGCGGGTGAGCCCTTTGTCGGTGGCAGCGGCGATGCGATCGGGAGTGATCTGATCACTGGCGTTGGAGCCCAACAGGTCGGAGAAGATCATCATCATCGGCGTCTGGTCTCCCTCCGGCCGGGGCCGGGGCGTGGCGGTTTGAGGTTACTGGCGCTTGCCTCGAGCGGAGCGGGGACCGCCGCGCTTGCCAGCGGGACCGGCGGCAGGACGAGGCGCGCTGTCGGCACCAAAGAGTTTATCCGCTAGTGCGGCGGCGTCCACTCCAGAGTCATCACTGTTGGCGAGGGAGTCGAGCTGATCGAAGTCGAGATCCTCGGGGAAGGCCTCGTCATCGCTGCCTTCCGGCTCGATGACCTGGACCCATTCTTCGCCATCTTCATCTTCGTCTTCAGCGTTTTCGTCTTCGTCGGGCTGATCTTCGTCGCCGATGCCGAGGATGACCGGGCCGACGGGACGGGGCTCGGGAGCTTCGCCCCACGAGGGGTCGTCGAAGAGACTGGTGTCGATATCGGCATCATCGTCATCGGTATCGTCGAGGAAGGCGGCGTGCTGGCGGCTTTCCTGGAGATCGCGTTCCTGTTCGTCGCCGGTGCGGAAGTCTTCGTCGCTGGCGTGGAGGTCGATGACGAGGCGGCCGGACTTGCGGTGGACGTCTTTGAGGGGGGCGGCGGCAGTCTTGGCTTCGCGGCGTTCGTTGACCAGGACGCGAATAAGCTCGAGGGCTTCTTCGGTGCCGATCTTGAGCTCCGCAGTGACGGGGAAGATCTTGACGTCGGTGGCGGCGCGCAGGCGTTCGAGATTGATCGCGGCGCCGGGCTCGTCCATCTTGTTGGCGAGGATCATGGCGATGCGGCCGGAGAGACCGGGCTGATAGAGCTCGAGCTCATTATTGAGTTTGGCCATGTCGTCGAGCGGGTCGCGGTCGTCGGTGCCGGCCATGTCGAGGACCATGACCAGGATGTGGGTGCGCTCGATGTGGCGGAGGAAGTCATGGCCGAGGCCGACGTTGTCGGCGGCGCCTTCGACGAGACCCGGGATGTCGGCGATGGTGAGACGGGTGAAGTCGTCAAACTCGCGGACGCCGACCTGGGGTTCGAGGGTGGTGAAGGGGTAGGGTGCGGTGCGGGCGCCGCAACGGGTGACGGCGTTGATGAAGGTCGATTTACCGGCATTGGGGTAGCCGACGAGGCCGCAGTCGGCGATGGTGCGAAGCTCGAGGAAGAGAGTCTTGGCTTCGCCGGGGTCGCCTTGGGTGGCCTTGCGGGGGACGCGGTTGGAGGCGGTGGCGAAGTGGCGGTTGCCCTTGCCGCCGGTGCCACCGCGGGCGACGATCAGTTCGTCGCCGGGCTTGGCGAGGTCGCCAAGGAGGTAGTTGCTGTTGTCGGCGTCCATCACCAGGGTGCCGGGCGGGACGAAGACGACGCGGTCTTCGCCGTCGAGACCGTGGCGGTCGCGTCCTTCGCCGTTGCCGCCGCGGATGGCTTCGACGTGGCCGCAGAACTTCAGATCGATGAGCGATTGCTGAGAGGTGTCCACTCGCAGGATGATGCTGCCGCCGTGGCCGCCGTCGCCGCCGGCAGGGCCGCCGTTAGGCATGAATTTGAGGCGAAGGAAGCTGACGCAACCATTGCCGCCATCGCCGCCTTTGACGCGGAATTTGACTCTATCAACAAACATGGGAAGGGATCCAAAAGCTCAATCGAGTAAAAAAAGCAGGCCTCGGGAATTCCGAGGCCAGTCGTCTTGAGATCTGACGCCTTATTGGGCGCAGGGGACGATGTTGACGCGACGGCCTTCGCGGTCGAAGGCGACGGTGCCGTCAACGAGGGCGAAGAGGGTCCAGTCGCGGCCGCAGCCGATGTTGGCGCCGGCGGTGTACTTGGAACCGCGCTGACGGATGATGATGCTGCCAGCGGTGACGAGCTGGCCGCCCCAGCGCTTGACGCCGAGCATTTTGGGGTTCGAGTCGCGACCGTTCTTGATGGAGCCGCCGCCTTTCTTCTGTGCCATGGTGAGATTCCTTTCGGGATGATGATGTTGGGGTCTAGTTCTTGGAAAAGGGACTGAAACCTAATGCCTTTATTCCGTCTGACAAGGACTTTCGGCAGAAAAAACCGGGCTTTCGTCGAGCCTTTTTACGGCTCTTTTGCGTCGCTTTGCCAAGGGATGAGGAGGAGACCGTATTTGACGCCGCCCTTGACCGGGCGCCGCTCCCAGCCGAGAGGCAGGCCGAAGAGCTGGGGGAGAAGCGTCGCCTGCCATTGGTTCTTACCGGCGGCGCAGGAGAAGCCCTGGCGCCAGAGCAGCGACAAGCTCCAGCCCTCGGGGGAAGAACGCCAGTCGAGACTGTCGGCGAGGAAGGCGACTTCCGTGACTCCCTTTCGGTGAGTACAGCGGAAAAGCCAGGGCAAGGTGAATTGACTGGCTTCGTCGTCGTTGTCGTCGGCGGTCAGGGTGCACAGGCGATGCCAGCGTTGCTCGACCGGAAAAAACCCGCGTTGGCGCAGCAGCTTGCTGATGCCGGGACCGTGCGCAGCTCCCCAGGGGAGGCAGATCAGCGGCGGCTGGGAGCTGGCGGCGATGGCCTTGTCGACTTCGTCCATCAGGTGGCGGTTGCGGACGTCGAGGATGCCGGGGATGACGCTGTCCGGCGATGATTCGGCGTCGTCCTTGACCTCGTTGCCGCCGAGGAGAAGTTCGCGGTAGCGGGCCCGCGTCGCGTCGCCTTGTCCGACGAGGCGATGCAGCTCGAGGTCGCTGCGGCCGCAGAGGTAAAGGGTTTCGCCGAAGACCAGGGCGAACGGCAGGACCACGGCGCCGGTGGCTTCGCGTCCGAGCCAGCTCGATTCGCTGGTCATCTCCGCCAAGCTGCAGTCGCCGCTGCGAGCCTTGGTGCCGGGGTCGAAACCGAAGTCCTGGCGGGTGGCGCCGCCGAGCTCGGCAATGCGGGAGTAGGAGCCGAGGGCGTAGGACAGGGTCAAACCCCAAGGGCCGAAATCCGGGCGCCCGCTGACTCCTTCGGTGAGCACCACATCAGCCTCGCGGCAACGCTCCGAAACCTCTTGGTAGAATCCCGCCGAAGCGATGTGAACCATGCCGATGAAGCGGACTCGCGAGCCGTCGACACGGGCGAATTCCTCTTCGCGGATATAGATGGCCTTGCCTTCCTCCTTGCGGATCCAGGAGTCGGAGGACACCTGGCTGGCTGGCGGCTTCACTCCGCCACAGGAGGCGAGGAGAAAAGCGAGAAGGAGGGCGAACGTCTTCACTTCTGATCCATCACCGCGAGCTGGCCGCAGGCGCCGTCGATGTCGCGCCCGAGGTTTTTGCGGATGGTGGCGGAGACGCCGCGGTGCTCGAGGGCGCCGAGGAAGGCCCGGGCTCGTTCGCGCGACGACTCGCGGTGGGCCGATTCGGTCTGGTTGTAGACGATCAAGTTGACGTGAAGGAGGTGTTTGGCTTGGATCTTGTTGAGCCAGGTGGCGAGCTGTTCGGCGTGGGCCTGGGAGTCGTTGTCACCGTCGAGAAGGATGTATTCGATGAAGATCTTGCGGTTGGTCTTCTTCAGGTAGGCTTGCATCGATTCGGCGAGATCGTCGAGATTGTGCGCCTTGTTGGCCACCGGCATGAGGCGGTCGCGGAGCTCGTCGCTGGCGGCGTGCAGGGATATGGCGAGGTTGACTTGCGGGTGACGGTCGGCGAGTTCTTCGATGCCCTTGACCAGGCCGGAGGTGGAGACCGAGATGTGGCGCGAGCCGATGCCGAAGCCCTCGGCATTGGTCAGTTCGTCGATCGAGTCGAAGACATGGCGGCGGTTGTGGAAGGGTTCGCCCATGCCCATGTAGACGATGTTACTGAGCTGCACATCCATCTTGCGGGCGGCGATGAACTGGCGCCAGTAGAGGACTTGGTCGGAGATTTCTTCGGAGTCCATGTTGCGCAGCAGGCCCATGCGGCCGGTGGCGCAGAAGGTGCAGGCCATGGCGCAGCCGACCTGGCAGGAGATGCAGGCGGTCCAGTGACCGGGCAGCGGCTCCATCAGGACGCTCTCGACGATGCGGCCGTCACCGAGCTTGAGCAGAGCTTTGTAGGTGCGTTTGTCGGAGGATTCGAGCAGCTTGTGCTCGGTGAGGCGGAGCACCGGCTCTTCGGCGTTGAGCTTCTCCTTGACCGCGGCGGAGAGGCCGGCGACCTCGCTCCACGAGCGGACGTGCTTTTTGAAGAAGGCGTCAGAGATCTGCTTGGCCCGGAATTTCTCCAAGCCGTGTTTGGCGACGATGTCGGCGATGCGTTGACTGTTCATTCGTTTCCTGCTCGGTTTTTTTAACGCCTGCAATTGTACGGCGGATGAAGCACTGCGCAATCGCTGCCGCCAGCGAATGCCATGAAAAGCACTGCAGCCTGCAGATCGAAAAATTCCCCAGGCCCAGCTGAATCACCGGAGTAAGAACCGAGGAGCTATCTCCTATCAAAACATCGAAACACGGCGTCTTGACTAAATCTCGGAAGTGTGGCGGTCTAGGAGTCCCTAGGTTGTCGGCGCGGGAGTAGCCGCTCGTGGTAAGGCTGTTGCCGTAGGTGCGGGATGTCATCGTGACCTGCCCCCTGTTTTTGTTTTTTTACGGCTTTGATCTCGGCTTTCGTTCACTTCAAATACATCTCGAGTTTTTTGCGATCTTCTTCTGTCGCGGCCTGCCAGTCGATCTTCACTCCGGGCAATGATTCGCGGAGTTTATTGATTTCCATGGCGGAAAGCTGGGATTCATAGAGAGTTAAAATCTCAATCTTTGGCAGGGCTTTCAAGGCGCTTAAGGCCTCGGCGGTGAAGCGGGCCTCGCCAATCTTGAGGGTTTTCAATGATTTCATCTTCGCCAGTGTCGGAATGGAGAAATCGCTAAGGCTGGCTGCCTTGCGATCTCCACCTGGCAGGCGCTGTCCGAGCATCAGGTGCTGAAGGTTGGGCATCGAAGCGATGTGCGCATTGCCCGCCTCGGTCTGCCAAGTATGCCAAGTGGAGAGTGTCTTGAGTTGTGTGATGGTCGCAATCGCGGCGAAGCCTGCGTCGCTCATGGAAATTCCGGCAACGGTCAAGTTGTCAAGCTTTGGGCAGCCTTTGAGGTGTCCAAAACCGACACCGGTGAAGTCTTTATTGCCAAATGAAGTATGAAAAAAAGACGCAGTTCTCAGGTTTGGCAGCTGGGTAAACTGCTTCAATCCTTCGTCGGTGAACTGTGCCGCATCGGTCCCAAGAGTTTCTAGATCTTTGAGCTTCAGCAGATGCACGAGCGTCTTGTCATTCAGTCCGAGGCATTTGTTGTAGAGAGTGAGGTGCTTTAGGTGGCTGAGTTGGCCGATGAGCTGGAAGGATGCATCGTCGAGTTTCGAGCATTCAGTGAAGTCGAGGTGGGTGGCAAGGCCATCCTTCACTGTGACCTTGCCACCGAGGGATTCAATCTTGGTGACGATTTCTTTGTCGTTGGCCATCAAATTGGCTGGAATCGCTATCACACAAATGACTGCCAAGAGTTCAAGCAAGGTGAAGAAGCGCTTGGGCATTCTCATGGGATGTCTCCTTTTTAATAGGTTTAAGGGCGGTTCAGGTTTCATCAGGAGTCAATCCAAGGTGATCTTCGGGGTTAGAATATCGAGTCCGGGAGCAAAACTCTTGACTCGCGAGAACATGATGATTCCTTATGAATTAATTAGGTCAAAGAAGTCAAGATGCCGGTGCTATCGCCATGACTTTTCGCGGGAACACCGAGGCCTTGTAAGAGGGTCAACCAAGCATTGCACAGCGGAGTCCCCTTAGCCTCGACCAAGTGCTGCCCAAGTTTGATACCCGCACCCCGCCCAGCGATCAAAGTCGGACAGTTGTCGAGGTAATGAATCGTGCGAATATTACTGCCGTAAATGAGGCAGGTGTGGTCAAATAGGGAAGTGCCGTCGGGCTCTCGAACGGCTTTCAGTTGATCGATCAAGCCGGCCAGCAACTCACTTTGAGCTATGTCCCGTCGTTGCGAGGCTTCCATACGTTCCCCAGGATTATAGTGGCTCATGTCATGAGGCAAGACACTGATTCCCAAGCTAATGAGTAATTCCTGCACAGATTGCCTGTAAGTCACGACTCTCGTCGAATCGGTCTGGAGAGCGGCAACGATTAACTTGTAGGTGAGCTCAATTTCATTTTTACCGACAATGCCCGCTTTGGGAGCGGCAAAGGGAGGGGGCGCTTTCGCGACATTCAGCCAGAGAGAATCCCTTTTCAGTCGATTTTCAATATCCCGCACACCTTGCAGGTACTCATCCAGCTTTTGCTTGTCTTCGTGATTCAGGTCACGACCCACTCGGCGCGCATCCACCAACACTGTGTCAAGCACGCTGCGTTGTGCCTCAATCTGAGCTTGCCGTTCAGCTAAGGAAGTGTTTTCATCTGAAAACAAACGATGGTACGCCAATAAGGGGGAATTCAAACCCGCCAAGGGCTTGCCTCGGGCGTCCCAAGATAGCGACAAGCCGAGTCCGTGGCCTGAAGCTTCGGTATCGGGAGAATTGAAGCGCAGGGAAGGAAACCGAGTCTTTTGTCCGATGTCGTTGGCGATCACTTGGTCCAGTGAGATGGAATTAGAGAAACTACTCCCGGGAACGCTGTAACGATTAGCTCCTGTAAGCCAGAAAGTACTGCCCCAATGCGCTTCGTTGCTGTGCTGGTGGTGTAAGCCCTGGAGCAAAGTGAAGTCCTGTCGGTGCCGTGCGAGGGGGGCAAGTCCACTGGGGAGAGCATACGCCGCGCCGGTGTCCGTCACTGCCGGGTACCAGGTTTCGTTGGTCACTCCCCAGCCGAAGCCAAGAGCTATAAAACGTTTAGGGCGCGGCAAAGTCGCGGCAGGGTCCGCAGCCGATAGAAGCGAGGGCAGGAACGGCAATGCAATCAAGCTTCCTGCTCCTCGCAGGAAGAGTCGGCGATCCATTTGTCTGTAAGATTGCTTCATAGGGGACTTCCTTGGTTGGTAAAATACAGACGGCGTTTGCCTGGGCATGAATCGCCGCCACTCATGATGTAAGTCTCACTTTCTCCGAAATTGCGGGTGGGCAACCAACAGGTGAATGATTGTCCGCAGTCTGTACCCTTCTTTGGAGGAAGCATCGACCATTTGGGCGGTCATATCTTCGTCAGTGAACCCATAGGGACGTCCCAATCCGTATTCGATGAGCGCCTTGATCATGCCTCGTGAGAAGGGTTCAGGCTTAGCGGCAATCAAACGCCGCAATTGATGGAAGTCTTTGAAGGCTTCGCCTCTGAACAAAGCTCCAGAGGGGTCAATGGTCCAAGTTTTACTCCCTATACCGGCTTTTTCATAGGTGTCTTGTAGGCGCCAGCGTCCCACCGCGTCGAAATTCTCCAGCCCGAATCCGATGGGGTCGATCTTTCTATGACAAGAGTTGCATTGGGGTTGCTCCTGATGAGCCAGAACTCTTTCTCTAGTCGTCATTATTTTACTATCTAGACGTGAAATCTGGGGCACGTTTGGCGGCGCGGGTGGCGGTGGATCATTGAGCAACTTGCGCAGGACCCAGGCGCCTCGCTCGACCGGACTTGTGTGGTCGCCATTACCGCCCATAGTCATGATAGCCGACATGCCCAGTAAGCCGCCGCGCGGTGAATCGCTCGAGACGCGTACCGGACGGAACGAATCGCCTACGACTCCAGGAATGCCGTAGAACTCAGCCAATAGGCCGTTGACGACTACAGTGTCACTCGATAACAGCTCGGAAAGGCTTCGCTTTTCCCGCAATATCCAAGCAAAGGTCGCCAAAACTTCCTGACGAGCAGCTGCCTTGGTGCTGAGATCATAACCCTTATGCACCTTGGTATTGACCTGAAAGAAATCGAGGCGCGCCAAGCCTAGCCACTGACTGACAAAGCCATTGACAAAGGCCTGAGACCGCGGATCATCAATGAGACGATCCACTTCACTTGCTAACACCGTGGGCTCATGCAGAGTTCCTTGGCGTGCCAGATCTAGGAGTTGCTCATCTGGTGGGGCACTCCAGAGCATGTATGACAGGCGCACAGCCAGTTCTCGATCATTCAAAAGACGCGGAGTCTTTCCTGTGCTGGGTTCCGCCAAATAAAGGAAGCTAGGAGATGCCAATATCACTGCGAAAGGTGCAATTAGAGCCTTTTGATGGTCATCTCCTGCCGCTCGCCGCTGCTGATACAGCTTCAGCAAACGCTCGGTAAAATCGGATTCCGGCGCCAGTCCACGAAAAGCCTTCGTGGCGAAGCCGACCAGGGCTTTTCGAGCCGTTGCGATCTCATCTTGACCCGACACCTCGGGAAAGACACTGTGATTGACATCAATCGGGCCTTCCCATTTCATCCAGTCCACCCAGATCGCAGCTTCTTTGTCTGCGCCCATACGATGTCCATCGAGTTTTGGGTCGCGTTTTTCCCGAATCGCGAAAGAACGCGAGCCGACAGAGGAAATCGTGACGGGAAAATCGATCTCCTGGGGATGCTCCAGTGTTCCAGTGATCTGCACCGTGCGCATCAAGGCGAAATCAACCGTTGATGAGCGTGAACCGATCTCTAAAAAGCGCCGTTCAGGAGCGGCAGCAGGTAAAGCCCCAAGCCGGATACGGATTCGATACTTGCCGGGAGGGACCGGGTCGCGTTTGCGCGAGTCCCAGCCGGAGATCTTGTCTGGTGGCAAAGCTATGACTTCTACCGGGTTGACATTGGTGACCGTCAAAAGCGACCCCGTCTTGGTGTTCGGGTCATCCAGATATCGGATGTAATTGGGACTATGGGTATTGAAGTCTAGGATATGGAAATTGACAGCGGCTTCATCGACAAGACCGAAAGCCTTAGGTGGCTTACTGCGGTCAGACGAGCGCCAGGCATTGGCTTTATCATAATTGCCAACGAAATATCCTGTGTAGGTTGAGTTAACCACTCTGTTGGTCAATTCTTCGACTTCGCGATGCTCCGACATGGGGCTCTTGATCTGCGAAGTCAAGTAAGCATCATTGAGGACCCTCTGAGCGACGTTCAGATACTGCTCGATTTGATCGCCAGACATGAACAAAGATGCGCCCACGGTATCAAATGAACCTGTGCCACCATCAGCTGGCAGTTCGTCTTCATCAACATGGATTCCAAGTAAAGACTCGATCGTATTGATGTATTCCCGGCGATTGAGACGCCTCATGGTGACGGCGTTACCGCTATCCGACAGCTTCTGACGGGAATGAACCAATGTTGTAGCCAAATGCTCTAGGAAATCAGCTTTGATCTGAGGATTCAGCTGAGGTTTATCTTCAGGGGGCATATCTCCGGCATTCAGTACATTGAGAATTTTTTGCCAACGATCTGCATCCTTGACAGTGCTGATCTTTAACGACAAGTCATCAAGTCGAACACCGCCTTTTTGCTTCTTGTCGTTATGGCAGCTTATGCAGTTATCGGTGAGAAGCTTTTGATGGCGATCGTCTATTTTGACAGAATCAATTTCATTTGCAATGAGTTGTGAAATAGTGATCATGCACAAGATCTGTATCAGGAATAAGCAGATAGTTTTCTTGAAAAACATGGCCAAAGTCTCCTCGATGTGATTTAATTTCTATGTGAATGGAATAGCCATTTCCAAGCTTAGAGCATCAATTGGAATTTTAAGATCCAAGTCCTCATATAACAAAGACGGATAATTTTTGAAGAATTACGGATTCCTCCCTTTTGGCATGCAGCTAACGGTGAAATGCCGATTGGATCATGGCAAGTATCCGATTGGCCAAAAAGTCAGCAAGAAAGTGACGGCATCGAAGAAGACTGAGGAGGCGGAGCTGCTCGGTTCGTGCGTCGCGAAGCGACAGGATGAATGACAGGATGAATGTAGCCGGGGGTTTTAAACGGGTGAAAGCCCCGGCTACAATCACACCGTCGCTTCGAGACGAGCAGCTCAAACTTGATTCGGAGTGATACAGGTCGGAATACAGGATGAGAATTGACATCGACAGAACTGCAGCCTGAACGAATCCGGCACTTCGGTGTAATATTCTGACGGGTGGCGCGTCACAGGGTCAGCCACCTCATCAAAACCGGGAGAACTCTCATGGATCCTGCCACTGCCAGAACCGCTTTCCTTGCCCGTCTCGCCGCCGCGGCGATTTTCGGCCTTCCCGCCGCCGTCGGCGCCAGAGAGATCGCCGAACGCCAGGCTCCTTGCGCGCCGGTCAAGATCGATGATTTCGCCAAACAGTGGTCGAGCGCACCGTTGGTCCTGGTGATCTGCGGCGATGCCACCGACGGCAACTCGCTGCGCGCCGAACTCAGCGGCACTGAAGAGTCCTCCCGTCGCCTCAAATCCTGCGTCGGCGCTTTTCCCTGCGCCTTCGTTCCGCCGGGCCAGGCCGGCATCGCCGGCAAGCTCAAATCCGGCCAGGTGCTGCTCCTCAGCCCCGACGGCAAAACCAGGGTCGACTGCGGCCTGATGCAGAAGCATAAAGGCGAATCCCATGGCGACTGCCTCTTCCGTCTCCTCAGTGCCGAAGACCGGATCGACAAGGCCTGGCGCGAGCGCCGCACCGACGCGACTTTTCAGAGCCAGGTCTCAAGCCAAATCAAATCCTTGGGCGGCGCCGCCCGGGAGCGTCGCGACGCCCGCAAATGGCTGACCCAAAACCTCAATGACTGCAGCCCGATGTTGCTCGGCGCGGTCACCTCGGAAGACCCCGAGACCGCCAGCTCGGCGCAGCAGATTCTCGCCACCGCCGCCGCCCGCGATGTCAGCGGCCTGCCTCGCGTCATGCAGCGCGGCAACATGGACCCTCGCATCGCCTGTGGCATGGCCCGCATTTCCCCCGTCGCCCAACTTTATCTTTCCGGACGCCCATCCGCCTGAAACGGAGATCGCCATGATTGTTTCGCTCCTCTGTCTTTTCCTCGCCGCCGCTGAAGCGGAAGCCAAGCCCGCGCCGAAACCCACTGCGGCCGCTCCGGCCTTTGATCCCGCCGCTGCCGCCAAGGCCGGCCAGGGAACCGCGTTTTTCAAAGCCTATGCCGAGCTTCGCGGCAAGGCCGACCCCAAAGCGGCGGAATTGATGGCGGAAGCCGTGAATGACCGAATGACGCGGCTCGATCCCGGCAGCCTCGGTCGCGCCGTGCCTCTGACAGAGAAGTTTCATGTCGCCTCCGAGAAAGCCGGCGAAGGCCCCTACGAAGGCTGCCTCGAGGTCGAGCTCGAAGCCAAGGACCCGAATGATCCGATGGCGACGTCGATGACTTACGTCCTGAGTCCCGACGCCGACGGCAAGCTCCGAGTCATCGATGTCATGGCTCCTGGCGGCAGTTTCTCGGCCGCCTGTGCCCAAGACGGACTGCAATCCTTGCAACAGCTCTTCCGCAAACTCAAGCAAAGCAGCGATCGCGAAGGCGCCGCCTATTTCCCGGAGAAGGCCGGGCTCGAAAAAATCAACGCCTTCGGCCGTGAAGTCGGCCTGCTCTACGCCGGCTGCCTGTCGATCGAGCCCGCTGGCGAATCGAAGATCCTCGCCGTCACTGACGAGCCGGTGAACAATCTTCGCGTCGTTCTCTTTCACGATTCCAAGCTCCTGGTCATGCGCGAGCCGATCTTCGAAGCCTTGGCGAAAAAACAGGGTTTCAAGCATCTCGGGCTCAAGGCGCCGCAGCTCGACGCCGCCCTGGAGGCGGAGATCCTGCGCCTCGTCGCCGATCTCAGCTCCGATAAGCCCAAGGTGCGCGCAGTGGCCCGCCGCAGCCTGATCGAAAAAGGCCGGAAAATCCTGCCTCGCCTGCGTCAGCTCCCGCCCTCCGGCGATGTCGAAGTCCGCGAGATGCTGAAGGAGATTCAAAACGCCATTGTGCCGCCGCCCATGCCCACGCCCGAAAGAGACGATCGCGAGCTGATTGAGCTGTGAGTTGACTCTCGCGCTCTTGCCGCCGTGCTCATATCAATCGTGTCCCGGTCTCCCTCTCTCAAGACTTGTCGCCAGATAAGCGCAGTGTCGCTATATTCCGGGACAAGGAAAACCAGATCATGCACGAAGAACTTGTTCCCATCGTCTCCGGACGCGTCAACATCGCCCAGTATCTTCGCCGTCAAGTCGAAGACCAGCCGCACAAACGCGCCTTGATTCTGCCGCGAGGGCATCAGAAGGATGGCGCCGCGCTGTCGCAATCGTACACCTTCGCCCAGATCGAAGAGCTATCCGGCAATCGCGCCCGCGCTCTCGCCACTTTGGGTGTGCAGCGCGGCCAACGCATCCTCGTTGCTATCCGCCCGGGAATTGATCTGATCACCGTCAGCTTCGCCCTCTTCAAGCTCGGCGCCGCCCCGGTGTTCATCGACCCCGGCATGGGCAAAGAAGGCCTGCTTGCCTGCATCCGCCAAGTCCGCGCCGCCGCCATCATCGGCGCCACCCCGGCCATGCTCTTGGCCCTGTCGCGACGCAAGGACTTCGTCGGCTGCGACCTGCTCATTTCGACCGGAAGGATTCCTCTCCCCGGGGTCACGCGCCTGAAGAAAGTCAAGATCACCGCTGGCGATCACTCGGTCGCCGACACCCAGGCCAGCGACATCGCCGCCATCCTCTTCACCAGCGGCAGCACCGGCCCGGCGAAAGGCGTGGTCTACACCCACGGCATCTTCGCCCACCAGACCGAGATGATCCGCAAAGCCTACGGTGTCACCCCGCAAGACGTCGACATGAGCGTCTTCCCTCTCTTTGCTCTCTTCGCCATCTGCATGGGCATGCCCTCGGTGGTGCCGTGCATCGACTTCTCCCATCCCGGCAAGGTCGATCCCGAGCCGCTGGTGCAATTGATGAGCGATTACGGCGTCAGCTTCAGCTTCGGCTCCCCCGCCTTCTGGACCCGGGTCGCCGATTGGTGTGAAACCCATGATCAGAACTTGGATTCGGTCCGCGCCTTGGTGATGGCCGGCTGCAGCGTCCCGGCCGATCTGCACCGCCGCTTCTTCGCCGGCATCCTGCCGGCCGGTGCCGACATCTTCGTTCCCTACGGCGCCACCGAAGCCCTGCCGCTGTGCTCCTTCAAAGGCTCCGAAGTGCTGCGCTATGCCGCCGCCAAATCCCTCGCCGGCGCCGGCACCTGCGTCGGCAGCGTCGTCTCCGACAAGCTGACGGTGAAAATCATCCGGATCAGCGACGAGGCCCAGCCGGAATGGGACGACAGCCTGGTCCTGCCCGATGGCGAGATCGGCGAAGTCGTCTGCCGCGGCCCGGTGGTGACCCAGGAATACTTCGAATCCGAGGCCGCCAACGAAAAGTCGAAGATCCGCGACGGCCGCCGCATCTGGCACCGCATGGGCGACCTCGGCTACCTCGACGCCAACGGCCTGCTGTGGTTCTGCGGACGCAAGAACGAACGCCTTGAAACCAGCTCCGGGCTGCTCTGCACCGACAGCGTCGAGAACATCTTCAACTTCGACGACGATGTCCGCCGTTGCGCCTTGGTCGGCATCGGCCCGCGCGGCCAGCAGCGACCGGTGCTGGTGGTGCAGCCCAAGGACGAAAGTCTGCTGCGCGATCCGGTCCGTCTCGAGACCCTGCGCCAAGAGCTCCTCGCCCTCGGCGCGGCCAGATCCGGCTCGGCCCTGATCCGCACCATCCTCTTCAAGGACAGCTTCCCTCTCGACGTCCGACACAATGCCAAGATCAAGCGCGACATCCTGGCCAAATGGGCGAGCGAGAAACTGGCGAAGAGCTGAGGCGGCTAAAGGTTAGTCTCAGACTCCCTTATGGCGCCGTTGTGGAAACCTTGACGCCTTCTGCTTTACCCCGAAGGGCTTACAGCCCAAAGCCAGGGTTGCGCCGAGCTTCGAGCCGCGGTTTGCACCGCGGCTCTTGAGATCAGATCAAGCGTGGCTGGCGAGGTAGTGCTCGGCATCCATCGCTGCCATGCAGCCGGTGCCGGCGGAAGTGATCGCCTGGCGATACTTGTGGTCCTGCACATCGCCGGCGGCGAAGACCGCTTCGACCGAAGTCTTGGTGGTGCCGGGCTCGGTCAGGATGTAGCCGTTCTCGTCGAGCTTGAGCTGGCCGCCGAGGAAGCTGGTGTTGGGGGTGTGGCCGATGGCGTAGAAGAGGCCGGAAGCTTCGATGTCCCACTGGCCTTTACCTTTGGTGTCGACTGCGACGTGAGTCAGCGATTTTCCGTTGCCCTTGGCTTCGAGCGGCTGGGTGTTCCAGTGCACCGTGATCTTGGGGTTCTTGAGGGTGCGCTCCTGCATCGCCTTGGAGGCGCGCATGACGTCGCGGCGGACCACGAGGTGCACATGCGAGGCGTATTTGGTCAGGTAGTTGGCTTCTTCGCAGGCGGTGTCGCCGCCGCCGACGACGACCATCGGCTTGTTGCGGAACATCGGTAGGCCGCCGTCGCAAACAGCACAGGCGCTGATGCCTTTCTGCCAGTAGACGTCTTCGCCGGGCAGCTTCATCCGCTTGGCGGTGGCGCCGGTGGCGATGACCAGGGTGTCGGCTTCATGCCAGACGTCGTTGGCGAGGACGCGGAAGGGGCGGACGGAGAGGTCGACTTGATCGACGGTCTCGGTCAGGATTTCGGCGCCGTTGTGGATCGACTGCTCGCGCATTTTTTCCATCAGCTCGGGGCCGCCGATGCTGGTGTAGCCGGGGAAGTTCTCGATCTCAGTGGTGGTGGTCAATTGACCGCCAGCGGCGACTTCGGCGGCGTACATGCCTTCAAACATCAGGGGCTTGAGTTCGGCGCGGGCGGCGTAGATGGCGGCGGTGTGGCCGGCGGGGCCGGAACCGATGATGATCACTTTGCGAGCCATGAGATCTCCTTTAGGGATGCGGGATGTGGGGAATTTTGTGACACGAGCTTGACATTACGCTGGTCCAGCCGACGCCGCAAGAGGCGCATGGAGAGAAAACCGTCTCAGCTCTCCGAAGGCTTCGGGTAGTTTTCGCGCGGATCGAGGTGGACCAGGCATTCCGAGCCGGGCCAACGCGTGATCACCCGCTGCTCCAGCTCTTCGGCGATGTCGTGCGCCTCCCGCAAAGATAAAGAGCCGTCGACCTCGATGTGCAGTTGAAAGAAAAAACTCGTCCCTGATTGCCGGGTCTTGACATCGTGGAAGCCGAGGATGCGTTTGTCGCTGCCCACCACGTCTGCAAACTCGCGGGTCACCTCCGCCGGCAGCTCGTGGTCGAGCAGCATGTCGAGCGACTTGCTGATGATCTGACAGGCCGAACGGATGATCAAGATACCGGTGAGAAGCCCGGCGATCGCATCGGCGTAAGGAACACCTTGTTGCTCAAGTAAAAGCGCCACGATGACGCCGACATTGGCCAATAGGTCGCCGACATAATGCAGCGAGTCCGCTTCGATCGCGGTCGATCCCGAAACCCGGATGACATGGCGTTGGAAAAGCACCAGGAAAGAGGTCAGGACGATGGATAAGACCATCACCCCGATGCCGAGGCCGGTCTGCTGCAAAGGATGAGGATTAATGAAGCGGTCGACGGCGTTCCACAAGACCGCGACGGCCGAGCCCATGATGAAGGCGGCTTGCGTGAGTCCGGCGATGGCCTCCGCCTTGCCGTGGCCGAAGCGGTGCTCTTCATCCGGCGGCTGCAGGGCATAACGCACCGCCAGCAGGGTGATGATCGAAGTGAAGGCGTCGAGCAGCGAGTCGAGCAGCGATGCCATCATCGTCACCGAGCCGGTGGCGCGCCAGGCCCACAGCTTGGCGATGATCAGGACGATCGCGACCGCGACCGAGGTGCGCGCAGCGGCGGTCATCAAGCGGGCGCGGCGGGCGTCCTGCGGGGAGCTGGAGCTGACGACTTCCATGATGAACCTTCTTGGAGCTGGATAAAAAAAGTGAGGCCGCAATCTAGCTCCCGGGACGAGGATTTCCGCCTTCCGGCGCTAAAGTCCGCCAGATCACAACCCGGAGTCCCGATATGCGCCCAGTCCTCGCCGCCGCCGTCGTCCTCGCCCTGCTCCCCAGCTGCGTTTACACCACCGACCGCGGCCGCGACCTCGCCGACTGCTTCACATGCGAAGTCGGCCGCACCAACGGCCTCAAGGTCCGGGCCAGCGGCCTCACCCTCGGCGCCGACTTCCATCAGCCCAAGACCGGTCTCGCCCAAGGCCGCTTCTTCTACACCGAAGACGCCGATGTCAAAGGCGAAGCCCTCGAAGGTCACCTCCTCCTCGTCGGCGAAGAACGCACCAGCTTCAACCCCGCCGACATCGCCAGCAAGCGCCACAAGCAATGGAAGACCGACCAGTTTCTGCTCATGTCCTGGTGCGAAAACCCTTGGTCCGACTGGCCCGGCGACGAAGCCGGCGCCGCCTACTACGGCCAGCTCGAAGCGACCCTCGGTATCTGCGGCGGCCTCAAGCTAGGCATCAACGCCGCCGAAATCGGCGACTTCTTCCTCGGCATCTTCGGTGCCGACCTCCTCGACGACGACGTCGCCGACCAGGAAATCGACGCAGACTGAACTCAGCTCAGCGCACCTTCCCCGAGGCCTGTCTGGTCTCGGGGAGTTTTTATGTCGCTCGTCGCGAAGCGACGGCATGCCTGGGAGCCCCGGCCTCCGTGCCGGGTGTTTTGCGCTCGTCGCGAAGCGACGGCGCACCTGGGAGCCCCGGCCTCCGTGCCGGGTGTTTTGCGCTCGTCGCGAAGCGCCGTCGTGCCTTGGGAGCCCCGGCCTCCGTGCCGGTTGTTTTGCGCTCGTCGCGCAGCGCCGGCGTGCCTGGGAGCCCCGGCCTCCGTGCCGGGTGTTTTGCGCTCGTCGCGAAGCGACGGCATGAGTGTAGCCGGGGGTTTTAACCCCCGGACAGGATCAAGAGGGAATCGCCGTCGCGTAGCGACAGGATGACATGTCTGCGGTGGCGATGCAGAAGGCGCCCCTGAACGCATCTGTCACCGCATCTGTCACCGCGTCGCTGCCGCGACGCCAAATTCATTGCCAAGCACACCGGGGGTTGAAACCCCCGGCTACACTCACACCGTCGCTTCGCGACGAACCGAACCTCTTTTGGTGTCCAGCTCTTTTTCGATTTCAGCGCGTTCAGCTTCGAACTCCGCTTTGGCTGCCACGAATTGGTGAAATTGGATCTTGCCGTAAATCATCCAGAAGCTGATCCACCCGAAGATACCGAGCGAGATCAGCAGGCTTTTGGCGAAGTCGCGGTGACCAGACGCCCAGCTGAGACAAGGAAGTGCGCTGAGAAGAATCGTCATCAGGACGAACATGACAAGATAGAATCCCTTGAAGGTGTCGACCGGTTCCTTGCCAAAACGATCGAGAAAGGCGGCTCGTTCCTCCAACCAGCGTTGTTCCCGGTCGCGAAGACGAATATGCAGCTGGTCGATGGAGTCAGCTTCCATTCGCTTCACCCCGCAGCTGATTCCGGAGAGCTGCGATTTGTCCTTCGAGTTCGGCGCGGCGTAGCTCGTAAGTCTGGCGGTCCTCGGCGAACTTGGCGATGTGGTGAGATTGTTTTTTAGTGATGTAGTGGAATATCGAACTTTCGAAAGCAAAAAACACTCCCAACATTAGGAAAATCCAGTCTTTGCCATTGATGATATTGACGACGCCTGCGATGGCGAAAATAGCGGCGGCAACTGCAAGGAAGTAGCTCAATCCGCGGATGAATTTGACATGATTTTTTCCTCTCGCGGGATCTTGGGGGAGGAAATGGATTTTCCTCCTCTCCTCATCCCAATCCCGCTGCAGCCGGTTCAGCTCATCACGCAGTTCATCAAGCTTGAGTAGATCGGCGGAGGGGCCTTTCAACAACGAGGCCTTGGCAGCGGTGAATTCCGTTTCGGTGAGGGCGCCTTGAGTGAAGAGCTGGTGCAAGCATTCGAGTTCGGTGATCATGATGGACTCCCATGTTGAGCCGGAAGATACGGCCAGCTCGGCAAAGACGGGATTCCGAAGCGAGGAGAGTTTCAGATCAGTGCGGCGGTCCCGGCAACAAAAAGCCACTTGCCCCAAAATTCCGACCTGTCTCACTCCGTTTGAGTTTTCCTAACCTTCCCTGATGCGTGTGCCTTTCTCACCGTGGCCTCGACATCAGTGACCGGTGGTGCCTCCTTGCGAATCATGACGATCACGTCGCGGGAATGAATCTCCCATTCGACCGTCTCGCCCTTTTGCAGCTGCAGCGCTTCAGCTAAGGCGTTGGGGAAGTTGACATGCCATTGCTGGTTTTTCGGTCTCTGGATCAGTTGAATCTTGGTCGGGTAACCCATTGTCATTCGCCTTCTTTTTTTCAAGACTTTACACCGTTTTCCTGGATCAGGACAGGCTTGTCCCGTGTCTATATAACTACTTTAACAAGTAGTTTAATCAAGCCGAGGAAAACGATGAATTTGTGGAAGAAGATTGAGGCTGAGGCACAAGCCAAACGGATTGAGATGTGGAAGCAACTCGCCCAGGATCAGCAGGCTTTGGCCGAGAAGGCCTGCCTTGATGAGCTGGAGGCGGAAAAGGCCCGCCTGTTGGCCAGGAATCCCGGCGACGCGCTGGAGATAGTCGAGGGCGAAGACTACGAGGTGCGCGATCTCAACGGCGTCTTTCGCTTCAAGACCTGGAAGCCGATGCGTGGCCGCCAAGTGGTCAAAAGCAACCGTGCCAGCCTGCCGCGACGCAACGGCGACAGCGCCGCCAAGACCAGCGATTGGCGCGAGCTGAGCTTGCGCCGGATCAGCGGCGACACCAGCATACGAGCCCACGCCGACACCCTCAACCGCCTCGCGCCTCAAGAGGCGCAGATCAGCCACATCACCTTGGGCAATGGCGTCGAACGCGAAGATTTGGCGCTTGATGCCGCTCTTGATGAAGCCGTTGCCAAGGTCGGGGTTGCCACGCCGCTGCCGGAGGCGGACTTGGTGGTGGCCAAGCTCGATGAAGCCGAGGTCGAGCAGTTGGTCAAAGACACCGTGCCCACGGCTTACCAGAAAGAGGCTTTGGCCAATCCCGTGCCGCTCACCGATCCCAAGTTGACCCTTATCTTGACCGCCGACGCGGTCTTCTGCAAGAAACAGGTCGAGGAACGCGGTCCGGTGCAGAAGGATGCCGAAGGCCATCGGATCAAGAAGCCGCGGCCCAGCCGTCGCGAACGCAAGCAGGCCAAGGCCGAGCGCGGCGGGCGCAAGACGGTGAGCACCGCCTGCGGCACACTGAGCGCCCCCGGGCAGGCCAAGGTGACCCTCGTCGCCCGCAGCTACGCCACGCTATTCATCCGCTTCCTCGCCTTGATGCAAGCGCGCGACTTACGCGGGATCAACCTCTGCCTGTTCAGCGATGGCGAGAAGCTGCTCCGCGAGTCGGCGCTGGCGACACTGGCGGGCAAGGTCAAGGGGTTCCACCAGATCCTCGACTGGTATCATCTGCACAAGAAGCTCGGCGAGCTGCTCTCTCCGGCCTTGAGCGGCGGGCCAAGGAATGGAGCAGGCTCGAAGACATGCTCTATCACGGTGCCGTCGACTCCGCCATCGCTCATCTCCGTTCAATCCAGTCCGACCAGATCCGCAATCCCAAGAAGATTCAGGAGTTGATCGACTACCTCGAAACCCGTCGAAATCAGATCCCCGTCTACTCCATCCGCAAGAAGCTGGGCCTGCCTCTGTCGAGCAATCCGGCCGAGAAGGCCTGCGACCTTTGCGCCAGCCAGCGCCAGAAGGGCCGCGGCATGGCTTGGTCGGCGGACGGCTCCTACGCCTTGGCCGTCATTCGCGCCACCATCATCAGCGGCTGGATCA
>CAMCSH010000010.1 GCA_945877655.1 Lentisphaera araneosa HTCC2155 | reverse complement strand
GGCGCGCTCCCAGGTTGAATTCCCGCTCCCTGAAAAAACCGCCACGGGGAACCGGGGCGGCTTGTTTCAGGGCTGTGAGGAGATCACTCCTTGCTTACCGGCGCGACCCGCAAGGGCTCGAACGAATGAACAAGAGCAAAATTGGCTGTCTTGGTTACGCGCGGGGCAGAGTACCTATTTTCTCAGCGATGCCGATTGGTGGCCAGGGTGCTGCCGTGAGCGTATTCGACATGGCCGTCGCAGAAGCTGTAGTTGTAGTAGGCGGGTCGCGAGTGGGCGGCGGGTCCGTTGTTGGTGAGTACATCGCCCGAGGTCGCAAAGTGTTGGTAGCCGGCATAGTTAGGAACGTTGACCCTTTCTCCGATCAGGAGAGTGTTGGAGGGGACGGCGACGTCGGAGGTCGTGACCGATCCGGCCAGGTACCAGGATATACCGGTGAAAGCGGTGGCGGACCACCAGTTATCGCCGGAATTGATGGCGTAGCTGCGGGGGGTCAAACTGGCATCGGGGCGGGGCTTATCCTCCGGGCAGCTGAGGATTTTCAGGCGTCCGGCGAAGGCAATGGACAAGCTCTCTTGTGCGCAGTCGGCGGCCGACAAGCCAGTCTGCAATTCGCTGCTGAGCAAGTCGTCCCACGATGAGCCGGATTGGTATCCTGCCGGGTAATAGCCGCCGTTAGAATCGGCGTAGGATATGGCGGCCTGCGCCATCTGTTTGAGATTATTGATGCAGGAGGCGCGGTAGGCCTCGCTTCTGGTGCGACCGAGGGCGGGGAGCAGCAGGGAAGCTAGCACTGCGATGATCGCAATGACGACTAAGAGCTCAATCAGCGTGAAGGACTTCTGGGTTTTCATTAACTTTGCCTCGCCTTGGATTTTGTTTCCGATACAGCCATTATATCATTATTAAATAGGAATGTAAAGGAGGACTAGGCGATTCGGCGGAGAGGATTTTCGACCATTCCGCCTCAAAGGGTGAAATAAAGGAAGGTTTTAAGCTGAATGAGCAGAAAAAATACCACAAAGTCCCCGCGAGGAATCAGACGACGCGGGCTTCGGTCGAGATGATCTCGTCGACGCGGCGCACGAACCAAGCTCAAACACAGTTGCACAGGTCGCAAACTTTCTTTGGGGTTGAATTCCCGCTCCCTGAAAAAACCGCCACGGGGAACCGGGGCGGCTTGTTTCAGGGCTGTGAGGAGATCACTCCTTGCTTACCGGCGCGACCTCGGGGGCGAAAAACTCCGGGCCTTGGGCGGAGAGATTGCCGGCGTCGATCAGCAGATAGCGCTGGTCGAAGACGCCGGGATCTTTGGCATCGGGAACGCCGCGGGGATCATATTTGGGCTTTTGCACGATCGCGGCGGCAATCTGTTTGCCGGCGAGCCATTTTTTGACGTAGCGCACGTTGACATTGAGGAGATAGAGCGGCGGCAGAGGAGGCCCCTCTTCATCGGCGCCAAGAAAAAGTTGCTCCTGCTCTTCCGGATCTCGAGTCAGGCTCACTTGCATCAGAATGAGATCCGGTTTGACGTGAAAGACGACGCGGCGGATACCTTCCGGGCTCAAGTCCATCGGCACCAGACGATGGGTAATCTCGCCGCGTTTGCCGAGGGCAGTTTTGATCGCCTCGATGCTCAAGTCTGCCCCCACGTTTGGACCAGGCCCTTCGAAAGAGAGGATTTTCCAGGGTTTGGCACTTGGCGGCAGTGAGGCTGCCAACTTCATCGCCACGGCGCTACGGAACACGGCTTCCCGTTGATCCTCTTCTTTCTGCTCGGGATTCGACAGGGCGGAGACCAGGCAAAGAATCAGAGTCGCGACACTAGACAGGAGGACGGCAAATTTCAGACCTTGGCGTGTCGAGCTGCGGCTTTTATAGACTAGAAAAACGGTCAGGAAGGCCATGCAGATGAGGAGGGGAGAGTACATATTTGCTCAGCGCTGTCTTTTAGGGTCCAAATTGCTGCCGTGGTCGTATTCGACATGGCCGTCGCAGAAGCTGTAGGTGTAGTAGCCGGCTCGCGAGTGGACGGCGGGGCCGTTGGTGGTGACTACGCTGCCCGACATCGCATTGCCGTTAGCGCCGGCATAGTTAGGAAAGTTGACCCTTTCTCCGATCAGGAGAGTGTTGGAGAGGGCGGCGACGGCGGAGATCTTGACCGAGATGAACATCTCCGTGGAAATCCCGGTGAAACCGGTGGGGGACCACCAGTTATCGCCGGAATTGATGGCGTAGCTGCGGGGGGTCAAACTGGCATTGGAGCGGACCGTATCCTCCGGGCAGTTGAGGATTTTCAGGCGTCCGGCGAAGGCATTGGACAAGCCCCCCCCTTGCGCGCGCTCGGCCGCCGACAAGTTAGTCTGCAATTCGCTGCTGAGTAAGTCGTCCCACGTTATGCCGTTAGCCCAATTCCCGGCGCACGGGTAATAGCCGTCGTTGGAATCGGTGTAGGACATGGCGGCCTGCGCGATCTGTTTGAGATTATTGGTACAGGAGGCGCGTTGGGCCTCGCGTCTGGCGCGACTGAGGGCGGGCAGCAGCAGGGACGCTAGCACTGCGATGATCGCAATGACGACTAGGAGCTCAATCAGCGTGAAGGACTTCTGGGTTTTCATGAGCTTTGCCTAGCTTTGGATTTTGCTTCTGATACAAGCAATCATATGACGATTTAATCGGGATGTAAAGGAGGACCAGGCGATTCGACGGAGAGGATTTTCGACCATTCCGTTTCAAAGGGTGAAATAAAGGCAGGTTTTCAGCTGAATGAACAGCAAAAATACCACAAAGTCCCCGCAAGGAATCAGACGACGCGGGCTTCGGTCGAGATGATCTCGTCGACGCGGCGCACGGGGATACCCTTGAACTGGACGACCGGCTTGCCGCCGACGGCTTCCTCCGTCAGGTTGAAGGCGATCTTCTCCAGGATGGCGAGGTGCAACGGAGGATGTCGATCTGGGCGTCGATGAGCTCGCCGAAGTTGTGCGGCAGGATGCGGGTGGCCAGCGATGTCGACTTCTTTCCCTCGTCTGTGCTGAAAACGATGACAGGCCCGATGACACATCGGGCCTGTTTCCATGGTGGCAAAAAGCTTGTTACAGCCAGCTGAATTCGATATCCAGCTCGATCTCGGGGGAGATCGATTTATGGACCGGGCAGGCGCGGGCGGCGGCTTCGAGCTTGCGGCGGGTTTCGGCGTCGGCGACCCCGGGGATTTCAAGGCGGATGAGAAGGCGGGCGACGCGGCGCGGCAGCTCGCTGCTCATGATCTTTTCGGTGCTCGCCTTCATGCCGCGGATGTCGACTTGTTCTTTGTTGGCGGCGATGCCCATGATGGTCATCATGCAGGTCAGCGAAGCGGTGGCGACGAGGTCGGTGGGGGAGAAGCTTTCGCCGCGTCCGTGGTTGTCGACGGGGGCGTCGGTGACCAAGGTGGCGCCGCTCGGGGTGTGAACAGCTTTGCAGCGCAGGCCGCCTTCGTAAACGGCTTGGATGATGACGCCCATGTGAATCTCTCCTGTGGTGTTGATGTGGCGGCGAAATCTAATCGCGGAGTGCCGCTCTGCCTTCTGCGCCAGACGTAAAAAACCCCGGCATCACTGCCGGGGGTTAGGTGGCTATCATCAGTTCACGGCCTGACAACTGGCATCAGATCATTCATCTCTTCGATGCGGAGCATGCGGATGTCGCGCACGCAGCTTTGAAAGCCTGGGACGGACTTGGCCAGCTCTTGCGCTACCAAGACGCAGGAAACGGCGTTCACCTTGTCGCCGCCGAAGTAGGTCGAGCCCTGTTGCCATTTGAAGCCCCGACTTTCCATGATTTTCCGGATTTCGCTGTAGATGGCATTGTAGCTGGTGCCCCGTGAGACTTCAACGCAGCTGGTGTCAATGTCGAAGGTGATGGCGTACATGGCTAACTGACTCCTAGAGATTGGGGTTACACTGGCCTTACATGCAGCTTTGTCAATGAAGAGGAATTCTGCGCTAGACGCAAAACCCCGGCATCACTGCCGGGGCTTTGGATCTGATCAAGTGTGGCTCAGTTGCCGAGCAATTGATCGAGGGTGCTGGCGGAGTTCTTGCAGGCGGGGTAGCCGGAGCAGGCGAAGAAGTGGCGGCCTTTCCAGGCCTTTTTGATCACTTGTTTGCCGCATTTCGGGCACTGGGCGTCAACCGTCTCGGGGGCTGCCTTGGGGATGGCTTCGAGGGCCTTGCCAAGGGCGGGGGCGCCTTCGCGGTAGCGCGAGGCGAGTTTGCCGAGGGCTTCGATCTGGCGCTCGGAGAGCTGGCCTTTCGAGGCGAACTGGGCGCGCAGGGATTCGACGAATTCCTTGTCGTCGAAGGTGGCCTTGCCCTTCTTCTGGGCCGGTGCCCATTCCTTCACCTGGGCGAAGCCGGCGAGGAGGGTTTCGATCTTCGATTTGACTTCCGGATCCTGGGCGGCGGCAGCGGGAGGAGCGAAGCCGGCCTTGACGATGGCGGCGGCAAGCTTGGGATCGCGTTCGCCATATTTGTTGGCGATGCGAGCGAGGGCAGCGACCTGGTTGTCGGTGAGGACTCGTCCGGCGTTGAGCTGGTCGCGCAAGGAGCTGACGAATTTGCCGTCGTCATAGACGCGCGGACCGCCCTTGGTCGGGGGATCGTAGGTCATGCCTTCGAGGGCCTTGAGGAGGGCGGCGCCGGGGTTGGAATCGGGGTTTTCGATGGCTTCGACGGCGATGGCGCGCTGTTCCTGAAGGGCGGTGAGCTCAGCTTCGAAGTTGAACTTCTTGGCGAGGGCGGGCAGGCCTTTCAGCTGGGGGGCGTATTTGGCGGCGAGCTTGACCAGGGTCTGCCATTGACGGGCGGTGACAGCACCGCTTTCCTCGAGGGCTTCACGCAGGGATTCGACGAATTCCTTGTCGTCGAAGGCGCGGCCCTTGGCGGGTTTCACCGGGGTGTCGAAGGCGACCTTGGCGTGGAAGAGCTTGAGCAGGGCGGCGAAGTTTTCGGCGGGCGGGGCGCCGGCGGTCTTGGCGGCGCCGAGCCAGTTGACGAAGTCGCCGTAGAAGGTCTGCATCATGTCGGTCCACTTGCAGCGGCCGTTTTCGATCTCGTCGAGCTTCTCTTCCATCTCGGCGGTGAACTTGACTTCGAAGAGGGTCGGGATCGACAGGGTGAGGAAGTCGCAGGTGTCTTCGCCGATCTGGGTCGGGACGAGGCGGCCGGAGTCTTTGGCGACGTATTCGCGGTCCTGGATGGTCTTGACGATGGATGCGTAGGTCGAGGGACGTCCGACGCCGTTTTCTTCGAGCGAGCGGATCAGGGTGGCTTCACTGAAGCGCGGCAGGGGCTCGGTGAAGTGCTGCTTGGTCTGCGGCTCGATGAGCTTGCATTGCTCGCCTTTTTTCAGGTCGGGCAGGGCCTGGGGCGCGTCCTCTTCTTCGCCTTCATCGTCGTCGGCGTCGTCGGTTTTTTTCTTCGCTTTGACTTTTTCTTCGGCGTGGTTGTAGGCCTTTTTCCAGCCTTCGAAGAGGGTGGTGGTGGCGCTGACGGTGAAGAGCATGCGGTTTTTGACAGCGGCGCCTTCAGGCTCGAGTTCGGCGGTGTCGAGGCGGACCTTGGCGGGTGCCATTTGCGAGGCGAGGAAGCGGTTGTAGATCAGGGTGTAGAGCTTGAGTTGATCAGGCTCGAGGAAGCGCTTCATGCTGTCGGGGGTGCGGGAGATGTCGGTGGGGCGGATGGCTTCGTGGGCGCCCTGGGCCGAGTTCTTCGACTTGTAGATATTGGGCTTGGCCGGGCAGTATTCAGCGCCGAAGAAGGCCTTGATGTGGCCGAGGGCGGCCTGCTGAGCGTCGACCGAGATGGTGAAGGAGTCAGTACGCATGTAGGTGATCAGGCCGACGGAGCCTTCCTTGCCGATGTCGACGCCTTCATATAGGTCTTGCGCGACGCGCATAGTCTGGGTCGGGCTCATGCGGACGGCTCCGGAGGCGGCCTGCTGCAGCGACGAAGTGATGAAAGGGGGCGGAGCCTTGAGGGATTTCTCGACGCCGGTGAGGCCGGTGACCGGGAAGCTGGCGCCTTTCAGTTGAGCGACCAGGCCGAGGGTCTGCTTCTCGGTGCTGAGTTCGGCCTTCTTGCCGTCGATCTTTTTCAGCGCGGCGATGAAGGTGTCCTTGCCCTTGGCGCGGGCGAGTTTGACCTTGAGCGACCAGTATTCTTCGGGAACGAAGGCGCGAATGGCTTTTTCGCGTTCGACAATGAGGCGGAGAGCGACGGTCTGGACGCGGCCGGCGGAGGAGCCGCCGCGCTTGCGGGCGAGGGGCGAGACCTTGAAGCCGACGAGGCGGTCGAGGACGCGGCGGGCCTGCTGGGCGTCGACCATGTCCTGATCGATTTCGTGCGGGGTGTCGAAGGCGGCCTTGACCGCTTTCTCAGTGATTTCATTGAAGGTGACGCGGCGAAACTTGGCTTTCGACTTGGGCTTCAGCAGTTCGTACAGGTGCCAGGAGATGGATTCTCCTTCACGGTCCGGGTCAGTCGCGAGCCAGATGGTCGAGGCGACGGCGCCGGCCTTGCGCAGTTCGTCGATGTTCTTCTTCTTGCGGGCGTCACCGCTGATCTCGTATTCCGGGGCGAAGTTGTTGTCGACATCGATGCCAAGCTTCTTCTCCGGCAGGTCGCGGACGTGGCCGTAAGAAGCCAGCACCTGGAAGTCCTTGCCGAGGTATTTCTCAATGCTCTTGATTTTGGCGGGGGATTCGACGATGACGAGATTCTTGGCCATGATGGGTTCCTTGAAGACACGGGAAGTGATGATTCTCATATAGTCCGTCCATGCCCCGCCAATTGCAAGGGGGAAATCGGCAAGGATCGGCAAATCAGCCTCTTCCGAGGCAAATTTTGTCGATCCAGAAAAAAAAGTCCATCCGGCGCGTTTGGGATATTGACAAAGCGCTTCGCTCATCATTTCCCCATAACCCCCATTAAAGGATCAAACCTCCATGAACGCCCTGTTCCTCATTGCCGCCCTCGCCCTCGCCGAACCTGCCGACGCCACGACCCGTACCGAACAACTGATCGCCGATTACGCCAAGGGCGACGCTTCGGCCCGCAAGGAAGCCAAAGCCGAACTGCTCAAACTCGGCCAAGAGGCGTCCGCAACTTTGAAGAAACACCTCGACGACAAGGATCCCGAGATCGCCGCCCTGGCGAAAGAACTCAGCGGCGCCCCGGCGGCCAAGCCGGAGGAGGCCAAGGCCGATGATGCCAATAACGGCGAACAAGTGATCCAGCTCGGCAACGGCGGCGTCATGCGCGTCCGCGGTGGTGGCAATGTCCAGATGAAAATCATCGCCAACGGTGTCGTCGTCGCTGGTAACGGCCCGATTCACGGCGAGTTTCTGGATGCCCAGGCGAAGCCAGCCGGCAAGGCTGCTCCCCTCAATCTCGGTAAGGCCGATCCCGAAGTTCAGGCCAAGGTCGACGCCTTGCTGAAAACCATCTCGGAAGGCGACGCCCCGGCCCGCAAGCAGGCCAAAGCGGATCTTCGCGCTCTCGGGGCTCCCGCCGCCGCCGCACTCGCCAGCCGCAGCAACGACAAGGATCCCGAAGTCGCCGCAGTCGCCAAAGAACTCACCGCTGAGCTGGCTCCCGCCGCCGGAAAAACCGCCGGCAAAGGCAAGAACGGCGTCGAGATCATCGAAGGCCCCAACGGCCGCACCGTCATCCACCGGGCCCAACGCATCGTCGTCAACGGCCAGGAAGTCGACGAGATGCCGCCCGAGATGGCGGCGCAGATGGCCGCGATGGAAGCCCGGATGGCGGCCGTCCGCGCCCAGCATGCCCAGTTATTGAAGGACGCCGGCATCGCGATTCCTGAAGTGCCCTTCGACGATGAAGCCAAGGTCGAAGCGAAAGTGGAAGCCAAAGTGGAAGCCATCGACGCCCAAGCAGCGGCCGACAAAAAAGCGGCGGAACTGGCGAAGCAGAAGGCTGACGCCAAGCCCTGATCCAGCATCAAGAAAGGCAACAAGGCGGGCTCGACAGCCCGCCTTGTTTTTGACTAAAGAAATGAGGGGATCAGCTTGGCAGAATAAGTCCCGACTGCCCCTGTTCCTTGAGCTTGCCATCGACCAGCAGACCGGCCTTGTAGGAGCTGCGGACCATCGGGCCGGAAGCGACAGCGCCGAAGCCCATCGCTTCGCCGAGGGCTTTCCACGACTCGAACTGCTCCGGGCGGACGTAACGCTTGAGCTTCCAGTGCTTGCGCGACGGCGGCAGATATTGGCCGATGGTCAGGATGTCAACCCCGGCGGCGCGCAGATCACGCATGCAATCGAGAACTTCCTCATCGGTCTCGCCGAGGCCGACCATGATGCCGGACTTGGTCAGGACGGTGCCCTTGGAGAGGCGTTTGGCGTCGGCCAGCACCTGCAGGCTGCGGTGGTAGCGGGCGCGACCGCGGACCGGCGGCGTCAGGCGCTCGCAGGTCTCAAGATTGTGATTGAAGACGGTGGGGACGGAGTCGACCACGGTCTGGATACATTCGAGGCGGCCGCTGAAATCGGGCGTGAGGATTTCGATGCCGGCCTTGGGCAGGCGGGCACGCAGGGCGCGGACGGTGGCGGCAAAGTGGGCGGCGCCTTCATCAGGAAGGTCATCGCGGGCGACGGAGGTGACGACGACATATTCGAGGCCCATGCGTTCGGCGGCTTCAGCGACGCGTTCGGGTTCTTCCGGGTCGAGGGTTTCGGGTCGGGCGTAGCCGATGGCGCAAAAGCGGCAGGCGCGGGTGCAGTTCTTCCCCATCAGCATGTAGGTGGCACTGTGCTGGTGCCAGCACTCCGCCAGGTTCGGGCACTTGGCTTCTTCGCAGACGGTGTTGAGCTTGAGCTCGCCGAGGGCGGCGGCGGTCTCCTGGCGGCGGTTGCCGGTGTGGACCTTGACGCGCATCCACTCGGGCAGGCGCAGCTGATTGGCGTTTTCGTGCATGATGGGAGTTTCCTGGATTTATGATGGCGCCAAACATACGCGCCCCGTTCAAGGCGGCAATAGGCTTTATGACGACAGGCTCAGCGGTGTTCGGCCAGCCAGTCTTTGACGGCGGCAAGCAGGTCGTAGCCTTCGACGATCTTGAAGAAGCGTGGGCAGCCGGCGTTGAAGGCGGCCTTGCCGTCGGAGTCGCTGTCGCCGAACATGCAGCACTGGTCGAGCTGGATGTCGGGGAAGTCCGCCGCCGCCTGCAGGATCATGCCAGGTCGCGGTTTGCGGCAGGTGCAGCCGTCGTCCTTGCCGTGCGGGCAGAAGTAGATCGCGTCGAGCGCGGCATCGCCGAGAAGCTCCTGCATGCGTTCATGGAGCACAAGCAGCTCTTCACGGGTCATGATGCCGCGGGAAACGCCGCGCTGATTGGTGATCAAGATGGTCCGCCAGCCTGCTGATTTCAGGCTCAAGAGGGCTTCGCGGACGCCGGGAAGGAGCTCGAATTCGCTCCAGTCCTTGATGTAGTCGTCCATCAGGCGGCGGTTGACCACGCCATCGCGGTCGATAAAAACAGTTCCGATCATGAGAGCTACTCAGTTTAAAATTTTAAAGTTTAAGGTTGAAGGCAGAAGGGTGTTATTGCGGTGCTCACCCCTGAAACCCTTACAACCCCTGAAACCCCTACAACCCCTACAACCCTTACCTGCGGATGTGGCGCTTCTGCAGCTCGACTTTGGACTGATGGACTTCCGGGTCGACGCCACAGGTGTAGTGCTCGGGGAATTGGATGGCGCGGGCGGCGGGCGGCAGTCCGGCGAGCTGCTTGGCGCAGTAGGCCTGATCATCGGCGACGCTGGCGGCGGGGAAGAGGCGGCGGCCTTTGGCGAAGCTGCGGCGGAGCAGGGATTCGTGGGTGCCGTGCAGGATGCGGGGCATGAAGGTGCGGTCGTCCATGATGGCGTTGCCGCCGCCGTAGAGCAGCTCCGAGAAGATGACGTCGCCGACGAAGCGATGGCCTTGCGAGAAGCGCGACAGGCTGAGAACGCCGGGCAGGGAGCCGCGGGTGACGTCTTCGCCGAACTTGGCGCAGGTTTCCCAGGAGTGGCCGTTTTTCCACGCGCAGATCTTGCTGCTGACGCCGGCATTGGGCTGCTCGGTGGCGGCGAAGGCGGAGCCGACGTAGAAGACGTCGATCGGCGCCTTGTGTTCGCTCAATTTTTCGATCGACTTTTCGTCCAAGCCACCGCCGGCGGCAATCTGGAGTTCGCCAAGGCCGGCTTCTTCGAGCTGAGCCCGGCAGAGGCGGGAGAGCTCGAGCAGATCGCCGGAGTCGAGGCGGACGCCGAGGGGGCGTTGGCCGGCTTTTTTCAAGCGGCTGAGAATCGGCAAGGCGGCGCGTAATCCCTGGGCCGCATCGTAGGTGTCGAGAACCAGTTCGAGGCCTTCCGAGTTGGCCTCGGCGGCGGCTTCAAAGGCTTCGAGTTCCGTCGCATGAGCGAGGACCCAGTTGTGCGACATCGGACGGCGCAGGGCCAGGCCGTAGCGGGCGGCGGCCTGGAGGTTGGTGGTGGCGCGGCAGCCAGCAACCGCGGCGGCTCGCGAAGTCAGCAGGGCGGCCTCGGGCGAGGCGCTGCGGCGGAGGGCGAATTCGACCACTTGCGCCTTGCCGGCGGAGCAGACCAGACGGGCGGCGCGGCTGGCGACTTGCGTGCCATGGCCGATGTACATGTCGAGCAGAGGCTCGAGCACCAGGCCGAGCGCCAGGGGCGCCTGCAGACGCAGCAGGGGCGCCTGCGGGAAGACCAGGGTGCCGTCGCGCACCGCGTGCACTTCCATGCGGCGCGCCGCATCTTCGAGGAAGCTCAGGAAGGCCGGATCGGCGAGCTCGGGCGAACTGGTCAGCAGGCGGTCGCGCAAGTCGGCGCCAAAGAAGCCTTCGGTGGCGGCGGCGTCGAGCAGTTGCATCGCTTCATCGATGCCGGCGGCGACGCCGAAGCCGGTGCCACAGGGCGGACGGCGGAAACTGAGGTAGAAGAAGGCGTCGTCGCGACCGCGTCCCGCCTTCCAGAGTGCGTAGGATTCCTGGAGAAGATGGTAATCGGTGAAGAGCTCAGTGACAATCATGGGGCGTCCCGGGGTTTTGCATCCTCCCCAAATAGCATGAGCTCGGGGAAGCTCCATCCCCGGCGACGGCGATTCCGCGAGAATTTGTGGTTAGAAATATGGGCTTGATTGAATCCAGGGAGTTATGATTTCCTGGTTTGTAGTCAAATCGCGTTCGGCACAGAACACACCGGTTGAAGCCGGTACTACAGACTTGAGCCGTGAAGGTCTTGGCACCTTCCGCTTTACCCCAAAGGGGTTGCAGCTCAAAGCCCGGGGTTGCGCCGAGCATCGAGGTGCTACCCCGGGAGCCGACCAATATCCTCGTACCCCAACGGGGTTTCATCTCGCTGGTGCTCCTAGGGCGCACAGAACGAGCTGAAACCCCGTTGGGGTATGGAATCAAATTGTCTCGTTCCCAGGGTAGGCTAGGCGCCAACCCTGGGCTTTGGGCTGTAACCCCCTTGGGGTTGAGCAACAAAGCAAGTGCCATCGCCGTTCACACAGCCTCCTGTGCGGGTCAGGAAGTCTGAGTTTGCAGTCCCGGCTTCAGTCGGCTGCTATGCTCCAATCGCGTTCGGAAGAGAACAGACCGACTGAAGCCGGGACTGCAAACTTGAGCTCAAAATGAAGCCTTTTGACTGCCGAGATTGACGAGATGTTTCACCGTCTGAGGGCACGCCGGACTTGGGCAAACGCTTGATCGGCAGGAATCATTTGAACGACTCCCCTCTCGATCTCATCGATGCGGCGACCAATCTCTTGATCCCAAGCGGCGTCGATCTCCGCTTCATGCGGATCCAAGCTGGCGAGCAGCTCTTCGGCAAGTCGGGCGCGATCTTCGGGTGCCAATGCCTTGGCCTGAACGGAAAGTGCTGTAACGAGGTCAGGCATAGCGCTTCCCTAGATTCGAAATTTAAAACCGAAAGACGGAGATACTTCAACACTGAAAAACTATCCCAACTATCCCTCCTGTTGAGGTTTAAGATCGCTTATTGCAAAGCCCAGGCGCATCCCAGTCGTGATCTAAAATCACCCCAGCAAATCCTCGCCGAGAAGGCGCCGTGCCTCGGCGTCGTCGGAGGTGACGAGGCTGCCGATGTAAGCGATCGCTATGACAGACGGGGTTCAGGCCCAATCAGGGAAAGAATTTTCCGGGAAACTGCCAGAACTGGCTTGACGCTTCCATCATCATCGCTAACTTCAGACCCGTTCCGCCCCCCGGCGGGATGCACCCAAAGAAGCGGGGTGGTAGCTCAATCGGTTAGAGCGCCTGCCTGTCACGCAGGAGGTTGCGGGTTCGATTCCCGTCCGTCCCGCCATCTTTTTTCTGAAGCCTGTGACCCTTCAGATCGCATCCCACTTAGCAGAACACCGCTTTCAAAAGCGGGGTGGTAGCTCAATCGGTTAGAGCGCCTGCCTGTCACGCAGGAGGTTGCGGGTTCGATTCCCGTCCGTCCCGCCATGAAATTTCACCCGCACGAGACCCGTGCGGGTGATTCTTTTTGGCCGGATTGAGCTCGGCTGGTGCTGGGACCGCCGCACTCCCGTGCGGTGCTGCCGCATTCGTTGCTGGTTTGTCGGCGGAGGCATGAAGACAAACACCGCACAGAGTGCGGCGGTCCCAGCAAGCGCAATCACCCAAGCTTTCAAGCTATCAGCCTTTCAAGCTCGCTTTCCCGCTTCATAGTCTCGGGACAACACAGCCCCCGAGGAATCCCCCCATGCGCATCCGTCCCCGCCGCAACCGCCAGTCGACCTTCGTCCGCGATCTCGTCCGCGAAAACCAAGTGAACGCCGAAGATCTGGTCATGCCCTACTTCCTCGTCCCCGGCGAAGGCCGTCGCCTCCCGGTGAAATCGATGCCCGGCATCGAGCGCCTCAGCCTCGATCTGCTCCTGACCGAACTGCGCGAACTCGTCCCCCTCGGCCTGCGCGCCATCGCCCCCTTCCCCGCCATCGACGACGCCAAGAAGGACGCCTTCGCCCGCGAGTCGCTCAATCCCGACAACCTCTACCTGCACGCCATCCGCGCCATCAAAAAGGAGTTCCCCGAACTGGTGATCTTCGCCGATGTCGCCATGGACCCCTATTCCTCCGACGGCCACGACGGCCTCGTCCGCGACGGCCAGATCCTCAACGACGAAACCCTGCCCATCCTCGCCGCCATGGCGGTGGAAATGGCCCGCGCCGGCGCCGACTTCGTCGCCCCCTCGGACATGATGGACGGTCGCGTCGCTTGCATCCGCGACGCCCTCGACGCCGCCGGCTTCACCCAGACCGGCATCATGAGCTACTGCGCCAAATACGCCTCCGCCTTCTACGGACCCTTCCGCGACGCCCTCGACTCGGCCCCCCGCAGCGGCGATAAAAAAACCTATCAGATGGACCCCGCCAACCGCCGCGAAGCGCGACGCGAACTGGCTCTCGACGTCGCTGAAGGCGCCGACATGGTGATGGTCAAGCCCGGCCTGCCTTATCTCGACATCGTCGCCGATCTCGCCGCCCATTCGGACGTGCCGGTCACCGTCTACAACGTCTCTGGCGAATACGCCATGGTGAAAGCCGCCGCCGCCAACGGCTGGATCGACGAGAAACGCGTAATCGCCGAAAGCCTCCTCGCCTTCAAACGCGCCGGCGCCTCGCTGATCTTCAGCTACCACACCGCGGCGTGGCTGCGGGGGAAATGAGGTCCGCAACCTCGATATTTGTCGACAAGGCCCTCGACAGACATCGACTGCCTTCATCCATCGCCAAACACAGCCGACGGGACGCCGGCGATCCAATAGATGAACAGCCATGTAAGCCAGTGGCTCGGAAGCGTCAGCTTTCAGAAAACCCAAGGTCTTTTGTTGCGGCACGCACGCAGCGATGGAGCCTCGAAGGTGCGATATGATCTCAGCCTAGCCTCATCCCAATGCGTCATAAAATGTTGTATTTTAACAATGAAAGCCTATTACTCCGCAGAGTTTTCCACCTAACTTCTTAAGGAGCCGACTCCATGATACGCTTACTGATTTTATGCGTCATTAGCTTGGCTTCTGTCGCATTTGCCAACGAGGAGTCCTACAAATTCACGCCCGACTCGACTCGCGTCGAAGGTATTCCGCAAGGCAAGGTGACGGAAGGCGTTTGGAAGAGCACGGTTTTTGAAGGCACCATTCGGCAGTATTGGGTCTATGTGCCCGCCCAATACGACGGCAAATCACCGGCTGCCCTGATGATCTTCCAAGACGGCCACACCTACGTCGGTGAAAAAGGTGATTTCCGTGTACCCGTGGTTTTCGATAACTTGATCCATCAAGGCCTCATGCCAGTGACGATTGGCCTCTTTATCAATCCCGGGCACAAATCCGACTCCTTGCCAAAGACCACCGGATGGGCTGGCAATCCGAATAATCGCAGCTTCGAATACGACACCCTCAGTGACCAATACGCCCGGCTTTTAATTGAGGAAATGATCCCAGAAGTCGCCAAATCCTACACCCTGACCAATGACCCACGCAATCGCGCCATTTGCGGCATCAGTTCCGGCGGCATTTGCGCCTTCACCGCCGCCTGGGAAAAGCCCGCCATCTTCGGAAAAGTGTTAAGTCATGTCGGTAGTTTCACCAACATTCGTGGCGGCCATCATTGCCAGGCCTTAGTTCGTAAAACGCCGAAGAAAGACATCCGCATTTTCTTGCAGGATGGCGCCAAGGATTTGGACAATGAGCATGGCAACTGGCCCCTCGCCAACCAAGCCATGGCCAAATCCTTGGCTTATATGAAATATGATTACCAATTCGTCTTTGGCGAAGGCGGCCACAACGGCAAACACGGCGGCGCCATCATGCCCGAGTCACTGAAATGGCTATGGCGTGATTGGAAAGAATACGCCGGGAAATAAATGGCTTAGGCACGTAAACAATGGCAACCTGAAAGCTTTTCTGAATAGTCGTTAGTTGTTGCTGTTTCAGCCAATCATTTCAACCTTTGAACCTTATCAACTGCGGTTTTTAGGTGGATTCTGGCTTGGCTCGGCATTTTCCGTCGGGGATTCTTCGGCAGTCATCTTCGCCGCCCTTGAGCGATGCTCTTAGAATCGTCTCTAGTTGCCTCTTGTTGCGGTTGTTCATGCGCTTGCGTTTCAACCTTTCACCCCGGCTCCATTCCTCTGCTGCGGCTTTAGGTTCAATATGAGGGTGCCACCCGCGGAGGAGCTTTTAACTCGCCGATTTCGATCCAAGGCAAGACCTTGATCAAAGAACACTTAGATGGTTCCCTTGGCATTTTCGGCCGGCAGCCCGAGTCCGTTTTGATTCACAAGGCTCAGTCCCTGCCAGTCACCATTCAATACCAAGGGATAAGCTTCACCTTCGAGGAAACTTGAGCTTCCAGGGAAAGCCTCGACCGATTAAATCCCCTAAAACCCCTCCGTCCCCCTTGGCGCTCCGCCAGCGCGGCGTAATATGTCATCCTCTCCGCCCGGGATTCACCTGGGCGGAATCATCCCTTTATGGACGGCAGAGTGAACGAGACACAAGAGACTCATCAGGAAGCGGCGCGGCGGCTCAAGGTTTATTACCTGGCCTCCGGTGTGATTGCCGTTCCCGGTCTTCTGGCGCTTCTCGCGCACCCCGGCATCGAAGTGGTGGGTATCGGCACTCAGCCGGACCGCCCGGCAGGCCGCCGCAATCACCTGACCCCGACTCCCGTCGGCGAGAAGGCGGTGCAGCTCGGCCTGACCTGTGATAAACCAGCCTCTTGCAACGAGCCCTCCTTCCTGGAGTCTCTGCGCAGACTGGAGCTCGATGCCGTCGTTGTCGTAGCCTACGGTCAGCTCTTGAAGAAGGATCTTCTTGGACTGCCCCGTCTCGGCTGCGTCAATGTGCACGCCTCCCTGTTGCCGCGTTTCCGCGGAGCCTCGCCCATCGCCAGCTGCCTGCTGGCGGGGGACGCCGTCACCGGCGTCACTACGATGCTCATGGATCGCGGCTTGGACACCGGACCTCAACTTCGTCTTCACCCGCTTGCGGTGGACGCGAATGAGACCTCCGGTTCCCTGGAGGCTAAGCTCGCCCGGCTCGCCGCCGAGATTCTTCCCGCCGATCTGCTGGATCTGGCGGCCGGACGCCTGGGGCCGACGCCTCAGGACCCGGCTGCTGCCACCCTCTGCGCCAAGATCTCCAAGAGCGAAGCCGCCCTGGACTTCTCGCTGCCCGCCACCGAACTGGAGCGCCGCATCCGCGCTTACCAGCCGTGGCCGGGCGCCTTCACCTACGCCGCAGGCCCTAAAGGCCGCCGTCGCCTCGTCGCGACCGCCGCCGCCTGCGTGCCCCTTCCCCCCGGAGCCTCTCCCGGCAGCATCATCGCTGCCGACAAGAAAGGCATTCTGATCGCCTGCGGCCAGGACGCCCTGCTCCTGACCCGGCTGATCCCCGAAGGCAAAGGCGAAATGTCCACGGCTGACTTCCTCCTCGGCTTCCCCCTCGCGGCCGGAACCGTCCTCAGCGTCAACCCTCCCGCGGAATCCCTTTCTCCATGAAATCCCTCTACATCAACATCGAAAAACTCGAGACGCGCGTCGCTCTCGTCGAGAACAACATCCTCGCCGAGTACGAAGTCGAACGCTCCGACCAGGCCCGCCTCGTCGGATCCGTCTTCAAAGGCCGGATCAAAAACCTCGAGGACTCCCTCCAGGCCGCCTTCGTCGACATCGGCTTCCAGAAAAACGCCTTCCTCCACTACTGGGACATGATCCCCGCCGCCAACAACGCCGGCCTCTTCGAAGACGGCGACGACGAAGAAGTCGACGGCGACACCAAGACCGCCATGGATGCCGACATCGGCGACGGCTTCATCGCCACCGTCAAAGCCAGCAACTCGCAGCACGGTCATCAAGGCCAGCAGGACAAGATCAAGGCCGAATCGGCCCGCATCCCCGAGCTCTTCCCGGTCGGTTCCGAAGTCGTCGTCCAGGTCACCAAAGGCCCGATCGGCACCAAAGGCCCCCGCGTCACCACCAACCTGTCGATCCCCGGCCGCTACCTCGTCCTTCTCCCCCACACCAGCCACGTCGGCGTGTCGAAGAAGATCCAGTCGGACAAAGAACGCGCCCGTCTCCGCGGCATCCTCAAGAAAATGACCCTGCCGGAAGGCATGGGCGTCATCTGCCGCACCCTCGGCGAAGGCAAAAAAGAAGAATTCTTCATCAACGACATCGAGATGCTCCTCGAGACCTGGAAGCACATGGAGGACACCCGCACCAAGGGCCGCGCCCCCGTCTGCACCTACCGCGAGCCCGACCTCGTCACCCGCTCGATCCGCTACTTCCTCACCGACGACGTCGATGAAATCGTGGTAGACAACAAGGATGCCTACAACAACATCCGCAAACAAGTCGCCAAGTTCCCCGACGTCGATGTCAACAAGCTCAAGCTCTACGAGCAACCCAAGCCGATCTTCCAGAAGTACAACATCGCCCGCCAGATCCAGAACATCTTCGAGCGCAAGGTCGACCTCCCCTCCGGCGGCCACATCTGCATCGACGAAACCGAAGCTCTGATCTCGATCGACGTCAACTCCGGCAAGGCCCGCGGCGGCAAAGACCACCCCGAGACCATTCTCAACACCAACATCGAAGCGGCCGAAGCCGTCGCCCGCCAGCTCCGCCTGCGCGATCTCGGTGGCCTGGTCGTCGTCGACTTCATCGACATGCGCCAGAAGAAAGACCAGAACGCCGTCTACAAGCGCCTCAAAGACTGCCTGGTCAGCGACCGCTCGAAGACCAAGGTCATGCCGATCTCGCCCCTCGGCCTGCTCGAAATGACCCGTCAGCGCGAACACCAGTCCCTCAAGGACACCATGTTCATGTCCTGCCCCAACTGCAGCGGCAAAGGCGTGGTCAAGTCGCACGTCTCAGTCTCGGTCGAGATCCAGCGCAAACTGCAGGAGCTGCTCCGCCGCTCCCACAGCGAGCCCCTCGAGATCCGCGTCTGCTGCCATCCCGACATCTTGACTCGTCTGAAGACCGAAGATGCCAGCATCCTCCGCGACATGGAGCAGAAACTCGGCGGCAACCTGAGCTTCCGCGCCGATGCTTCGATGCACATCGAAGACTTCAAGATCATCGACCCGAGCACCGGCAAAGACTACAAATTCTAAGCCTGCGCTGAACGCAAAAATCACCCCCGTTTCTCGGAAGAGGAACGGGGGCTTTTCGTGGTTTGTTACGGCGCTTACGTTCATTGGCGATTTTTGCGCTTGGCGCTAAGCTGCGGCATGCAAAAACGACTCTATAGACAACTGCTGCTACTATTGGCCCTGGTTTTCGAGCTAGGAGCCGCTGCGTGTCCCGTCGTCGGCCAAAAGCCGGGTGAGGTGCTGCAGGAGCCGTTGTTGCATCTCGCTCATCAGGCGCTTTTTGAGCAGGTCGGACTTGTTCATGTTCGCCTCCTGATGACGACAGGTGAAGCCTGAATACGCGGAGCTGACGGATGAATGGAGATCTTTACCTCGGCATCTGGGAGAACAAGGGCGGCATCACCGCGACCATCACCCGGTCGGAGGACGGCAGTTTCCGCGTCCGTTTGCAAGCCGCCGCGTTCTGGCGGAATCTGCTCATCCCATCCCTCAAGGGTGAGGTGTTTCAATTCGGAGATCAGGGTGAGCTGAGGTCGAAAGCTGCCGAGATTTATTTTGATTTCATCGAGCCGTTCGAGCCTGGCTATGAGCTCAGGATCTGTGGCGAGATGGGGAGTCAGTGGGATGGTTGGGAAGACGTCTGGGGGCCGCTGTGGATCCGCGACTGGGGCGGCAATTGCTTCAGGCGCCGTTAATCCTAGTGCTCCGCTCCTTCCTTAATTGACCGCAAGCCGCCGAGTCTACTTGGCGACTTTTTTCGACCTGTATCACTCCGTTTGAAACCACAGGTACAGCCCCCTATCCCAGGGGACAGCGGCAACAGGGGACAGCTCCCCTATCCCCAGTAGGAATCCAGCGGCCAACGTTTGTCAATGGCGTCGCTGAGGGTATCTGCGTGCCGTCCTTGACCGTCGCGGTATCGAGCTTGACGTTGACCGGCACCCAGCCGCTCCAGGAAGCCGCCGAGGCTGGGCAAAATCCTCCCCATGACCCCAAGCTGCTAACGCTAGGAATGAAAAGCGACAGGGAACCTTAAAGGCTGCGGGGCATCCCAAAGCCAAGCCCCTCCGCTAGCTCCAACCACGGAAAACGAAATGAAGAAACTCCTGTTCACCACTTCAATAAGTCCAACAAGACCCATGAAAAATAAGAACGGACAATCACGCAGCGTTTTTGCTCAAACCATTGCAGCGTTCACGGCGCTCGCCCTGTTGTCCATTGCCTGCGTCCCGGCGGCGGAAACGCAAGCCGGGCTGAAACCGGTCAATGTCAAAGACTTTGGAGCCAAAGGCGACGGCGTGACCGTCGACACGGCAGCGATCAACGTCACCATTGGCGCGGCACAGGGGCAGGGCGCGGTCAGCCTGCTCCAGGCCGCCGAAACCCGGCGCTATGATCTCGCCAAACGGGCCAGCGAGATCGATCCCCGTGCCAAGGAGCATCCCGCGATCAAGTTCACCTTCACCAATGACAAAGGCAAACCTGCCGATCTCCAGCATGCGGTGGTGGACACGCGGGTTCCTTCGCAGGGCAAGCTCGTGATCTGGCTCATGGGGCACAATCAAGGACTGTTTGAGCGCATCTCCAGCTACGGCTATCACGGCATCCAGCCTCATTACTCGAACGGCTGGTTCGCAGGCCTCACCAAGACTAAATACGAGGACAGCAGCGGCACGGCGATCGGCAAAGTCCGCCTCGAAGCGGCCACGGGAGAGGATTTCAGCCCACTGGTGAACATCCCGAAAGCCGATGGTATGATGGAACGCTCGCTGCAGTTCGTGAAGTGGCTGGCGAAGGAGAATCCGGACGGAAAGTGGGGGCAGTTCCTCACCGCAGACGGCAGCGGACTGCAGTGGGAAAAGGTCATCCTCAGTGGCATCTCGCACGGCAGCACCACGGCGGCGCGCTTTGCCATGCATCAGAAGGTGGACCGCGTGGTGATGTTCTCCGGACCGCGTGACAACAACCAGTCCTGGCAGGGCGAAGCCTCCGCCACGCCATCGAACCGCTTCTTCGGCTTCTCACACATCCTCGATGGTGGCTGGACCGCGGATCATTACTGCCGGTCCTGGCAATTGCTCAAGATGCACCACCACGGCCCCATCGTAAACATCGACACCGCCAAGCCGCCCTACGGCAACACGCGCCGCCTCATCACCAACATCGACGTGAAAAACAACAGCGACCGAGCGCACAACATCGTCGTGCCCGGTGGTAAGGACGCGATGGGCCATTGGGTTTACGATGATGTGGTGCGCTACCTTTTCACCCACCCGGTCGACCAGATCGGTGCTGAGGTGCCGATGGATGCCGACTGCGTCATGGATCAACAAAAATAACTGCGCTGAGGTATATCATGCGCTGCACGGACCTATTTTTAGTCTCGCTATTTATGTTTATGTATGTCGCTAATGGTGACGAATCCACGGATCGTGCCATCATGCATGAGCGTCACCGAGCGCTGCTTAAAACCAACTGCGTGTCCTGTCACGGGCCAGAAAAGCAGAAGGGAAAATTTCGCGTCGATGACCTACCATTCACCATTACCACCGTCGAAGCGGCGGAAAAATGGCAGAAGGTGCTCAATGCGATGAACTCGGGCGAGATGCCGCCGGAGGATGAGAAACAACCGACCAACGTGGCGAAGACGGACCTGCTTGACGATCTCTCGAATGCGATGGTCGCGGCGCGGCGCACGCTCAGTGATCAAAACGGCGTCATCACCATGCGGCGGCTGAACCGGCGCGAATACAAGAACACGCTGCGCGAGCTGCTCGGCGTGGAGATCAATGTGGCGGAGTTGCCGAGTGACACGGGCACGGGTGGCTTCGATACGGCGGGACAGAACCTCTTCATGTCGGCCAACCAGCTTGAGCAGTATCAATCGCTAGGGCTGCAGGCGCTGGAGGAGGCGTTCACGCGCTCCGCCGTGGCGGATGAGGAGCGCAAAACGGCGAACAAAAAGCCGAAGACGCCGGAGTTGGTGAAGTTCGGCATCGGCGACAATCGCCAGGTCGGCAGCGTGACGGCGAAGGGTGTGAGCAAGGTGCGCTTTGAATGCGAAACGGCGAATGAGAAGGTGAGTAGGTTTGTGGAACAACAAAACGATGATCGCGCTCGTGCAAACGCTTGGGTAAAGGCAGTGAACGATGCGGCGGCCAAGCCCGAAAATCTCGCGGTCGCCACCGAGCTACGCAAAACAGCAAAAAATGAAAATGAATTCCGCCGTGAGTGGATGAAAATCAGCAAGGAACCATCACAGAGTTCCTTTGGCAATTTTAAAAACGATGCGACCGGAGGTTTTGTCGACCTAGCTAATCGTGCACTGTCGGCGAACTGGCAAAAATATCACGAATACTACCTGAGCCGACCGCATCTCGATCAAGGCGCCTATCTCGCTACACCAACGCTCCATCCGCAATGGATGGCATTGGGCTTTTTGCAGCTCCCGGTGCCGGGCGAGTGGACGAGCGGCAACTATGTTTTCCGCGTGCGCCTTGCCGCCACGAAGGAAGCACGGCCGGAGCAGAAATTCCTCGAAATAGGCATGCACCCACGCAACGGCATGGTGCGCGCCACTTTTGAAATCACCGGCACGATGGATAAGCCGCAAATCGTCGAGATGCCTTTCACGCTCACCAAAGCGATCACTGACAGCGGCGACCGCACGCTCTTCATCCGTGAAAAAGGCGCGTGGGATAATAATGATGAAGGTGGTCGCAAACGCCAGGAAGCCGTGAAGCGCAACGGCATCGGCCCCGAGGCCGTGCTCTGGATCGACTACATGGAAATCGAGCGCGTGAGCGATCCCGCCGGTTCCGCGCCCGGTCTGGCCGCGCTGGGCATTCCGCTGGATAACACGAGTGCCGTCACAGAGATCAAACCGGCGCTACAGCGCTTCTGCGCGGCCGCGTTTCGCGGCATGGAGCCGCCCGCGAGCTTCGTGGCCAAGCTGGGTGCGCTTTACGACACGCAGCGCAAAGGCGGAGCAAAACACAGCGTGGCTCTGAAGGAGACGCTCTCCGTTGTGCTGGCCTCACCGATGTTCCTCTATCTCGCGGAGCCCGCCGCAGATGGGAAACGCCGTGCGCTCACCGGCATCGAGTTGGCGAACCGACTCTCCTATTTCCTCTGGAGCGCCCCGCCGGATGACACGCTGCTCGCGCTCGGCAAGAGCGGCGCATTGCTCAAAGCGGACGTGTTGATGCAGCAGACCACGCGACTGCTCGATGACGAACGCGCGCAGGATTTCGTGCACGGCTTCGTGCATCAATGGCTGGGCATGGACCGCATCGATTTTTTCCAGGTAAACCGTTCCATGTATCCGCGTTTTGACGACAGCACGAAGCTGAACGCGAAGAAAGAAGTTTTCGCCACCTTTGCCCATTTGTTGCAACACAACGCGCCGCTCTCCGATCTGCTGAAGGCCGACTACGTCATAGTCAATCACCTCCTCGCCGACTTCTACGGTATCGAAGGAGTGAAGGGGGATGCGTTCCAAAAAGTCAGCCTCCCTCCGAACTCACCACGCGGCGGCCTGCTCGGCATGGCGACCATTCATTTCATGGGCGGCAATGGCGAACACACCAGCCCAGTCGAGCGCGGCGTCTGGGTGCTGCGAAAACTGCTGAACAATCCGCCGCCACCCGCCCCCGCGAACGTTCCGCAAATTGCTCGCCTTGCCGGCAAAGTGCTCACCACCCGCGAGCGTCTGCAAATGCATCAGCAGGATGCGCAGTGCGCGAGCTGCCATCGCAAGATTGATCCCATCGGCTTCGGCTTGGAGAATTTCGACGCCGTTGGCCAATGGCGTACCGAGGACACTTACCAAGTGAAGGACGACAAAGGCAAACCCGTGAAAGGCGCCAGCAAAACCTGGAAGATCGAAACCAACTCCGCCTTCTACAAAGGCCCCGCCTTCAAAGATTATTTTGAGCTGAGAAACCTCATCGCCGCACGCTCCGACGACTTTGCCCGGGGCTTCAGTACGGCCTTGATTGAGTATGGAATCGGTCGCTCCACTGGTTTCCGCGACGACCCGCTCATCACGGAGATGTTGGTCGCAGCGAAAAAAGAAAAGCTCGGACTACGCGGGTTTATTCAAGCATTGGTCGCGAGCAAAGAGTTTCACACCAAATAGTCCTAATCAATAGCACCAACGGAATTTATATTATGAAAACACGCCGCCACTTCCTGCAATCATCAGCCGCCATCATCGCACTGCCCGCGTTCGAGTCGCTCGGCTTTCGCAGTTTTGCCTCCACAGCGGCTCCAGCTACGCCGCCCAAGCGTTTAATTTTCCTCGGCTTCGGTTGGGGCATCACGGATACGACGTGGTATCCCGACATCACCAAGCCCGGCGCGGAATACGCAATGACCACCGGACTTAAGCCACTCGAACGTCATAAGAAGGACTTCAGTGTCGTGCAGGGTCTGTGGAACAAATACAGTAACGAAGGTCACTGGGGCAGTACCATGTGGCTCAGCGGCGCTAATCGCTACGCCCAACCTGGTCAAAGTTTTCACAATAGTATCAGCGCTGACCAGGTCGCGGCCGCACAACTCGGCCTGAAAACCCGCTTTGCCTCGCTGCAGTTTAACAGTAGCGAAAAATCAGACGCAAGTGGCCACGGCCCAGGGCTGTCGATGGCGTGGGACGTGAGCGGAAAACCCATTGGCGGCCAAAACGGTCCCGTCGCGGCCTTTCATCGCCTCTTTGTCAAGGATACCACCCCGCTCTCGCAGCAGCAGGCCTTGCTCATCCAAAGACGCAGCGTCCTCGATGCTGTGCTCGACAACGCGAAATCCCTCCAGCGCGGCCTAGCGAAGAATGATAACGCTAAGCTCGAAGAATATCTCCAAGGCATCCGCGACATTGAAACCCGCCTCACCAAAGAACAGCAGTGGATGGCGGTCCCGCGCCCACCGGCTCCGATCAAAGAGCCTGGCGCCACCGCCTTAGGCAACGGTCGCGAAGAAATTGAACTCATCTATGATATCATGATTGCTGCCATGCAGACCGACAGCACACGCGTGATGACCTTCCGCCAACCGGTGGCTTCGCTGCTGACTTCCCTGGATATTAAAGTGCATCCGCACGACATGAGCCACTACCACACCACGCTCGGCGAGAAGCTCGACGCCTCGCAGCGCCGCGACATCGCGCAAAGTGAGTTGCTTGCGGGATTCCTTGATAAGCTGAAAGCAACCAAAGAAGCCGATGGTAGCTCGCTCTTCGACAACATTGCCCTCGCTTACGGCAGCAATATCCGCACTGGACACGAACTCAGCAACTGCCCCACCATCCTCACCGGCCGCGCTGCCGGCATCAAGCTGGGCCACAATATCGTAACGCCCAAAGACACCCCGCTGTGCAATGCTTGGCTAACTTTACTGCATGGTATTGGCGTCAATGCCCCCAGCCATGGTGACAGTACGGGGATAATTAACGAACTGAGGGCGTGAGATATTATAAAGATCGCGACAAGGAACCTTGGAGGCTGCAGGGCATTCTAAAGCCAAGCCCCCTCCGCTCGCCCCAACCACGGAAAACGAAATGAAGAAACTCCTGATCACCGCTGCAATGAGTCCAACAAGACCCATGAAAAACAAGAACGGACAATCACGCAGCGTTTTTGCTCAAACCATTACAGCGTTCACGGCGCTCGTCCTTTTGTTCATTGCAAGCGTCGCGTCGGCGGAAACGCCAGTCGGGCTGAAACCGATCAACGTCAAAGACTTTGGTGCCAAAGGCGACGGCGTGACCGATGACACTGCAGCGATCAACGCCGCTATTGTCGCGGCGCAGAAGCTGGGTGCGGGCGCTGTCGTCTCGCTGCCTGCAGGCCGATACAAAACGGCGCTGGGAGCGGAAAAGTCTATCCGCATCACGGGTGCTGACGGGCTGACCTTTCAAGGCGAAGGCGACACAAGCATCGTCTCGGGTGATCTGGATGAGCCGGTGTTCCGCATCGTTGACAGCAAACGCGTAACTGTTAGAAAAATCTCGATTGATCATGACCCTCTGGGCTACACGCAGGGAACGATCACGGGTGTGGACATCCCGAACATGACTTGCGAAGTCTCGATCGACCCCGGATATCGCGCACCTAACGATCCGTCGTTCAAAGGCTCGCAGGTACATCCGTTCGTGTTCCCGGAGAAGAATTACTACCAACTTGACCGCTATTGGCCCAACCCGATTGAAATGGTAAAAACCGGCGAGCACACGTGGAGGTGGAAACTGCAAGGGCCGCCTAATATCGAAAACTGGCCCGGCAAGAGGTTTTTCATCTACACGGAGAGCCGCAGCCATGCCTTCATCCTAAGCAACCTGAGCGATACGACTCTGGAAGACATCAATTACTGGGGCGGCGGGGCAAACGCGGGCTTTTACGTCAGGGGACTGGAAGGCACCACGACGTTCCGGCGCTTCGTGATCGGCGTGCCTCCCGGCTCAAATCGTCTTTATTCCTGCGCGGGCGGTGGCCAAGTCAGTGGCCTGCGCGGAAAACTTCTGCTGGATCAATGCGACTTTTCCAAGATAGACGATGATGGCATTGATATCTTGTCCGTTTACACGCGCATCATCGCACAAAGAGACAAGCGGACGCTGATCGTCCAGGCCAAAAACAGCGATTACCGCGCGGGCGACCGGGTGGAACTCTGGGATTGGCAGCACAAAAAAATGCGGGCGGACGCCATCATCGCAACCGCCACGCCCAACCCCGACGGAACGTTCGCTGTCACCCTCGATCGGGATGTCGTGACCGAGCGCGTCGGCGTTGGCGTCGGCATGAACTTCAGCCGCGAGTCCATGACTGACGGCATAGACCGGCTCATCAACGTGGCGACGGTGGGGCAGGAAACCATCATCCGCGACAGCAAGTTTCAGGTCTTTCGGGCGAAGTGCCTCAACCTGAAAGCCGCCAATTGCACGATTGAACGCTGCACTTTCAGAAATAGCTTCCAACCTGCGGTTTCCGCCTCGCCCGAATGGTATTTCGAGGAAGGATCGTCCATCCGCAACTTCACGGTGCGCGGCTGTACTTTCACCGACAACAATCACCCCAACATTGTCATCGGTGCCTCGCCGCTTTCGGGAGTTCCCGGCACCAAGCCCATCGTCAGCGATGCGCCGGAAAACACCTCGTACGACAGCACGAACATCCTGATTGAAGGCAACTCGTTTTCCGGTTTCGGCACCACTCCCAGTGTCTTCGGGTGGAACTGGCCCGTCGGCCCGGCCATTGCCATCACCAACGCTTCCCAAGTCATGATTCGCGGCAACTCGTTCGGCCCGCTTGCTGAGAGCGCGCCAAAAGGCACGACAAAAATTCTCGTTCAGAAATCCAATGACATTCAGATCATTAGCAACAAAGGTATTGCCGCCGAGGAAACCACAATCCGCGAGCTGACCAAAGCCGCCGACCTGAAACTCGCTGCGGTCTTCTCCGACCACATGGTCTTGCAACGCGACTTACCTGTTCCCATTTGGGGCTGGGCCAAGGCCGGTGAGAAAGTGACAGTCGAATTCGCCGGACAAACCAAAACAGCTACCGCGGACGCGAACGGAACGTGGCGGGTCAAGCTCGATGCCATGCCTGCCTGCGCTGAATCACGTACCCTGAAAGCAAACGCCATCACAATTTCGGACGTGCTTGTCGGCGAAGTCTGGCTCTGTTCGGGTCAGTCGAACATGGGCATGTCGGTGAACGAAAGCGCCAACGCGGAGCACGAAATTGCGGCAGCGAACAATCCGCAATTGCGGCTGTTCACAGTCGCGCAGAATCCGTCCGTCAAGCCGGTCGACGATGTGAAAGGTCAGTGGGCAACCTGTACGCCGCAGACTGTTCGCTCGTTTTCGGCGGTTGCCTATTTTTTCGGGCGCAAACTTCAATCCGAACTGCAGGTGCCGGTGGGATTGATTCAATCCGCGGTCGGCGGAACTCCGGCTGAGGCGTGGGCGCGACTGGATACGTTGAAAACGATGCCGGAATTGGGAGCACGTGCTGAGAAGGAAATCGCCGCGATTCAAGCGCAACCAGAGGCAGTGAAACGTTTCCCCATCGAACGTAACGCGTGGGAAGAAAAGTACGGAGTCAAGGCTCCCCCGATGGCCGATAGCGCCAAAGGCTGGGCCGACCCTGTGCTGAATACGTTCGATTGGAAAGACGTCACTCTGCCTTCGCAATGGGGGCAATTGGGCTTTAAAACCGGTGGCGTTTTTTGGGTGCGCAAAGACATCAATCTTCCGGCTTCCGCTGCGGGAATCGCCTTCACGCTCAAATTGCTTTGGATGAACGAGCAGTACGATACCGCGTTCTGGAACGGCGTTGAGATTGGCCACACCGTCGATGCCCCGCCCGAGTTTTACACCAGCCAGCGCGCCTACCGTGTTCCCGCCAACCTGGTCAAGTCGGGACGCAACGTCATCGCCGTTCGCATCGTTTCGGCGACAGAGAGGGCTGGCTTCTGGCAATGGGGCCGGAAACTGGAAGTGCCGGTGCCCGACCCCCAGGCAATCGACGACCGATGGCTGTTAAAACAAGAGAGCGCATTTGCGCCGCTGCCGCCCGAAGCGTTGGCCTCGCGCCCGAAGCCCAATACGCTTCCCTTCCGCACCGTCTCATCAGCGCTGTATAACGGCATGATTGCACCGCTGGTGCCGTATGGAATGCGCGGAGTCATTTGGTATCAAGGCGAGAGCAACGCGTCGCGTCACGCTGAGTATCGGACGCTGCTCACCGGCCTGATCAAGGATTGGCGCGCGCAATGGGGGCAGGGCGACTTTCCGTTTATCATCCAGCAACTCGTCAACAACGACCTGCCCCCAAAGGATGCCGACCAGCGCCACGCCAGTTGGCCGTATCTTCGCGAGGCGCAGATGCAGGTGGCGGACGCGGTGCCGAACACCGGGATCGCCGTCGGCATTGAACTTGGCAGCCAGGATACGATTCATCCAAAGAACAAGCAGGATGTCGGCCTACGTCTCGCGCTCGTCGCGCTGGAGAAGACATACGGACGCACGCTCGAATCCAGCGGTCCGCGTTATCTCGAAATGAAGATCGAAGGCAGCGCAATCCGCCTCGCGTTTACCCACGCCACCGGCCTGACGGCAAAAGGTGGCGCGTTGCAACGCTTCGCCATCGCGGGGCAGGACAAGAAATTCGTCTGGGCTGAGGCGAAGATCGACGGTGACAGCGTCGTCGTCAGCAGCCCCACAGTTTCGCAGCCCCTTGCCGTGCGTTACGCCTGGGCCGACAACCCCGAAGGTTGCAATCTATTTAATGGAGCCGGACTATCCGCATCGCCGTTCCGCACCGACGATTGGCCGGTAAATCGTTAATGTAACCATTCAATTGAAATGCTGACTCAAATTATGAATAAAACATCGGCTCTCATCCTCATCATCGTTCTGTTGCTGTCACCGCTGGCCGCGCTGCACGCCGCCGATGTATCAATCAAAGCCTGAATCGAACCGACCGCTCGTCGGCGTCATTCGCTGGGACGGTTACAACGGCAGCCCGGTCGTGACGCAGAAGCAGGAGATGGGATTTCTAAAGCCGGAGAAATGGCATTCGCGGGCACCGTGGTTCTTTCGCAAGACCGGTGATCCTGCACGCCCGCTTGAATTCAACACGAAGTACGACAAAAAGGTTATACAGGAAACCACCGACGAGGAAATTAAGTACGCCGCTGCTGCCGGCATTGACTATTGGGCGTTTTGCTACTACGCAAAATACAAAGGTGGCTGGCAACTGCGCGACAATTTAGAGGCGTACCTCGCAAGCCCGCTCAAGAGTCGGGTAAAAGCGAGCCTCATTCTGCTCGGCAATCATGTCGGCACGGGACTTTCTCCCGCCGCCAGCGCCGCTCCTGATGCGGTCAGGAAGGATTGGGAAAACCTCGTCAACGAGATTGTTCCGCTCCTGCGCGACCCGTCCTACCAGAAGGTCTGCGACGGGCGGCCGCTCGTCTATCTCATGCAGCCAGAGGACTTCTCGAAGAGTCTCGGCGATCCATCAGAGAAAGGTGCGTCAGTCGAACATCTGCGATCTGCAGTCACTTATCTTCGTGAGAGGTCGCAGGCAGCAGGTGCAGGTGACCCTTATGTGGTCGGTATGAATTCAGGCGGCATCTGGTCGGCCATTTCGGCGCCCAGGACGACCACAATCTGGTGATCTTCGGCGTCGGCCATCAATGCAACATCTTTGCTACCGACGGGGTCAATAAAGTGGCGGTCAGCACGCCTCCTTATGACGGCTCGGTGGAGGCCAACCAGTACAGTCGTTATCTGGCAGTGTACAACATCGGCAGCGATGCCGCCCCCTTCGCCAAAGCCCAGTTGGCCGGCTTCATGGACGCCCAGGGCCGCTGCATCAACATGCTGAAGCGCGCCATCGACCAGTAAAATTCTTTCGGCATCTGCCTCGCTCGTCGCGGGGCGGCAGCAGCCGAATTTTTAACTCAGCTAAATCAGAATAGTTCGTTTGAGGCGATAAAATTGCTTGAATTTTTTACTGGAGTTCTTGACGAAGAGTCACTCTTGTTTATTGTATTGACCTGCACAACCTAAGGCAACATGGAGATGATAAAAATGAGCTATGTACTTGAAATCATGAAGTCCGACGATCCGAGACTCGAGGACTTTAAAATTCCATTCTTTCTGAAATACGTTGGCAATGAGTTAGGGGCTTATGATAAGCCTCGTATTACATTTAAGTTGAATGACCTTGGTCATATTCAAGAATGGTTGTCGTCTTTAAAGTACGAAACAGACAAAGATCAAAGTTTCGTCTGGGAGACTTACCTTTACTATAAGGATGGAGTGCATCACGTGGTCTTTTTTGAGCAGCTTTCAGGTAAGAAGATCGATGAATATACTATTAATCTTGAGATATCATGGCCCAGTATTAAATCCTTCGACTTTACTTTGCCGAAAAGTCGAGCAGCCCCTTCTTGGACTTACGACACTCTCCCGTCAGGCTTTCTCGAATCATTTGTGCCCATACTCCAAGCAGATTCGGATCTTAATTCGAAAAGTCATCAAAAAAGGTGCCCAGGTGACATCCGCATCACATACAGCATTAAAATTAAAACTAAATAAAGGAATTGGACAATGGAATCAAAATTAACTAAGGCTCAAGCCGAGCAATTAATTGAACAAATCAATCCTGCTGACGCGAGTGCCAAAACTCAACTCAATGAGATTATCTCGAGAATGGATACTAGCGGCCCGGCTAATTATACGCATACAGTTTTATATGCGGGATCCTCCGGAAACAGGCGGAAACAGGGGGCAGGTCCCTATTAAGATGAAATGATGTGCTTAATTAAAATTGGAAAACAGGGGCAGGTCCCTATTAAGATGAAATGATGTGTTTAATTAGAAAACAGGGGGGTAGGTCCCGGAAAACAGGGGCAGGTCCCTATTAAGATGAAATGATGTGTTTAATTAAAATGATTCCTCCAAGCTGCGCCTCTGCTCCCATTTCATCCCCCAGCAACAAAAAGCAGCGCCCCGGAAAGGCTGTCCGGACGCTGATTTTTGTAGTTTTTGTCGTATCTGATTGTCATTTCAAGGAAGCAGACGCGAGGAGCCGCTTCGGTCGAACGACCAAAGGGCGAAGAGGTTCTTAGGGAAGATCAGCTACTTCGTCGCTGGCGTCGGAAGAGCCCGTAAAGACCGGGGGCGAGTTCGATCGGCTCGGTATCGGAACGGTGCATCCGGATCG
>CAMCSH010000009.1 GCA_945877655.1 Lentisphaera araneosa HTCC2155 | reverse complement strand
ACTAAATATAAGCCCCCCCTGGCCACCCCCGCGGGGGTGGCCAGGGGGGCAAACTCAGCTGGTAACCGCAAGGAGAGCGTAAAATGGACCCATAGAACTGGACTAATATTAATTGTCGCAAGTGGATTGTTTTAGTTGTCGCTGGACGGAGCCACTACTCCTCGATGGAAAACTCCAGCCTGTGGATTCGCGGCCGGCTCGAATTGTTATCCGAACTTTGCCTCAACCTGTCGTGGCAAATCGTCTTGCTCCTGCCCCTCCTCATCTGGTCGATAAAGGCTAACGCTCTGCCGCCCACGCAAACCCCGGGAGCATCCAATGAAGCTTGAAAGTCTCGCATCCCTGTGTTTTCAGCTCGCGCAGGCTCCAGCCACTGAAATGCCAGCCATGCCCAAAGCGGACTTTACTTACTGTGGCCCGCCTCCGACTTTGGCTGATCATTTCGGTCAGTTGCAACCCGGCATTTCCTGGCTGCTCCTCGCCCTCTTGCTCGGCTGGCTCATCCACACGCTTTGGCGCCCGCGCGATGCGCAATCGCCGCAACGTTGGCGCCTTCTCTGTCTCGGCTTCCTCGCCGTCAACGTCGGCTTGATCGGCCAGCTCATCCTGCCCTTTGCGATCAGCGAAAACCCGAGCTTCTCCCCCACCCTTACCGGCCTCTGCTTGGCCTCACTAGGATTCAGCATCATCAGTTTCCTCGCCTCACTAATTTCGCGGAGGACCGGACTATGATTCTCGCCTCAGGCATCACTAACTATGTTTCGTTCACCGAGATTTTCGGCGAGGGGACAATAATCTTCGCCGGTCTGCTGATGATTTGGCTCTTGGCCGAGAAACTCGAGGTTCAATTGGCTCCTTTGGCCATTATTCCGGCCCTTTTCTGGGTGGGCTTGAGCAGCCCCCGCCTGCTCTCTGAGATTTCCAGATTTGACTACCCAGAAGGTTTCCGGCTTGCCATGATCTTACTGCCGGGCTTAGCTCTGCTGGGGATTTACTCGCTCTGGCGAAAAAAGGAAATCCATCGACGATTCTTTGCTTAGGGCTTCCTCGGAATCTTCCCCATGATTTTGGCCATTCATAATTTCTTGGGTCTGCTTTTCCAGACAGCTCTCTGCGCCCTCGTTTTACACCAATGTCTCCGCCTCGGCAGCGCCCCCGATTTCCAAGTTCGACTCGTCCGCTCGTGCACCCGGTTGATCCTCATCGTCTTACCATTCACTTGGCTGATATCCGTCTGGGACACCTTCCGCGGTCTTGCCACCATGACCGGCGCCGGCAAAAACGCCATGTTGATCATCAGCTACGTCGGCCTCCTGAATCATATCACTCTCGAGCTCCTCCTGCTCCTGCCTCTCCTCATCTGGCTTCTGCGCCAAAACAAGCTGCGGCAAACGCAAAACCCGGGAGAATCTCATGAAAACTGATGGGCTTATCCTCGCGGAAGCCACTGAACTGCCGAAAGCCACCTTACAGCTCGAGCGATAGGGGGCTTGCCATGCATGAGTATTGAATTATATTTGGATATAACCAAGGATTAAGCCATGCACACCACACATCTTCGAAAAGTCGGCGGATCAATCATGCTGGCTGTACCTCCTTCGATTCTGCAATTGCTGCATTTGCAGGTTGGCGCCACCGTGGGTCTGACGGTCGATCATGGGCGTCTGGTGGTGGATCCATCGCCGCGGCCTCGTTACAGCATGGAAGAGTTGCTGGCGCAATGTGATGATTCTGCGGAGATCAACGAGGAAGAACGCGATTGGCTGGCAAGTGGACCTGTTGGCAGTGAGCTGCTGTAATGGAACGCGGCGACATTTACTTGGTGTCCTTGGATCCCACTTCTGGACATGAACAGCAGGGAACGCGGCCCGTCCTCATCGTTTCACCAGGTGCGTTCAACCGGATCACTAAAACTCCGATTGTGGTGCCGATTACCAACGGTGGCGGTTTCGCACGCACTGCGGGTTTTACGGTTCTTTTGACGGGCTTGAAAACTACTGGTGTTGCCCGTTGCGATCAGCCCCGCGCTCTTGATCTGGGATCACGATTTGCTCGCAAGCTGGAGACTGTCCCCGACACCATCATGGATGATGTTTTGGCGAAACTTATCACAATTTTTGAATGACAATTGCATTCAGTTGAAAATCACGATTTCGGCACGACCCGAGGAGCGGGGAAAATTGACTTCCTCTTGATGCAACTCAGCCAAGGAGCCGCCGCCATCGGCCTTCAGCTTTTGCTGCTCCTTGGTCTATGGCTCTGGCGACAGGCTGAGCGGTCAAATCGGAAGTTGACTCACTCGCCAATCGTCTTTGAACAGGCCCTTGTTGCTGACCAAGATGCAGGGAATGGCTGAGGCCTGTCTCTTTTGGGGCGATCCCAATGTCGAAATCGATGAGCTTCATGGATTGACTCCCTCTTCGTTTGGGCTACCTTTTCCTTCGTATACCCCGGACCCCCTTCCCACGTTGCAAGATACGCGCAGGGACCGGGGTCTTCTCTTTTTTGGATAAACTTTTATCAATCTCGTAGAGATTTGATCGATAGAGCTCTCACCGATGGAAAGCGGGACTTGTTTTTGCCTGATCGATTAGATCGCCGCGGAGAGCTCGCTGAATGGTTTCAAAACTGACATCTGACCCGTAAATCTGGGGGCCACCCTGTTTTTCCATCCCTTGCGTGAGAATCCATTTCCCCTCTAGATCTGGCAACCATCGCCCTTTGAAAAGTCGATACGACTGCGTCCAACTCCCAATGCCAGCGCCTTTTAACGACCACTGAAACTTGAGATGAATCCAAGAGCTGTCCCCGGTCTTCATGCGATCCCACTGGGGTTTCAAGATCGACAGAATCTGATCAGCAAGCTCTTCCGGATTCCCCTTCCAGGTGAAAGAGGAAACCTGTCCATCCATTTCCACTTGATAGGTTTCCCGAGAAAACCACAAATAGGCTGCAATCAGCAACAACACTGCGACGAGAGAATAGAGACGCTTAGATTTCATGATTGAATATTTCCTGATTTTTTAAGCCTTGATCATCTCGATCTTACAGCCCCATCTCCTTCTTCACCTCGATGAAGGCCTTGATACCGAACTCGAGGTCGGCGCGGGAGTGGGCTGCAGAGATCTGGGTGCGGATGCGGGCCTTGCCGTTGGGGACGACGGGGTAAGAGAAGGCGATGACGTAGACGTCTTTTTCGAGGAGGCGGGCGGCCATTTCGGCGGCGACTTTGGCGTCGCCAAGCATGACGGGGGCGATGGCGTGGGTGCCGGGGAGGATGGTGAAGCCAGCTTCGGTCATCGACTTGCGGAAGAAGGCGGTGTTGTCGCGCAGCTTGCCGATGTACTCGGCGGCGCGCTCCTGCACCAGCTCGAGGGCGCGGATCGAGGCGGCGGCGATCGAGGGCGGGATCGAGTTCGAGAAGAGACTGGGACGCGAACGCTGACGCAGGATGTCGACGATCTCCTTGCGGGCGGAGGTGTAGCCGCCGGCGGCGCCGCCGAGGGCCTTGCCGAGGGTGCCGGTGATGATGTCGACGCGGCCCATGACGCCGCAGTGCTCGGAAGTGCCGCGGCCGGTGGGGCCGACGAAGCCGACGGCGTGCGAGTCGTCGACCATGACCAGTGCGTTGTATTTGTCGGCGAGGTCGCAGACCGCCTGGAGATTGGCGATAAAGCCGTCCATCGAGAAGACGCCATCGGTGGCGATGAGCTTGTAGCGGGCGCCAGCCTCGTCGGCGGCCTTGAGCTGGGCTTCCAGGTCGGCCATGTCGTTATTCTTGTAGCGGAAGCGCTTGGCCTTGCAGAGGCGGACGCCGTCGATGATGGAGGCGTGGTTGAGCTCGTCGGAGATCACCGCGTCGTCGGCGGAGAGAAGGGTTTCGAAGAGGCCGCCGTTGGCGTCGAAGCAAGAGGAGTAGAGGATGGTGTCGTCCATGCCGAGGAAGGAGGAGATCTTGTCTTCGAGCTGTTTGTGAATGGTCTGGGTGCCGCAGATGAAGCGGACGGAGGCGACGCCGTAGCCGTACTGGTCGAGGGCTTTATGGGCGGCGGCGATGAGCTCCGGCGAGTTGGCGAGGCCGAGGTAGTTGTTGGCGCACATGTTGAGGACTTCGCGACCCTTGACGGTGATGCGGGCCTGCTGCATCGAGGAGATGACGCGTTCGCCCTTGAAGAGGCCGGCGCTTTCGATGGCGGCGAGTTCGTTCTTGAGGTGGGCGAGGTAGGCGGCGTTGGACATGTGCGGATCTCCTGGAGGGGTTTGCAGTGATCGCGGAAGATAGTCCGGGCGGAGGAACTGACAAAATCCCATGGATCGGACTGGGCAAAAAGGCAAGAGTTTGAAGAAAATGAAGGGCTTGAGCAGAGGTTGAAAGGTTGAAAGGTTGAAAGGTCGAAAAGCAAGTGCATGAACAACAGTAAGCAAGAGGCAAATTTGAAAACGAACAAGGTTGATGCGGATGAATGCTGTTTCAAACCTTTCAACCTTTCAACCTTTCAACCTTTCAACCTTTCAACCCGGTTCCTGGTGCTTCAGCCGAAGCAGATCCTCGAGATGCACTGGTCGAAGTTTTCCTGGCCGGAAAGGATGTCGATCTCGACCCGCAGGTAGAGGATGCTCGGGTCCGGCTCGCCATTGGTGGGGAAACGAACGGCGTCCTTTTCGGTGGTCAAGGCGAGATCGGCGCCGGCTTCGCGAGCTCGTTCGAGGAAGGCGCTGATCTCTTCTTCGTGGTAGCGGTGGTGGTCGGCGAAGCGCTCGCGGTAGACGATGCTGGCGCCGAGCTTTTCGAGGAAGGCTTCAAAGCTTTCGGGAACGGCGATGCCGGAGATGGCGGCGACCTTGCGGCCACGGATGTGCTCGAGGGGTAGTTGCTCGCCGGTACGCAGGTCGCGAAGGTATTTCGGCCGGTGGGTGCATTCGATGATTTCGGCGCGCGGATTGTGGCGGCGGAGGAAGCTTTTCAAGAGGCGGAGGCGCGGGCTGCCGTCCGACTTGGTGAGGAAGATGTAGTCGGCGCGGCGGACGTTTTTGATCGGTTCGCGGAGTAGGCCGAGGGGCAGCAGGTGGTGATTGGAAAAGGGGTTGGTGGCGTCGACCAAGAGGATGTTGATTTTCGGCTTGAGGTGGCGGTACTGGAAGCCGTCGTCGAGGATCAGGGTGTCGCAGCCGTAGCGGCGAATGGCGTAGCGTCCGGCCTTGACGCGGTCCTTGTCGACCAGGACGACGGCATTGGGGACATTGCGGGCGAGCATGTAGGGCTCGTCGCCGGCCATGTCGGACCCGAGCAGGACTTGGCCTTGGCCTTCGGAGACGACGCGCGGCGGGCTTTCCTGGTGGCGGGTGCGGAAAAGGGTGTCGAGAATCTTCTGGCGCAGGGGTTTGCTTTTGCTGCGGTAGCCGCGGGAGAGGATGGCGACGCGGCGCCCTTTGGCGGCGAGGGTGCGGGCGAAGATCTCGGTGACCGGGGTTTTTCCGGTGCCGCCGACGGTGATGTTGCCGATCGAGACGACGAGGCAACCGAGGACGCGGTGGCGGAGGAGGCGCCGCTGATACAGGTCGTTTCGCATCTGAACGATGCCACGGAAAAGGCGGGACATGCCGAAGAAGAGGACCGAGCAGACGCGGGCAAGCGAGTCGACCCGGCGTCGGTGAATGACGTCGAGGGCGAAGATCTCAATTTTTTCGCCGATTTCGCGGAAGTTCATCTCAGGTGTCCATGGAAAGGGCGGCAATATACTGCGCTCCGGCGGAATGCTCCGGGTGAGCAAAACGGGCAAAGCCGATGAAGACGGGCAGGATGCGCGGCGATTTGAACCGATCCCATCTTGACTCTCAAGCAGGCAAGCTAGATTGGCGGGTCAATTCCCCGAAACCCTTCGCAGCCGCAGGAGCCCTTGATGAATTTCCTTTATGTCACCGAGCATGACCAGGCAGTCGCGGCGCTGCGCCGCGCCGGAGCTGAGTGGCCGGAGACCCCGGGTGCGAACCCCGCGCCGCTGATCTTCACCTCGCCCGAAGGCTTTTACGCCCTCGCCTTCACCCAAACGGGCTTCTACCGCGAAGACGAAGAAGAGGAAACCCGCGACTGCGGCCTGATCATCTTGGCCCAGCCCGGACTGAGCGCCGAAGCGGCGAAAAAACACCTTTTCGACCACCTTGCCGAGATCTCCTCCTGCGACGGCGGCGACGGCTTCGACGAGTGATCTCCCGCCCCGGGAATCCGCTTTGCGCCGACAGTCCGAAGCTGTAGATTCCGCCGTTCTTCCCAATCACCAAACTACAAGAGGCCATCATCATGATCGACCGCCGCCACTTCCTCGGAGCCGCCGCTCTAGGCGCGCTCGCCGCCTGCAGCAGCGACAAAGCCGACAAGCTCAAAGAGCTCGATCCGGAAAACAGCCCGGACGGCTATTACAAAAATCCCGCCTGGCTCAACCGCCCCGACAAGGATTTCGACTATTTCCGCGACAACGGCCTCGACAATGAAGGCCGCCCGCGCACCCAGGCCTCGCTGTACAAGCACCGCCCCTCCCTCGCCGCTTCGGGTGACCGCCGCGAATTCCGGATCAACTTCCACAATGAGCCGCCTCACCCCCACGAACACGGCCACCACTGGGCCTGGATCGAACTCATGGATGGCGAAGGCCAACTGCTGGTGACGCACTTCCCCGATCCGGTCGAGGACGAAGTCTTCTATGGCAGCAAAGGTGTGGATTTCACCGCCTACTTCCAGCTGCCCACAGCCGCCACCGACTGGGTCCGCATCCGGGCCCGCTGCGAACCGCACGGCGTCTTCACCGAGTACTTCCATCTCTCCGACGAATCCAAGCCCAAGTTTTAAGGCTCCCCGCCGACAATGATTCCGATCGCCGCAGAAAGCTTTTTCATCATCTTCGCCAGCCTCGCCAGCCTGGCTGGCGGGATGCTGTGGGTCCTCTTGTCCCTGCGCACCGGAAAGCTGCATCAGCCCTTCTCCACCGAGCGGCTGTGCCGATGCCGCAACTGCACCTTGATTTTTGTCGTCCCCCGGCGCAGCGAAGACAAGGTGCCCTGCCCCCGCTGCCACAGCCCGGACCAGAGCGTCGGCAAAGGCCGAGTCTGAGCCTTTCCCGCAACCTCACAACTTCAGAAACACCATGAGAATCATCGCTGGAACCGCCCGGGGCATCCCCCTGGATCTCGGCCCAAACCCATTGGTGCGCCCGACCACCGACCGGATCAAGGAGACCGTCTTCAACATGATCGGTCCGCTCGACGGCCTGCATGTCGCCGACCTCTTTGCCGGATCCGGCGCCCTCGGCCTGGAATGCCTGTCGCGCGGCGCCGCCAGCTTGGTCAGCATCGAGAACGACCGCGCCACCTGCGCCGTCATCCAGAAGAACCTCGCCAAGGTCCAGAAATCGATGGGCTCGTCCGCCTGTCGCGCCGAGATCGTGCAAGGCGACGCCCTTGAGCCCTGGCGACGCATTTCCCTGCCGCAAAAACGGCTCGATCTGATTCTCGCCGACCCGCCCTACGCCGATGGCTGCGACGCAGCGGCGAAACTGCTCAAGTCACGCGAACTCGCCGCCTGGGCCGGCACCGGCTGCCGCCTCGTCCTCGAACACCTCGGCGACCTCCCCCTGCCTGAAAACGGGCCGTGGCGACTGCTCCGACGCAAGGATTTCCGCCCCACCTGTTTCACTTTCTGGGAAGCCGCACCGTGAGCAACAAGCACTACCAGGACCTGCCTGAAGACGCCGAATCCTGGGATGAATTCCGCTGGGAGAAGCTGCTGCGCGAATCCGATCATTTTGCCAAGCAGTATTTTCGCCTGATGAAGCGCTTCGGCACCCTGCCTGAAGGCGACACCCTGATCGACCAGCATCTCGCCGGACTGAAGCTGCCGACGCCGCCCGAATCATCCGAATTCTTTGTTGATGGCGGCGACTTCGAAGACCGCGACGAGGCGCCGGAAAGCGACGAGGAAGGCGATGATTTCAGCGCCAACGACCCCTCGGTCTGCGAGCGCCATCAAGCCTACCTCAGCCTGCGCCAATGCGCTCTCGGCTGGTGCAACATCTTCGCCTCTTTCCTGTCCTCCGAGCACCGCCACATCGGCACCGCCATCCTGCTCCATCTCGGCCGCGCCTGCGGCTATTTCAGCGGCGCCCTCGGCGACGGCAATTACGACCAGCCCTCCTGGCACATCGCCTCGGCGAAACGTGCCCTCGACCAGGTCAACTCCGCCCTCGGCCTGATCGATCAGTTGAGCACGCAACGGCCGACCTACCCGAAGGTCACCGACCCGATGAAAGCCACCCTCCGCGAAGTCGAGGACGGCATCCTTGATTTCATCGGCAAGATGCGGACGAAATCCTAGAGTCCCGGAACCTCCGCCGCTCCCAATCTGTCTCTCTACAGGTCAACATCCTAAAGCTCTGGAGTTTTTCATGCATCTCGCCTTCGCCTGCTGCCTCGCCGCCACTCTCTTCGCCGCTGAACCGGCCAAGCCACTCGATAAGTCGAAGCCGGAAGTGATTGAGTCCGAATCCTTCATTCCGGGAAACCGGCCAATCAGCCCTGAATCCTTGATCCCGGCCGCCTCGACCTGGTTCTATCTCGACACCCAGACCGAGCTCCCCCAGAAGTGGCAGAAAGACGCGGCGGCCGCGGCGAAATGGAAGACCGGCAAGGCGCCCCTGAGCTTGACCCCGGCCGCCGGCCAGGACAGAAAACTGCCCCTGCTCAAGACCTTCACCTTGACCCGGGCTGTCACCGATTTCCACAGCTTCGATCTCAAGATCAACTGCGACCAAGGCTGCATCCTCTGGCTCAACGGCAAGGAACTCCTCCGCCACCGCATCGCCCCCAATGGCAAGCTCCTCGCCGCCAAAGGCCAGAACGGCAAAGACAAGCTCTACCGCTTTGCCGCCAGTGCCCTGAAGGAAGGCGAAAATGTCCTCGCGGTCGAAATTCATCTCGATCCTGACCGCGCGAAAGCGGAATTCGATCTCGAATTCGGTGCCGAGGTACTAGCTCCGGGCTCGGCGCAGAATATCCGCGACGCCTATCTGCAGCAGGTCACGCACGAGTCCGCCATTGTCTGCTGGCGCTCCGACCGCAGCTATACCGGCGCGGTCGAGATCGAAGGACGCCTCTTCAAGGACGCCGCGCCGCAGCGCGACCACTTCATCAAAGTCAACGGCCTGAAGCCTGAGACGGAATATGCCTACCGCACCCTGGACGATTCAGGCAAGCTCGTTGAAGGCGGCGCCGAGTACCGATTCCGCACCGCGCCCACTCCCGGCAAGGCACGCCCGACCCGGATCTGGGCGATCGGCGACTCCGGCACCAGCAACCACCACGCCGAGGCGGTGTATCAGGCCTACCGCAAAAGCCCCGGCGCCGACAAAACCGACGTCTGGCTGATGCTCGGCGACAACGCTTACCAGACCGGCACCGACCCCGAACACTCCCGCAGCATTTTCCATATGTATCCCGAACTGCTACGCCAGGTCAGCCCTTGGTCGTGCATCGGCAACCACGAAACCTATGCCGGAGGCTTTGATGCGCTGCGTCAGACCGGCCCCCATTTCCGCGCCTTCGAGCTGCCCAAACAAGGCGAGGCCGGTGGCGTCCCCAGCGGCACCGAGTCCTATTATTCCTTCGACCACGGCGACATCCACTTCGTCTGCCTCGACAGCGCCGGCCTCAAAATCACCGCCGAGTCGCCGCAAGTCGCCTGGCTGAAGCAGGACCTCGGCGCCAACCGCCGCAAATGGCTGATCGTCTTCTTCCACCACCCGCCCTACACCAAGGGCTCGCACAATTCCGACAACCCGCTCGACTCCGACCGCCGTCATTTCAACGCCCGCGAAATCTTCCTGCCGATCATCGAGGAATACGGCGTCGACCTGGTCCTCAGTGGCCACTCGCACGCCTATGAGCGCAGCTTCCTCCTCGACGGCCATTACGGCCTGTCAACCAGCTTCGACCCGAAAACCCATGCCAAGGATGGCGGCGACGGCCGCCCCGACGGCAAAGGGCCCTACCAGAAAAAAGCCGGCGGCCATCAGGGGACAATCTACATTGTCGACGGCTCCTCCGGCAAGATCAGCGGCGGTCCCCTCAACCACCCCGCCATGTTCACCTCGCAGAACAAACTCGGCTCCGTGGTGATCGACATCGACGGCGCCGAAATGAAGCTCCGTTTCATCGACGATAAAAGCGCGACGCAAGACTGGTTCACCCTGAAGAAGCCGTGATCCCGGAGAACTCGTTCGACCTGTACAACTCGGGTTTGATCTTGGATGCCCACCGCATAACCGGGGAGTGAGGGAGGAGGGAGTCAGGGAGTAGCTCTCTGCAGCTCACTCCCTTACTCCCATGTTCCCTTACTCCCAAGCTTGTTGATCGTGATGTCGACTTGCACAGGTCGAACTCGTTCAAAGCTCGAAATGGAAGCCCTGCTCGAGCAGTTTCCGGTAGGCCTTGGCATCGAAACGATGCAGGCGGGCCGGGCGGCCGGGCAGCCCCTGCTCACGCTCCTCCAGCTCCTGGATGATGCCGAAACTCAAGAACTTCTTGCGGAAGTTGCGCTTGTCGAGCTCGCGTCCGAGGATCTGCTCATACAGCTCCTGCAACTGCGACAATTTGAACTTCTCCGGCAAAAGCTCGAAGCCGATCGGCTGATACCGCACCTTCCCTTTCAAGCGGTCGCGGGCGACCTCCAGAATCTCGGCGTGGTCGAAAGCCAGCTCAGGCACGGCGTCGAGCCGGAACCAGGCGGCATCGTCGGCATCCGTCGCCGCCTGCACCCGGTGGTCACTGAGCTTGATCAAGGCGTAATAAGCCACCGAAATCACCCGCTCGCGAGGATCGCGCTTGACCGCGCTGAAGGTGTAAAGCTGCTCCAGGAAGATCTTCTTCAAACCGGTCTCTTCGCGGAGCTCCCGCAAGGCCGCCTCATCCAAGGTCTCCTCGACCCGGACGAATCCTCCCGGCAAGGCCCAACGGCCTTTGAAAGGCGCCAGTCCACGCCGGATCAACAAGACTTTCAAGCCTTCGTCGTCAAGACCGAAAACCACGCAGTCGACGGTGAGCGCCGGACGTGGGTATTCGTAGGTCGCCATAAACCATATCTCCCGCCTGTTGAAACTTGCCGCCAAGATAGACCCGGCCCTTAGCGTGTCAAACCAACACAAATATATACGCCGCATCCAGCGGGCGGGTCCGTCAAGAGCCGCTGAATTGATCGTCAATCGCCACGGCAAGGAGGCAAAGCGGGATTACAGTCTGGCCCATGCTTACCTGGTTCCACCGCATCGTCCTGCTCGCCCTCGCCGCTCATCTCGGCTGGGGTGCCTACCGTCACGCGGAAGGTGCGGGAAAACGGGCCCAGCTGGACGAAGCTAGCCGCCTCGTCGCCGAAGGCATGGCGGTGCTGGCCGACAACTATGTCGACCCGCAACGGGTACAGCCTCGCCGCTTGATCGCCGGAGCGATGACCGGCCTGACCCAGGAAAACGTCCTCGACAACCATTGCGGCTGGCATCCCCCTCTCGAAAACGAGGCACTCCACGAAGAGCTGCGCGGCGAACACGTCGGCATCGGCGTCCTCTGCGTCCCCGATCCCAACGGCATCCGCCTGCGCGGCATCTTCCCCGATTCCCCTGCTTCCCGGGGCGGACTGCAGATCGATGACATCATCACTTTCCAGGACGGCAAGGAACTCGCCGCTCTCGATTTCACTGCGGCGGTCGACGCCTTGAAAGGCCCTCGCGGCAGCCAGATCGAGCTCACCTTGCTGCGCGGCGAAAGATCGATCCGGCTCCAAGTCAAACGCAACGCCTACAACGTCCCGAGCGTCTATGCCTCCAGACTTGAATCGGGCATCGGCTACCTCCGCTTCGCCATCTTCAATCAGCACAGCGCCGAAGAATTGAGCCATGAAGCCTCCCTCCTCGTCGACCGGGGCGCAAAACTCCTGATCGTCGACCTGCGTGACAACGGCGGCGGCATCTTGGAATCAGCTGAACGAGCCGCGAATCTTTTCCTTCCCTCCGGATCCACCGTGGTCAGCATCGCCCGTCGCGGCGTCCCACCCGAAAAGATCCTCAACCCCAGCGACGGCAGCTTCGTCGGCCTGCCCTTGATCATCCTCGTCGACGCCAACACCGCATCAGCCTCGGAAATCTTCTCCGGCGCCATGCGCGACAATCACTGCGCCCTGCTGATCGGCGCCAAGACCTATGGCAAAGCCTCGGTGCAGACGGTGAACACCCTGAGCGACGGCTCGGCCCTTCGCTTCACCATCGCCAAGTACCGCACACCTTCAGGCTCCGACATCCATGGCAAAGGCCTGCTTCCCGATGTGGCGGTGGAGACACCTCCGAGCGCAGCGAAGGACGTCCTCGCCAGCTTGCGCTATTTCGGCGACCCGGCCCTGCATGACCCGGTGCTCGAGAGGGCGATGTCACTGGCTGTCGACGTGCTCAAACACGGACTCAAGGCGGTTCGGTTGAAGCAGCATGCCCCGGAGAAGACCTATGAGTGAACCCCAGTCCCATCGCACTCTGTCTCACACGCTGGAAGCGGCGATCAAGAACTCCAGCTACTTTGCCGGCACCTTGGTGATGACCCAACTGCTTTCCTGCATGGTGATCCTGTTTGCCATTCCGACCTCCTGGCTGAGTCAGGCCGATTGGCAGGTCCTTCCCGGAATGCGGCGCCTCGCCTTGCTCGTCCTCGCCTCCTGCAGCAGCTTGCCCCTTCTCCTCAGTCTCTTCTGTCTCATCGCCCCCGGCTTCGACGGCCTCCGCCGCAACAAAGTGCGCTGGGAGCTCGTCGGCGCGCTCCTCGGCTTCATCAGCGTCGCCCTCTTCGTCTGGCCGGGCATCTGGTGATCCAAAGAATCCGCCGCCGGATTTTCATTCCTCGCCAAGCATGCTAAGTTCCGCGCCGTTCACTCGCTTTCACACAAATAACGGAGTCTCAGACCATGATCCTGAAAGGTAAAAAAGGCATTCTTCTCGGCGTCGCCAACCACCGCTCCATCGCCTGGGGCATCTTCAAGTCGCTGCAGGAACAAGGCGCTGAAGTCGCCCTCACCTACATGAACGAGCGCATGAAAGGCTCCGTCGACAAGCTCCTCGCCGAACAGAATATCACCGGCGTCGAACTGCTCGAGTGCGATGTCTCGCGTCAGGAAACCATCGACGCCACCTTCAAGACCATCGGCGAAAAATTCGGCAAGATCGACTTCGTCGTCCACTGCCTCGCCTTCGCCAACAAGGCCGACCTCGAAGGCCGCTTCATCGACACCTCGCGCGATGGCTTCGGCATGGCCAACGACATCTCCGCCTACTCCCTCGTCGCCATCTCCAAGGCCGCCGAACCCTACCTCGCTCCCGATGCCGGCATAGTCTGCCTGACCTACCTCGGCGCCGAGCGCATCTGCAATAACTACAACATGATGGGCGTCGCCAAAGCGGCCCTCGAAGCATCGGTGCGCTACCTCGCCGTCGACCTCGGTCCGAAAGGCATCCGCGTCAACGCCGTCTCCGCCGGCCCGGTCAACACCCTCGCCGCCCGCGGCATCGCCGGCTTCACCAAGATGCTCACCATCCAGGAAAAAGTCTCGCCCCTGCGCCGCATCAACACCCAGGAAGAGATCGGCGACGCCGTCATGTTCCTGTGCTCGAATCTGGCCCGTGGCATCACCGCTCAAACCCTCTATGTCGACTGCGGCTTCGCCCAGGTCGGCGTCGGCCCGATGGAAGCCTACAAGCTCGACTGAACATAAGGGAGTTTAAAGTTTAAAGTTGAGCTGAGCTTATTGCCTTTCAACCTTTCAACCTCCTCACTTCCGCGTCATCACCTGCGTCATAGCTTCTTGATGAGCAAGCCCTCCAGCACCGGAGGGCTTAACTTGTACGGCCAAAAATCTCAGTTCAGAAAACAAGGAAACCCAGCATGTCTAAAGCCCCCGTCGTTGCCATCATGGGCGCCACCGGCGCCGTCGGTGTCGAGCTCATCTCCATCCTCGAAGAGCGTAATTTCCCCGTCGCCAAACTGCGCCTGCTCGCCTCCGCCCGCTCTGTCGGCAAGAAAATGAAGTTCCGTGGCGAAGAGATCACCGTCGAACTGCTCACCCACGACTGCTTCGCCGGAGTCGATCTCGTCCTCGCCTCCGCCGGCGGCTCAATCTCGAAAGAGTTCGCCCCCTCCGCCGTCAAAGCCGGTGCCGTTGTCGTCGACAACACTTCCTATTTCCGCATGCACGACGAAGTGCCCCTGGTTGTCCCCGAGGTCAACCCCGGTGACATCGCCAAGCACAAAGGCATCATCGCCAACCCCAACTGCTCGACCATCATCATGAACCTGCCGGTGTACCCCCTGCACCAGGCCTTCAAGGTCAAGCGCGCTGTCGTCAGCACCTACCAGGCTGCCTCCGGCGCCGGTGCCACCGCGATGGAAGAACTGAAGCAGGAAACCGCCGCCATCCTCGAAGGCAAGAGCTTCACTCCCACCGTCATCACCCAGCCTTACGCCTTCAACATCTTCCCGCACAACGCCAAGATGCTCGACAACGGCTACAACGAGGAAGAAGTCAAAATGGTCAAAGAGACCAAGAAGATCTTCCACGATGAGTCCTTCAAGTGCACCGCCACCTGCGTTCGCGTCCCGGTCATGCGCGCCCACTCGGAATCGATCAACCTCGAGTTCGAAAAGCCCTTCACCCTGGAAGAGGCCTACGCCATCCTCCGCAAAGCCCCCGGCGTCACCGTCTGGGAAGACCGCGCCAACAACCGCTGGCCCACCCCCCTGATGGTCGCAGGTCAAGACAACGTCTTCGTCGGCCGTCTCCGCCGCGATGAAACTATCGCCAACGGCCTCGAGCTCTGGGTCGTCGGCGACCAGATTCGCAAAGGCGCCGCCCTCAACGCCGTCCAGATCGCCGAGATGCTCAAGTTCTGAGCCTCGCGATCAACGCAATCAAAGCCGCCCCGAAGTATCCGGGGCGGCTTTTTGCATGAAAAATGAGGCGAGATTCGCGTTAGCTCACGCCCGGCTTCGGGCGGGTTGCAGGGGGGGTCGGGCCGTCGTCTATCTCTTCCTCGGCCGTTCCCGCATCCAGGTCAGGGCCATGACGGCGAAGGGCAGCAAAGCGGCGAAGAAGATCTGAATTTTTTCGAGGACATGCGGCTGGAATTGGCGGCGGGCGCCGAGCAGTTGCAGGTCCTGGCTCAAGGCGCCGGCGGGGCTGAGGCCGATAAGCTCGAAAATCTGCAGCAGCGGCAGCAACAGGCCGAGGCTGAGCCAGAAGAAGCGGGCGGGGAAGGGCAGCAAGGCGCCGCCGACGCGCAAGCCGGTGTGCAGAGCCGCGGCAGCACAGGCAAGACCGAAAATTGCGGGAGCCGCAAGCCCGAGGTCGATCTCGAGATTGTTATGAAGAAGCATGGCGCCAATCGTCAGCCAGATCAAGCCAATCCAACGCACGCTGGGAATCTCGTGCCAGCGGACGAGAACGCAGATGATCAGCAGAAGATGCAGCAGCAGCAAGCCGATTTCAATCGCTCCTCCCGCCGGCACCACGCCCGGCTGCACCGCGTCCGCCCGTCCCGCCGCCAGCATGCCGGCACAATGCGAAGCGTGATGGAAGGCGTCCGTCAGGATCCAGACCTTCACTCGCCAGGCTTCGATGGCGCCTAGGAATGCCGCCGCCAACACCGCCAGAGGGGCAGTCCAGGCGAGCTGGCGCAACTGCAAGCGGCGCCGCAGCACTTCAGGCGATTCGCCCACTCGGCACCAGCCGCAACGGGGACAGTTCTGGGCCGAACGGTCGAGAGCGGCATCACAGACTGGGCAAGGCTTGCCCTGGCCTTGCGGCCCGCTCATCCCGGCTAGCGGCATGCTCGCGCCGCAATGCCGGCACGACGCCGAGCTGGCACCGGGTTTGATCTTGACATTGCGGCCACAGCCGGGACAGCGGATTTTCATGATCTCGTCCTCCCCGGCTTTGGTATTTTCAGATGTCACGGCTGACGATCGGAGCGACAAACACCGCCGGGCGGACGTAGATCGGCTCCAGGGCCGCTTCGAGTCCAAGGGCGTCCGCTTCTAGTGCGGGCTGCGGATCGAGATCCAACCCAGCGGCTTCGGGTCCGGCGACAAACAGGATGCGTGAAAGCAGCTCCGGAGGCAGAGCGGCGAAGCTCGCGGCCGGCATGGTGCTGATGAAGCGGAAGCCGTTTTCGTCCGAGGCGAACTTGGGCAGATCCAAGGTTTTGATCACCTCGGCCGGAGCGGCGACCCGCCAGCTTCCTTCTTGCAGTTCCAGGACATTGAGAATCACCTCGTCGCGGCGACCGTCGTGGATCACCGCCAAGCGGTTCAAATCGGGAGCGGCACGCAAAGCCGCGGGCAGGAAGCCGAAGCCGCTGTTGACGCCGCGCAGACGGGCGCCGCTGATCAGGGCGACGCCTTTGGCGAAGGCGATGCCGACACGGGTGCCGGTGAAGCTGCCCGGGCCGATGCCGAGATCCCATTGAGCGATGTCGCGGACCGAGGATCCCAGCGGCGTCAGCAGAGCTTCGATCACCCGCGGGACCGCCAGGGAGACCGAGCTCGATGCATCCGCCTGCTCCTGAGCCAAAAGCTGGCCGTCGCGGTAGAGCGCCGCGTTGACGGTGAAGGCGGAGGTGTCGAGGCAGACTTTCAGCATGAGTTTTCTTGGGTTGAACACCTGCAAGTTAACCAAGTGGCAGCGGAAGGCAAGACGATTCTTGATTGCCGGCTCCTTGCTTGTCCATCGATTTCGACTAGCTTGAAAGCAGACCCTGGGAGGTTTTTGATGATCAAGCCGAGTATGCCCGCCAACGAACAACAGCGTTTGGAAAAGCTTTTCTCCTATGCCGTCCTCGACACCGCCTGTGAACTAGCCTTCGACGACATCGTCCTGCTCGCCTCGATGATCTGTGAAGTGCCGATCTCCGCGATCAGCCTGATCGACAAGGATCGCCAGTGGTTCAAGGCCAAGGTCGGCCTCGGCGCCACTCAGACTTCCCGCGACATCTCCTTCTGCGGCCACGCCATCCACCAGACCGATCTGATGACCGTGCCCGACGCCACCAGCGACATCCGTTTCTGCGACAACCCGCTGGTCACCGGCGACCCCTCGATCCGATTCTACGCCGGCTCGCCCTTGATCACCCCGGACGGCCTGCATCTGGGCACGCTCTGCGTCATCGACCGCATCCCTCGACAGCTCAGCGCCTCTCAGAATGCCGCTCTCGAAGCCCTGTCGCGCCAGGTCGTCAATCTTCTTGAGCTCCGCCTCAAGCAGAGCCGACTGGAGCAGATGAACACCCAGAAGAACGAGTTCTTCGCCCATGTCTCCCACGACCTGCGCAGCCCCATCGCCGCCCTCGAGAGTCTCGCCGAACTGCTCCAGAGCGAAGCCGCCGAGCTCGATGCCGCAGGCGTCGCCGAATACGCCCGCGATCTCTGCCAAGCCGCCAGCCAGACACGCGAACTGGTCGACAACCTCCTCGACTGGGCCCGTTTCGACACCGATCGCATCGCCTTCACGCCTTCTAGCTTCCAGCTCAGCTCGCTGAGCGAACCGGTTCTCAGCCTGCTCGATCTCACCGCCAAAGCCAAGAAGCTCTCCCTGCGCAGCGACATCCCCTCCCCCTGCCCGGTCTTCGCCGATCCCGCCATGCTCCGTTCCCTCATTCACAACCTCGTCGTCAACGCGATCAAATTCAGCCCCGAAGGCAGCCAGGTCACCCTCAGTGCCGAGCGTCTCAACAACGGCCGAATCAACATCTCGGTTCGCGATCAAGGCTGCGGACTGAGCGAAGCTAAGATCGCCGAGCTGCTGCAACCCGGCCAGCACCGCAGCAGCCGCGGCACCGCCGGCGAAACCGGCAGCGGCCTAGGCATCTCCCTCTGCCAACGCTTCGCCGCCGCCCACGGCAGCCTGCTCGACATCAGCTCCCGCCCCGGCATTGGCTCAAGCTTCTCCTTCAGCGTCGCCAGCATTTGAAGATCACGGCGGATAGATGAGCCAAGCACAAGTCTTCCGCCTACAGGTAACCGCATGAAAAAGTGGCAACAAGTCTCCAAGCGTGGCGCCCAAGGCCATGCGCCATGAAAAACACCATCGCCACCGATCTGCTCAAGGCCCTGCCCAGTGGAACGGGAGAGATCGTCGTGCACGAGCCGGAGTTGCGCGCCGCAGTGATCGCCGCCGCTTTCCTCAGCGCGACGGGTTCACAAGTGGCCATTGTTGCGGATGCCGCACTGGTCGAGGATCTGCGCCAGGACATCACTAGCCTGCTCAGTTTGGCCGATGAAACCCGGCCTTTCTTCATCTTCCCCGAAGGCACGCCCAGCAGCGGCGGCGCCTTCCTTCCCGAGGCCGAAGAAGAACGCGCCCTGGTGCTTTCGCAACTGGGTCAAGGCCCGGCGCTGATCCTGACCAGCGCCGCCGCGGCGTCCCAGCCAGTGCCGGCACCGGCGCAATTACTCGCCCTCGCTTTTGAGCTCAAGGTCGGCGACAAAATCTCCCAGGAAGAGCTCTGCCGCCGCCTCGTCGATCTCGGCTACGACGACGAATTTCAAGTCAACCTGCCCGGCGAATTCGCCCGTCGCGGCGGCATTCTCGACATCTTTCCCCCGGCCCTGAGCCAGCCCCTGCGCCTGGAATTTTTCGGCGACGAAATCGAAGAGATCCGTTGCTTTGATCCCCGCAGCCAACGCTCCGACGGCCAGATGACGGAAATCCGCATCAGCCCGCGGGCGATCCCGGCGGGAAGCTCCGGGAGCCTGAGGGATTATCTTGGCGGGGGACGATTGATCCTCCTGGACATAGGGAGTGAGGGAGTAGGGAGTGAGGGAGTAGCGAAACGAGGGAGTGAGGGAGTAACCCACAAATCCAAGAAGGAAATATCTAATGAGTCAGGAGTCTTACCAAGATCTTCTCTTCTGGCAGAAGGGGATGGATGTCGCGGAACTCTGCTACCTGAAAACCAAATCCTTTCCCAAGGAAGAACTCTTCGGGATGACCTCGCAGATTCGGCGAGCAGCAGTTTCGATTCCAGCCAACATCGCCGAGGGGTGGGGGCGGGGGACGACAGGGGAATACATCCAATTCCTCCGCTACGCTCAGGGCAGCCTGAAGGAATTGGAAACGCATATCCTACTGGCTCAGAGAGTGAAACTCATGACCCGCGAGGATGCAGCTCCGATCATGGAAATCCTGTCTCAGATCTCACGCCTATTGATCTCCGCTCGCCATTCTCTCGAACAGCGCTCTCTGTGGAGCAAAGGAGTGCGGGAGGAGCCCGAAGATCACGAACTGCCCTGAGCTCCCACTCCCCCACTCCCTCACTCCCTCACTCCCCAGATTGTTCACTCCCTCACTCCCTCACTCCCTCACTCCCTCACTCCCTCACTCCCTCACTCCCTTTGCTCATCCGCTGCTCCCCCGAAGACTCCCCCCGCGCCTTCGCCGCCCGCGCCACCGCCCATCGCATTCCCGGTGGCGGCGGCGATGCCGATGCGCTGCGGCGCTTCCGCGAGGAGCGCTTGAACGCCGCCATGGCCGAGCTTGCCAAGGCCCATACGCGGCTCTTCGTCGCCTGCGGCAGCGCCGCCGGAGCGGAACGCCTGGACGAAATCACCGCGCCGCTTCCCGCGGCCAGCCGCAAGAAGATCGAAGGTGTGGCGGTGCCGCTGCACCATGGCTTTGAAATCCCCGGCGGCTGCGCCCTCCTCTCCGAACGCGAAGCCTTCGGCCGTTTGTCGCCGCGCGCCAAGGCCGCCGATGAACGCCGCGAAACCCTGCGCAAACTGCTCGAAGGCGACAGCGATCTGCAGCCGGGAGATTATGCGGTTCACGCAGTCCACGGCATCTGCCGCTTCACCGGCTTCATCCAGCAGAAACTCGACGCCGGCCTGAGTGAAGGCCTCGAGCTTGAATTCGACGCCGATCAAACCCTTTTCGTCCCCTTCGAAACCGCCCACCTGGTGAGCCGCTACATCGGCGGCGGCAAGGCCTCGCCCAAGCTCGCCAGCCTCGGCTCGGTGCGCTGGCAAAAAGCCTGCGACAAAGCGGCCGATTCGGCCAAGGATTTCGCCGCCGAACTGCTCCGCCTGCAAGCGGTGCGAGCCGCCGTTCCCGGACGCGCCTGCGCTCCCGATGGCGAATGGCAGAAGCGCTTCGAGGACTCCTTCCCCTGGCAGGAAACTCCAGACCAGTTGACCGCCATGGCGGAGATCAAGCTGGACATGGAATCGCACAAGCCGATGGACCGCCTTCTCTGCGGCGACGTTGGCTTCGGCAAGACCGAATTGGCGGTGCGAGCCGCCTTCAAAGCGGTGATGGACGGCCGCCAGGTGGCGATCATCTGTCCCACCACCATCCTCGCCCGCCAGCACTTCGAAACCTTCTCGGCCCGGATGGCGGAATATCCCGTCGCCCTCCGTCTCCTCTGCCGCTTTGTCAGCCCGGCGAAGCAGCGTCTCGCTTTGGAAGAAATGGCCACCGGCGGCGCCGACATCGTCATCGGCACCCACCGCCTGTTGCAGAAGGACGTCAGCTTCGCCCGCATCGGACTGGTGATCATCGACGAAGAGCAGCGCTTCGGCGTCGAGGCGAAGGAACAGATCAAGACTCTGCGCGCCACCGTCGACGTTCTCACTCTTTCCGCCACGCCGATTCCCCGCACTCTCTACCTGTCGCTCTCCGGCCTGCGCAGCTTCTCCAGCATCACCACCCCTCCCCGCAGCCGCAAGCCGGTGCGCACCATCGTCACCCGCGACGAAGACAGCGCCATTCGCGAGGCGCTCCTGCGCGAGCTCGGCCGCGGCGGCCAGGCCTTCTACGTGCACAACCGGGTGCAGACCCTCGAGAAGGCGCGCGAACGCTTGGCCAAGCTCATGCCCGAGGCCAATGTCGCGGTCGCCCACGGCCAGATGCACGAGCACGAACTGGAGGACGCGATGAACGCCTTCCTGGAAAAACGCGCCGACATCCTGCTCTGCACCTCGATCATCGAATCCGGCCTCGACATCCCCAATGCCAACACCATCATCATCGAACGCGCCGACCGCTTTGGCCTCGCCGAGCTGTATCAACTGCGTGGACGCGTCGGCCGCCAGGAGCGCCAGGCCTGGTGCGTCCTGCTTTTGCCGAAAAACGACGCGATGATGGACAACGCCCGCGCCCGGATGGCGGCGATCCGCCGCTACACCGAGCTCGGCTCCGGCTTCAAATTGGCCCTGCGCGACCTTGAACTTCGCGGTGCCGGCAACATCCTCGGCGCCGACCAATCCGGCCACGTCGCCGCGGTCGGCTTCGAGCTTTATTGCCAACTCCTGAAAGAGGCCGCCGCCCGTCTCGTCGGCCGTCCTTTGGCCCGCCGCGTTGACCCCGAGATCCGCCTCGACTTCTTGACCCATTCGATCGCCGACGGCAGCAAAGCCGCCGCCTCGATTCCGCCCGATTACGTCGCTTCCGACGCCCTTCGGCTTGAGCTCCACAAGCGCCTCGCCCTGGCGGCAGAGGAGAAGGATCTCGACGCCCTCGCCGCTGAACTCGCCGACCGCTTCGGCTCCTTGCCGCCGCCGGTGCGCCGCCTCATCGATCGGCACCGTTGCCGCCTCTACGCCGCCGCCCTCGGCGCCCACGAACTCGCCGTCCGCCAAGGCCGCGTCCTGATCGACACCCCCAAGGGCCTCCTGAAGCTCGGCGGTCTCATCCCCAGCCTCGCCAATCCCGGCGACGCCGACAAGTCGCTGGTCGAGCTGCTGAAGATTCTGAAGAAGCTGAAGGGGTGAGGGAGATGGAAAACGGCACCAATAAATCGATATCGCGATATCGAAGCATAAAATGAAAAGAAACACAAGATGATCCCCACCCCTATCGAAGACTCCCCGCTTTGGCTCGAGATCTTCCGTGATCTCTACGCCAAACGCGGCTTGATCACCCTGCCCGACGGCTCGCCGGGTTTCATTTGCGAGGGGCGTATCTTGGTACAACAGGCGCTCGAAGCCCACGTCAAAGGGGAGCTCGAGGTGATATCCATTCTCGCCAGTCCCTCAGGCTTTGCTGGCCTCGATCTCTCCACCGGAATCGAGCTGCTTTCGGCCTCTGCCGACTTCATTGCGGCGCTCGCCGGCTTCACTTTTCATCGCGGTCAGATCGCCTGTGTGCGGATCCCGCAAGCCAAGCCGATCCCGGCCGAGGCCAGGCGTCTGCTGGTTTTGCCGGAACTGGTCGATTTCGAGAACTTCGCCCTGCTTCTGCGCAGCGCCGCCGGGCTCGGGATCGACGGAGTGTATTGCGGCCGCGGACCCGAGCTCTTCGATCGCCGCGTCGTCCGGGTTTCGATGGGCGCCTGCTGGCGCATCCCGGTGAGACGTCCCGAAAACTTGATGGCGGAACTCGCAGCCTGGCGGCAACGCGTCGACGGCAAGATCTGGGCCGCGGCGTTGCGTCCCGGCGCAGTCGATTCCCGCCTCTGGAATCCGGGATCGCATCACGCCCTGGTCTTGGGTCAGGAGGGCCCGGGCTTGCCTCTGGAATGGCTGAATTTCGCCGATGGCTGCGTCTGCATCCCGATGGCGCCGGGAGTCGATTCACTCAACGTCGCGGCGGCAGGGGCGATCCTCTTGCACGCGGGCTTGCCGCGGCCCTGAATCAAGGGCTTTTCAAGACCGCACTTCGGCAGCTAACGAGGCGAACTGCACTTCGGCGGTGGCGAGGCGACGGAGTCGACGCAAACGCCGCCAGGCGCCCGGGACACCGCCGACAAGGGTGACGGTGCACTCCCACACCGCGACCCAGGACAGGATGGTCAAACCCTCAAGAATGATCTTCGCCGCCAAAGGCTCGAGATTCTTGATCGTCGCCGCCACCGAGAATTCCAGGCCGATGGCTAAAATCCCCGCGAGGAGCAGAACACCGCCGCGACGAAAGGCCTTCAGAATATCGCGGCGCTCGAGCTCGGCGAGGTAGTGGAAGTAGGTGAACATCGAGGAGGCGACCCGGACCCGCTGGGCCTCATCGGGAAGCTGTTGCAAGACGAAGCGGACGACGAATTCCTGCCGGCCCAATTCGCGGCAGCAGTCCTTCAGGTAGCTCGCCAGTTCCTCGTCGAGATCCTTGCGGATGAAGGGCGCATTGCGATCGAAGTTATTGTACAACTCGCTGACCGAAGCGGCTGCGACTTCAATCACGGCACGGCCATCGGGCAGGACTTCATAGCGGTCGAGAATGTCGCGGCGGGACATCGGAAGCCTCCTTGAGCAGCTGAGACAAAGTACACCCGGAGCTTAGATTGCGGCACAAATTGAGGAAACTGGGCGATGAAATTACGGGCGGAACGATTTCACGATTTATGCGCCGGCCCCCGAGTCTGTCGCCACGAGGGCAAATGGGTTTTCTCGACTTCGCCAAGTTAGATGCTTGGATTCACTCTGGACGCCCTTGATTCTATACCCTCGATCCCCTCGCAAGGCTTGCCGCAGCGACGAAGCAGCGTATTGTTTCGGCCGCAAAAACCAAGGCAGGCAAAATGACGACTTCGACTGAGATCTTCATGGCGGAAGATGACCATCCTCGCGAGGAGTGCGGCGTTGCCGCCGTGTATTCCCTCAAACGCGGCCTCCCCGACAACAGCCGCGACATCAGCCACCTCTTGCCCCTGATGCTGCAAGACATGCAGAACCGCGGCGAGCTCTCCGCCGGCATCACCACCTACGACCGCTCGCGTCCGCAGCTCCTGCGCACCTACAAGGCGCTCGGCACGGTCACCAAAGCCTTCACTCCCGAGTACCACAACTCGCACGACATCGCCGCCGCCCTCCGCGGCAGCGCCGGCATCGGCCACGTCCGCTACGCCACCTGCGGCAAGGACGACGTCAACTATGCCCAGCCTTTCGAACGCATCCACGGCCGCATCTCAAAGTGGTTCTCCTTCTGCTTCAACGGCAACATCGCCAACCAGGCGGAACTGCGCCGCGTCCTGACCGAAGAAAAAGGCTACCACCTGAACCTCGAGTCGGACACCGAAGTCTTCATGCACTTCCTCGCTGGTGAAATCGCCGAGTCCGAGCCCGATGCCCCCAACTACCGCCAGATCTTCGCCAACCTCAGCAAGATCCTCGACGGCGCCTGGTGCCTCGCCCTCATCGACGCCTGCGGCAACCTCGTCATCGCTCGCGATCCCCAGGGCTTCAAGCCGATGGCCTACGCCATCGCCGACGACCTCCTCTACGTCGCCTCCGAATCGGTCGCCATCTGGAACCGCGGCATCTCCAACATCAAGACCCTCGAGCCCGGCACCGTCCTCATCTGCGGCGATAAAGGCATCAAGATCGAACGCTTCGCCGAATCGTCCGTCATCTCGCACTGCTTCTTCGAGTGGATCTACTTCTCCAACGTCGCCTCCGAGATCGACAACCGAAATGTCTACGAAGCCCGCGTCCGCGCCGGCCAGATCCTCGCGCGCTACGAAGATCTGCCCATCGATGACGACACCATCGTCGTCTCGGTTCCCGACACCGCCAAGGCCTGCGGCGACGCCATGGGCTTCGCCCTCAAGGCCCCCGTCGTCGAAGGCCTTTTCCGCAACCGCTACGTCGGCCGCTCCTTCATCAAGTCCGGCGACAGCCGCGGCAAGATCGTGCAGCAGAAATTCACCCCCCTGCCCTTCGTCCTGAAAGGCAAAAAAGTCCTCCTCGTCGAAGACTCGATCGTCCGCGGCACCACCCTGAAGCACATCATCCGCGACATCCGCCAGCGCGGCGAAGCCAAGGAAATCCACCTCCGCATCGCCTGCCCGCCGATCCTCTCGCCCTGCTTCTACGGCATCGACATGTCGACCCTTGGCGAACTCTTCGCCCGCCACTACATCGATGTCGACCGTCTCGAGCCCGATCTGCCCGAAGAAGTGCTTTTGCGCATGGCGCACTCGCTCGGCGCCGACTCCCTCCGCTACCTGCCGGCCAAAGACATTCCGGAAGTCATCGGCCTCCCCGCCAAAGACCTCTGCATGGCCTGCGTCGACTCGAAATACCCCACCGAACACGGCCGCAAGCTGATCGAAACCGCCCGCGCCATGGCTCACGAGGGCAAGAGCGGCAGAACCTATTGAGCAATTAAGAATTAAGAATTAAGAATTAAGAATTAAGAATTAAGAGTTAAGAGTTAAGAGTTAAGAGTTAAGAATTAAGAATTAAGAATTAAGAATCCGCCTCGCAGCTCCTGCCGCGAGGCGGATTTTTCCTCAGTTAAACGCCACCGGAAGACTCATGAACATCGCGCTCTCTCACTTCGCCAGCCGGCAGCTGCGGCCGGATTTTCCCGGTACACGCATCGGGCAGGAAGAGCTGTCGCGACTCATCGCTCTCTGCGCTTCGCCGGATCAGGTGATCCCGGGTTATGCGCCCTTCGCAAAAATCCTCGCCATCCGCAATCTTTTGCCCGACGGCAGCTTCCTCTTCCCCTCCCTGCGCTGCCTGACCCTGCGCCGCGACGAAGCCCTGTGCCGCGGCGGAATTCTCCGCACCGCCTATGAAGCGCGGACACCGCAAGAATTGCCGGTCCTGGTCGAATGGGTTGAAGGCCTTGAAGCTCCCTCGGCACCATGGATCCACGTCATCACTTATTCCGCCGAACAAATGCGCCTCGAAGGCGAAGATCCCGACGACGCCGACGCGCTCATCGTCTCCATCGCCACCGGCCTTTTTCCCGAGCCTGAACCGATGCGCCCGATCACCGCTCTGCGCAACGCCCTCGGCGTTTCCGAAGGAGGCTCCGGCTCCCCCATCGACCGCGCCGCCTACGCCCATTCCGTGCAGTTCTGGACCGATCATGTCATGCTGAGGCTGAAGTGAAACAACAGGTTGAAAGGTTGAAAGGTTCAAAGGTTGAAAGGTTAAGCAGCCAGTCAAACAGCCGCGCCTTCCTGCAGCTACTTCGCCCTGCCTTTCAACCTTTGAACCTTTCAACCTTTCAACCTCTCTCATGATCAGCCTTTACGGCGATGACGATGCCGAAATCGTCAACGAATTGCAGCCGCCAGTCCTGCCCAGTCTCGATGGCATCTTCGCCCCCAACGGCATCCTTTCCGCCGCTGCCGCCGCGGCTGGCCGCACCTACGAATTGCGGCCACAGCAACTCGAGCTGTCGCACGCCGTCACCCGCGCCTTCCTGACCCAGCGCCACCTCGTCGCCGAGGCCCCGACCGGCATCGGCAAGAGCTTCGCCTATCTCGTCCCAGCCATCCTGCACGCCATGCGCAGCGGCGGTACCGTTTTGGTCAGCACCCACACCATCGCCCTGCAACAGCAGTTGATCGAACGCGACCTGCCCGCCCTCAAGGCCGCCCTCGGCCTCAACTTCCGCGCCGAGCTCGCCAAGGGACGCAGCAACTACCTGTGTATGCGCCGCCTCAAAGGCGCCGCTTCGCGCAACCTCGACTACCTGCCCGACGCCGAACTGATGCCGGAAATCGACCGCATCGCCCTGTGGGCCGAAGGCGCCCGCGAAGGCGACCGCCAGGAACTCGATTTCCGCATCCGCCCCGAAAGCTGGATGGCGGTCAACGCCGAAGAAGGCAACTGCCTCAACCAACACTGCCCCTTCTTCAAACCCTGCCACTTCCAGAACGGCAGGCGCCGCCTCCAGGGCGCCCATGTCATCGTCGCCAACCACGCCCTCTTCCTCGCCGACCTGGCGATCAAATCGGAAACCGGCGACCTCAAATCCGGCATCCTGCCCGAATACAACGCCGTCATCATCGACGAAGCTCACACCCTCGAAGATGTCGCCTCCAACCACCTCGGCCTGCGCCTCAGCGCAGGCGGCATGGTGCAAGCCGTGCAACGGGTCTTCCATCCCCGCACCGGACGCGGCCTCCTCGCTGGCCAGGATTACCCCAAGGAGCAGCAGCGCTGCGCCGATCTCTTGATGCGTTGCCGCAGCTTCTTTGACGACCTCGCCGAATGGCTGCGCGGACGCGACACCAGCATCCTCCGCCACACCAATCCCGAAGCGATCCCGGATCAACTCAGCCCCGATCTCAACGCCCTCGCCGCCACCCTCGAGCGCGAGCTCGAAAAGGAAGATCTCGCCGTCGACCGCCGCTCCGAACTGAGCTCCGCCGCCAAGCGCCTGCGCCGCCTCTCCGGCAACTTCCACACCTTCCTCACCCAGGGCGAAGAAGGCTTCGTCTACTGGTTCGAAAAAGACCAGCAGGAACGCGTCACCCTGCAAGCCTCGCCGATCGACGCCGCCGTGCCCCTGCGCCACCTCCTCTTCAACGCCGGCATCCCTTGCGTCATGACCAGCGCCACCCTCGCCGTGCGCCAGAAACTCGACTGGTTCCGACTCCGCTGCGGCATCGACGTCGCCGATGAACTCCTGCTCGATTCGCCCTTCGATTTCGCCCGCCAGATGACCCTGCACGTGCCCACCGGCATGCCCTCGCCCAAAGCCCCCGACTTCCTCGACCACGCCCTGCCCAAGATCCGCCATTACCTCAGCCTCAGCCACGGCAAGGCCTTCGTCCTCTTCACCTCCTACACCATGCTGCGCGCCGCCGCCGAAAACCTCGGGCCATTCCTGCGCGACAAAGGCATTCGTATGTTGGTGCAAGGCGACGGCCTATCCAACCGCAGTCTGCTCGAAGCCTTCCGCGACGACATCGACTCGGTCCTCCTCGGCACCGATTCCTTCTGGACCGGCGTCGACGTCCCCGGCGCTTCGCTCTCCAACGTCATCATCACCCGCCTGCCCTTCTCAGTGCCCGACCACCCCTTGTCGAAGGCCCGCCACGAAGCCTGCGAAGCGCGCGGCGGCGACCCCTTCCGCGAGCTCTCCCTGCCCGAAGCGGTAGTTAAGTTCCGCCAAGGCGTCGGCCGCCTCGTCCGCAGCGCCACCGACCACGGCATGGTGGTGGTTCTCGACCCCCGCCTCATCGGCTCTTCCTTTGGCAAGATCTTCCTCGACTCGCTGCCGAAGTGCCCGATTGTGAAGGAGTGATTGAGATCCTGATGATTCCGCAAGAGCGTCGAAAAATCTTTCAGAATTCTTCTTTTACGATGTTAATCTGCGTCCAAGTCCGGCAACTCAGTCTTGGAACCGCGATGGTTCCTGAAACCAAAAAAACCAAGGACTCCCCAGATGCAACTCCTCGCTACCACCCTGATCGCCGCCTTCTGCCATTTCAGCCCCGCTCCTGTCCGCGCCGAAATACCCGCCGTCCCGGCCGCGGAAATGCCCGCCAAAGCCAAAGGCGATCTCGGCGTCTGCCCGAAAAGTGGTCACCTGATCGACAATGACGGACGCCATTTCTGCCCGAAATCCGGGGTTGAGCTGGATGCCAAAACCGGCAAGCCGGTCGAGAACGGCAAGATGCTCACCGTCGACGCCAAAACCGCTCACTTGAGCGACGAAGCCGGCAACGAGTACTGCCCGAAGACCGGCAAGTGCCTGAAAAAAGCCGCCAAGTAACATCACCGGCGCTGAGCTCCTGCGTGGGCTCAGCGTTTTAGCTAAAGCGAAGGAAAGCCGCGTGACTCCAATCAGTCCAGACGCCTTGATGGAACATGCAGATCGACTCTACAGCTACGCCTATAGCCGTTTGCGCGATCATCACAGCGCCGAAGATCTGGTCCAGGAAACCCTCCTCGCTGCCGTGAATAGCCGAGATGGCTTTCACGGCAGTTCCAGCCTCTTGACTTGGCTCACCGGCATCCTGCGCCATAAAATCCTCGAACACTTTCGCTATCACAGCCGCCGCCCTGTGTCCTCCTTGGAGGAACAAGACCCGCCAGCCAATTCCCGTCTCTTCACCGCAGGTGGGCAATGGCGGTCCGACGCCGACAAGCTGACCGCCATCTGGGACGAGCTTCCCTCCTCCGGGCTAGAGCGAGCCGATCTGCGTCGGCAACTTGATGACTGTGGTGAGCGATTACCGCCGCGTTTGCGCCAGCTTTATCTGCTCGGCTTGGTGGAGGAAATGGATCGTCCCAGTCTCGCCGAACTTTCCGGCCTCAGTCTCGGCAGTTTGGCGGTGATGATGCACCGCGCACGATTGGCCTTGCGTCAATGCCTCGAAACTCATCTCCAAGACCCTCCTGCGCTAACAGGATCCCCCTCATGAGCGAGCCCACTCCCTGGATCTATGGTCCGATCTACAATTGCCGCCGTTTCAATGAACTGGCCTCTTTAGCCCGCGAACGCCCTCTCACCTGGCTGCAATCCCTTCGGATGAGTCTCCATCGCCAGCTCTGTCCACCCTGCCGTCGCTACGAAGCCCAATGGACAAAAGTCGAAGCTTTTCTGCAAGAGGAGCTCCGCCGTCAGCCCAACTCGTCTCTTTCCGCCGAAGCCAAGGCCAAATTAGGCCTGCGTCTCGCCGAAGAAATAGCCAGAAAACCGGAATTAAACGACACCGGAGAGCCGTAATTCCAAAGAACCTATTGCAGTTGAATGCCTCGGACAAAACGGACCAGGACGCAACTTTGAATTAAAAGCCCTCAGCGTTTCATCGCCTTGCGGATTTCCATGTCGGCGTCTTTTTTGCGCATATCCTGGCGCTTGTCGACGGTGTTTTTACCCTTGGCCAAACCGATACAGACCTTGATCAGACCATGCTTCAGGTAGAACGACAGGGGGACCAAAGTGAGGCCCTTCTGCTCCATCTGCGCTGCGAGCCGGAGGATCTCGCGTTTGTGCATCAGCAGGCGGCGTTTGCGCACCGGGTCGTGGTTGTTGAGATTGCCCTGTTCGTAGGTGGAGATGTGCACCTGCATCAGCCAGGCCTGGCCTTTTTCGATCGAGATCCAGCCTTCCTGTAGGGAAATGCTGCGCTTGCGGCAGGATTTGACTTCGGTGCCGAGGAGTTCAATGCCGGTTTCGTACTTCTCCAAAATGGCGAAGTCGTGGTGGGCTTTTCTGTTTGTTGAGAGTTCCATAGGCCGCCAATGTAACGCACCAAGCTGAGTTTGACGCAGGCTCAAAAAGCTCTTCGCTGGCCTTTCGTCGGCTCAGTCTGGATTCAGGTTGAAAAAGACTCAGGCCTCGATCTTCAGCACCGCTTTGACCTGATCGGCAATGCGCAGAGCATCGTCGAGCTTGGCGGCGGTGACGGTGACATGGCCCATCTTGCGCAGCGGCCGGGTCTCGGGTTTTCCGTAGAGATGGAAATGCACCCCCGGCAAGGCGAGGGATTCTTCCAGGCCGCGGACCACGGGGACACCGGAAAAACCCGGTTCGCCGAGGAGGTTCATCGACACCGTGGCGCGGATCTGCGAGCAGTCGCCGAGCGGCAGGCCAGCGACGGCGCGGATGTGTTGCTCGAACTGCGAGGTGACGCAGGCCTCGATGGTGTAGTGGCCGGAATTGTGTGGACGCGGCGCGACTTCGTTGACCGACAGGCGGCCTTGTTTATCGAGGAACATCTCGACCCCGAAGATGCCGACGCCGCCGAGGGCGTCGATGCATTGGCGCGCCAGCTTCTGCGCCGCGGCGTCGAGCTCGGGGCTGATGCGGGCCGGGACGATCACCGTGTCGAGCGCGTTGCAGCGCGAATCGAAGGTCATTTCCACTGTCGGGTAGGAACGGACTTCGCCGTCGGCGCCGCGCACCGTCATCACCGCCAGTTCGAGATCGATGTCGACGCAGCGTTCAAGCATCGAGTCGCCGGGCAGGGCTTTGGCGAAATCGGCCTCGGAACGCATCAGCAAAACCCCTTTGCCATCGTAGCCGCCCTTGCGGGTTTTCTGCACCAGAGGAAGACCGAAAGCGCGGAATTCCTGCGCCTCCCGCGATTCCAGCTTGACGAAAGCGGGTACGGCGAGGCCGAAATCCTGCAGACGCTGCTTCTGCGTCAGCTTGTCCTGGGTCATGGCCAGGACGCGGGGATCGGGGCGGATGATGTGGCCTTCGTCGGCGAGGCGGATGAGCTCGGAAGTTTCGATGTGCTCGATGTCGTAGGTGGTGAAATCGCATTGGGTCACCAGTTCGCGCAGCTTGACCGGATCGGCCAGAGAGCCGGTGATTTCGCGGTCGGCGACTTGTCCCGCCGGGGAGTTGGGGAAGGGGTCGAGGACAACGACGGTGAAGCCGAGGGTTTTTGCCGCCTGGACCATCATTTTACCGAGCTGGCCGCCGCCGATGATGCCGATGGTTTTCATGGGGAAAATCACGCTGTTTTAGGGTTCTGGTTTTTGAGATGGGCGGAACTTACTTGGCTTCGCCTTTAGGGCAAGTCATGAACTGAATCTCCCGGCCAGAACCTGAAGTGATCGGCGCGGCATTGCTTTTTGGATTCAGCTGCCTGCCTATGGAATTCCTCAAGGTTTGGCATTAACTTGCGCCGCGCAAACTCCCCCTACCGCAAGGATAGTCACATGCCAGAAGAGAAAAGCACCATGTCAGAAGAAAAAACCACCCCCGAAGCGAATCCCGCCGTCGAGCCGGGCATCACCATCGAAACGCCGCCGGTCCAATTCCGTGACTACGAGAAAGAACTGGCCGAACTCGGCGACAAGCTCCTGCGCTCCAAGGCGGACTATGAGAACCTTCGCCGCCGCGGCCTGAAGGACCTTGACGACACTCGTGCAAACGCCCGTGCCGCGACCCTGGAAGAATTCATCGGCGTTCACGACACCTTCCGGATGGCCGTCGCCGCCGCCAAGATGCC
>CAMCSH010000008.1 GCA_945877655.1 Lentisphaera araneosa HTCC2155 | reverse complement strand
AACTTAGGTTTTTAGGTTGACTTCTCCTCCGCCATCGCGACATTGCCGGGTGCCAATTCCCAAGGATCCCCGTGAACACTTCCGACTCTCCCGCAAGCCAGCGACTCGGCCGCCTTATCGTCCAAAGTCTGTTGCCGCTCGCCGCCTTCGCCGTGCTCCTCAGTATCGACTCGCCGTGGACCAGCTTCCTCGTCACTCGCATCGCCGAATGCTGCGTTAGCAAGACCCGCATGGCCATGTACGGACTCGGCTGCGCCATCAGCCTGCCGCTGCTCGAGTGGGCCCTCTGCCGCTGGCTCCTGCCCACCCGCCACGGCGTCAATATCGTCTTCGTCGTCTGGACCATCCTGCTTCTTGTCCTCCTTGGCCCCGCCGCCCTCATCCTCGCCGGCATCATCGCCGCCAGCCTCACTCTTCATCATCGCGAAGGTGCCCGCCCCTGGGTCCACGGTACGCTCTTCGTCGGCCTCGCCGCCGCCCTCATCATCGGATTGATGACCGCCTGCCTCGCCTCCGACAGTTACATCCGCCGCGACTTCCTCTTCGCCTACAAAAAAATGCACATCGCTCACGGCGACATCTACTGGCGCGACGGCTGGGGCTGGGTCGACAAAACCCATTACCGCCCGGATCAATTCGAAGAAGTCTACGCCGCGATGGACAAGGCCGGCTCCGGCAAAGTCGCCCGCGTCACTCTGCACGAAGGCTGGAAGGCCCCTCTCGGCTTCAAGGTGTCCTTCTCGCCGTCCTATGAGATCCAGGTTCCTGCGTCGGCAGAAGAACGCTGGGCGGTGACCACCGGCATCCTTCTCCACGCGATGGAAGTCTCCGAAAGAATGCAGGGCGCCTCACCCTGGTACCACGGCAACCAGCTCTCCGCTTTCCAGTTCGAGGACATCGCATCCTCCCTGCGCTGCTGCCTGGATCAAATTCCAACCGTGGAAAAAGGCAAGGACTGGACCGTGGCCAGCAACAACCTGATGCGCTGGGACGAAGAAGGTCGCCGACTCGTGATCCTGAAAGTAAGCTCCGAAGACGTCTGGGGCGAAGGCCCAGGACCAGTGGTCTACCCGATGGTCGATCCCTCCAAGAAGATCTCCATGCACGATCTTCACCAACGCGTCAAGGCCGCGACCAGCCTGTGGAAATATCTCGGAGATCAAGATGCAAAACCCTGAAGAAGACCGCCCCCTCCGCCCCGTCACCTGCCCCAACTGCCACGAGGAATTCGAGGCGGACATCGTCGACGCCCTGCACGAAGGCGATGCCGCCGTCGGCAAGCTCTTCCACGGCTCCTTCAACCTGATCCACTGCAACGCCTGCGGCGTCGAATTCCGGATCGACACCCCGGTGGTTTTCCGCAACGCCGAACGCAACCTGATGATCTTCTTCAATCCCGGCCTCGCCAAGATCCCTTGGCGCGTCGCCGAAAAACAGATGAGCGAAGTCATCGCCGCCGGCATCAAGGATCTCCCGCCCGAGCTCCGACCCGAGTTCCGCCTCGTCTTCGACATGCCGGCCTTTGTCGAAAAGGTCGCCATCGCCCTCGAAGACCTCGACGACCGCGCACTCGAGCTGCTCAAGATCAAACTCTTCCGCAGCGAGCCGGGCCTCAATCCGCGCACCCATCGCCTCCTCTTCGACTTCACCGAAAGTGGCTCCGACAAACTCGCCTTCGACCTCTTTTCACGACGCGGCGGCCAGGCGGAACGCAAGATCGCCATCGAAAAAATCACCTACGACGAACTGGTGCAAGCCCAGGAAGAAGACGAGCCCGATCTCGATCTCAACGAATTCTTCCCCGGTGCCTGGGTCGCGGCGGAACGCCACACCGGCGGCTGAGCTTGTTAAAAAAGTTGGGAAAGGGTCTGGGAAAACCCGGCGCTACGGGTTGTCCCAGCAGGAGCAGAGCGACGCCAATATGGGGTTCGGGGCGGCGTCCCCGAGTTGGGTCCGGGGCGGCAACCCTGGGTTTCTGTCGCTAATTCGAAAGACGCAGTTCTTCACTTCTTCCCGAGTTCTTGCGCCCGCCGCACTGCCGCCGCAAGAGCCTCGCGCCAGAGGCCGCGGAACTGATGCTCCTTGAGCACTCCGAGAGCCGCCGCCGTGGTGCCACCGGGCGAAGTCACCGCGTCGCGCAAGGCGTCGGGACTGCCCAGTCCGCGACGCAGCATCTCCGAAGCGCCGACCAGAGTCTGAACAGCTAGCTTATGCGCCAATTCCGGCGGCAAACCCTGCGCCGCCACAGCTTCTTCCAAAGCAGCGCAGAGCTCGAAGACATAGGCCGGCCCCGAACCCGACAAAGAGGTCACCGCATCGAGCTTGTCCTCGGCGACTTCCACCGCCACACCGGCGGTTTCGAAAAGACGCTGCGCCGCGGCGCGCTCGACCGCAGTCAGAAGCTCGCTGTGCGCCAGACCAGTGGCACCCATGCCCACGGACAAAGGCGTGTTCGGCATGGTCCGGGTGATCCGACGCGTGCCCAGCCAGGAAGCCAAGGTGTCGATCGACAAGCCGGCGCAGACCGAGACCACATGGACCTCGGGCGACAAGCGCGGCGCCAGCTCAAAACAGACATCGCGAGCCTTCTGCGGCTTGACGCAGAGAAGCAGCATTTTTGCGGAGGCCGCAGCATCATTGGCGCCGACACAGCGGATGCCCGTCGCCTGAGTGAATTTGGCTTGACTTGCTTCAGTCAGCGCCGAGGCCATCATCGCCTCAGCAGGATGAATCCCCGCCTTCACCGCTCCGATCGCCAGAGCTGTCGCCATACGTCCGGCACCGACAAAAAAAATCTCGCTTGATTTCATCTTGGAATCCTTGGGTTGTGAACTGCACGAAGATAAACGCGGATGGGCAAACAGCCTCAAGGAAGAGGTTGAAAGGTTGAAGGGATGCTGCTGCAGCTCATCGTTTGAGTTCCCCCAGTCGTTTCCCAGTCGTTTCCCAAATGTGTCCCAGTCGTTTCCCAGTTAGTTAGTGTTGACACACATTAAGACTCTCGCGAAAGTGAATCAGTCTTGAACTTGTCGCGCCACGACGTCTCCTTCTGCAGCCCTCATCATCAATCGGAGAAATCAGTCATGTCCAGCATTCGCATCGGTCTCATCGGTCTCGGCACTGTCGGTACAGGCGTGGCTCGGATTCTGATTGAAAATGCCGAATTGATGCGGCGTCAGACCGGTCACACTCTCGAGCTCCGCCATGTCGTCGTCGGCGACACTGCCAAAGCCCGCCAGATCGAGCTTGCTCCGGGCCTGATCCGCGGCGACATCGAAGCGCTGATCGCCGACACCGAATGCCGCATCGCCGTCCTTCTCGTCGGCGGTCTCGAACCGGCCCGCAGCATCGCCCTGCGACTCCTCACCGCCGGCAAGGATCTGATCACCGCCAACAAGGCCCTCCTCGCCGAACACGGCACCGAACTCTTCGAAGCCGCGCGCCTGCACGGACGCTCGATCGCCTTCGAGGCCTCCGTCGCCGGCGGCATCCCGATCATCACCAACATGAGCCAATGCCTCTCCGCCAACCAGCTCAGCGGCCTCTCAGGCATCCTCAACGGCACCACCAACTTCATCCTCACCTGCATGGACGAAAAAGGCCAGGACTACGGCGTCGCACTGAAAGAAGCGCAGCATCTCGGTTACGCCGAAGCCGATCCGACCATGGATGTCGACGGCTCCGACGCGGCCCAGAAACTCGCCATCCTCGCCCATCTCGGCTTCGGCGCCCGGGCGTATTGGAAAGACATTCCGCGCCTCGGCATCGACTGCCTCAGCCCGCTGGACATCGCCTTCGCCCGTGAACTCGGCTGCCGGATCAAACTCATCGCTTCGGCCCGCCTCGATCAAGGCAGCCTCGCCCTTGGCGTCTCCCCTGCCCTCGTCCGCCTCGGCTCGCCCCTCGCCGAAGTCCGCCAAGCCTTCAACGCCGTCGCTCTCCACGGCGATGCCGTCGGCCAGCTCTTCTACCAGGGTCAAGGCGCCGGTGAAAAACCCACCGCCTCCGCCGTCGTCGCCGACATCGTCGACACCGTTGTCGGACGCGCCCAGATCACCTTCAATCTGCTGCAATTGTGGTCCGAGAATCGCCCCGCCGTGCCCCTCGCCGACTTAAGCCAGACCAAGTCACGCTTCTACATCCGCCTCACCGTCGCCGACAACCCCGGCGTCCTGGCGGTGATCACCGGCATCTTGGGCGCTCACCTGATCTCGATCGCTTCCTTCCTGCAGAAAGAACCGGCCGACTCTCCCGGCGGCCCGGTCACCTTGGTGATGATGACCCACGTTGCCAGCCAAGCCGCCGCCAACGCCGCGATCAAAGCCATTGATCAACTGCCGATCACCAGCGCCCGCAGCCTCTGCTTGCCGGTGATGGACTGAGCCAGGGATTGATTACTAGCCACGATGTCTGCCCATTCCTTCGATAGCTATCTTGATTTAGACAGACATTGATGTTCTGAAGCTTATTGCCGCTCTCAGATTTACTCCGTTAATTTCTCCTCATTACTGACTCGTCAGAATCGTCCGCCAGATTAGATTCTGATAAACCAGGGAGGCCACATGCATCTACTCTGCACTCTCTTGCTCTGCCTCGAAGCCTCGCCAGAGCTCGAGAAACGCTGCATGGATTGCCATGACCGCGAATCTGCCAAAGGCCAGGTCGTCCTCGAAAATGCGGCTCTGTCGCAACACTCGCTCTGGCGCCGCGCTGAAGAACAAGTGCGAGCCGGGTTGATGCCGCCAGCCTCGGAACCAGCCCTCAGCCCCGCAGCCAGAACTGAGCTGCTCAATTGGATCCACCAAAGCCGCCAGACAGCCCTCGCCGCAGCCGCCCCCTATGCCCCCAACGTCAGCAGCCGGCGCCTCAACCGACGCGAATACGAAGCCTGTGTCGAACAGCTCTTCGGCGCCGGACTTTTCAGCGGGCCCGGAGCCTTACCACAACTACCTAGCGACGACCTAAAGGCCGGCTTCGACACCATCGGCTCCAGCCTCAGCGTCAACCCGCTGTGGACTCGTCGTCACCTCGAAATCTGCCGCCTGATCCTCGAACGAACTCTGCCCGAAGCCGGCAAGGACAAAATCAGCCTAGCCGCTTCCACCTTCAAAATCACCGAAGGGAGGGGCATGATCGAAGGCGAAGCCAGCCTGTGGACCAACGGCCGCCTCGCCACCCATTTCACCGCCCCTCGCGGCGGCACCTGGAAGCTCAGCCTCTTCGCCTCCTCCAACGAGATCGGCCAAGGCCCCGGACGGCTCCGCTTCTGGATCAACGGCAAAGCCGGCGAGCCCTTCAACTGCGACGCTTCGCGCAAGGCGCAAAACTTCGACCTCGATCTCCTCCCCGGCGACAACCTTCTCGAGCTCGAATTCCTCAACGACTTCTACGATCCGGTGAAAAAGCTCGACCGCACTTTCATCCTCAGCCGAGTCGAGCTCAAAAGCAATCAAGCGCCGTGCCTCGCCGCCAAGCTTCTCGGCCAAGCCGATGGTCTGCGCGCCTTCGCCCGTCTCGCTTGGCGGCGCGATCCAACGCCCGAGGAATGGCCCGCCTTCGCCGTCCTCGCCCAACGCGCTCCGGGCGAGAGCCGCGAAACCGCCCTTCGCCGCGCCACCCTCGCCATCCTCGCCGCGCCCGCCTTCGTCTTCCGCCTCGAAAGCCGCAGCGAAGTACTGAGCCTGGTCTCAGAAGTCGAACTCGCGTCGCGCCTCAGCTTCTTCCTCAGCGGCGCCGCCCCGGATGAGCCACTGCTTAAAAGCGCCGAGTCCGGCAAGCTCCGCGCCGAGCTGAAAACCCATTTCGACCGCCTGCTCGATTCCTCCGAAGCCCTCGGCCGCAATCTCGCCGGACTGGGCTTCGGCACCAAGCTCCTCGACGCTTGGGCGCCACAAGGAGAATTCGCCGCTGCCTGGAAACCCTCGCTGCGCAACTCCGCCCGACGCCAGGCCGAACTCGTCCTCCTCGACATGATCCGCCGCGATCGCCCCGCCCGAGAACTGGTCGACTCTTCCTGGACCTGGCTCAACCGCGAACTGGCCTCCCATTACCGTCTCTCTTGGACTGGCGGCGATGACTTCCAACGCATCGAGCTCCCGCCTGGGGAACTCCGCCGCGGCGGACTCCTCGGCACCGCCGCTTTTGCCGCCGTCACCAGCCGCCCCTTGCGCAGTAGCCCGGTTCTGCGCGGCAGCGCCGTCCTCGCCGAATTCCTCGCCCGCCCGCCGGCACCGGCGCCTCCCGACGCCGGATCGCTCGCCGAAGCCGGTCCGGCAGCGCGCGGCAACGCCCGCGAACGCCTCGCCGCCCACCGCAACAAGCCCTCCTGCGCCAACTGCCACCGCAGCATCGACCCCCTCGGCTTCGCCTTGGAAGAGCTCGATCCCCTCGGGCGATTCCGCCCTGCCGGCAGCGAAGACTTCTCCGGCCAACTCCCCGATGGCCGCAAGGTGCAGGGCCTCCGCGAACTGCAGCAAGTCCTCGCCGCCGACGAGCTCCAGCTCCGCCGCGCCATGGCCCTGAAATTCTTCATTCTCGCCTTCGGTCGCGAATCCACCGATGCCGACGAACCCCTTCTCGATCAGCTCAGCCGCAATCCCACCGGACTCCGCCAGATGCTTTGGCAACTGGTCAACAGCGACGCCTTTCAAAAACACGGCAGCCGTTAAACTCCAAAGGTAATTTTATGCTCAATCGACGCCAGACACTCGCCGGATTCGCCTCACTCGCCGCCCTGCCTCGGCTCGCTGACGCGGCTCCAGCCGCCCAAGCTCCGCTGCGGATCATCTACATCTACCAGCCCAACGGCGTCGTCGGCGAGCAATGGCACCACCCCGTGAACGCCGGCGCCCTCGGTCAGCTCCCGCCCAGCCTCGCGCCGCTGCAGCAGCTCAAATCGAAGATCACCGTGATCCGCGGACTCGAACAGAAAACCGCCTTCGGCGGACCCGACGGCGCCGGCGACCACGCCCGTGAAGTCGGCTGCTTCCTCACCGGTGTCCGCATCGACAAAAAAGGCCTGCGCGCCGGCATCAGCGTCGACCAGCGCCTCGCCGCCTTACCCTCGATGCGCGCCTCCATTCCCAGCCTCGAACTCGGCCTCGAAGCCGGGCGCCCCGCCGGCGAATGCGACTCCGGCTACGCCTGTGCTTACTCCAACAATCTCTCATGGTCCGCCCCGACCCGTCCCGCCGGCAAGGATTGCGATCCCCGCAGCGTCTTCACCCGTCTTTTCGGCGATCCGAAACGCCTCGCCAATGACGCCGAACTTGTCCGCCAAGCGGCTGACCTTGAAGCATTGGCGCCCCTGGTCACCAAGCAAGCTCGCGGCCAAGCCGGTTCCGACAGCCTCGACGCCTATCTCGCCAGTCTCGAAGAGTGCCGCCGCGAAGCACGGCTCGGCAGCTCCGGAAAAAGCCGGATGAGCAGCCGGGTCCCGATCCCCGAAGGCATCCCGGTTGATCCGCGCGAACACCTGCGCCAGCTCTACCGCCTCCTCGCCGAAGCTCTCCGTCTTGATCGGACCCGCGTCGCCACCCTGATGCTCGGCAACGGCGGCAGCGATCGCGTTCATCACTGGCTCGGCCACAGCGAAGGCCACCACACCATCTCCCACCACCAACGCGATGCCACCAAGCTCCGCCAGCTAGCTCAGATCGACCGCTGGCACCAAGAGGAATTCGCTCTTTTCCTGCAGCTTCTGGCCGCCACCCCGGAAGGGTCCGGCTCGGTCCTCGACCACTGCGCCATCGTCTTCGCTTCCTGCATCAATGACGGCGATCGACACGATCACGGCGAACTGCCCCTCATCCTCGCCGGCGGCGCCGGTGGACGCCTCCAGCCCGGCCGCTGCATTTCCCGTCCTGGACAATCGGTCAACTCCTTGCACAGCCTCTTCCTCAGTTGGGCCGGCGAGCCCAAGCCCTTGCACGGCGACGCCCGGAATCTTCTGGATCTGGCTTGAACAGGTCTTTTCCAGGCTATGGGACTGGGGCTTGACGAGGCTTCTCTGATTAAATCCAAGCTCATGAGTGGTGGTACTTCTCGCCCTTGAGGATGGTCATCGCCCGGTACAGTTGCTCGGTGAAGAACAGCCGCACCATGTCGTGCGTGAAAGTCATCTTCGACAGCGAGAAGGAACCGGCGGCGGCGCGGCGGACATCGTCGCCAAAGCCGTAGGGACCGCCAACGGCAAAGACCAATTGGCGCGGGCCTCGATTGAACAGTCCCTGCAGATCGCGTGAGAAATCCTCTGATCCGAGGGCTTTGCCCTTTTCATCAAGAAGCAGCAGGAGATCGCCCGGCTTGATCCGGCTGAGCAGCAATTCCCCTTCCTTGCGCATCTGCTCCGGCTTCGGCAGGGTGCCGAGGCCTTTCAGATCGGGCAAGGCCACATGCTCGTACTTGAGGTAGTGCTGCAATCGTCCCTCGTATTCGGTGATGCCGTCGCGAATCCAGCCACTGCTGGTTTTACCATGTGTCAAAAGCGTGATCTTCATCGTGAGGTCCTGGGTTTGCCGCGAACTTAGCGGTGCCGCGACAAGTTGCGAGAAGGCGGGAGAGGAGTCTATTTATGCGCCTCAATTCCTTCCAAATCAAAAAAAGCTGGCTTATGAAACTCTCAGTCATCATTCCTGCTTACAATGAAGAAGCAACGATTCTCACCATCCTCGAGCGCGTTCGCGCCGTGCCGATCGACAAGGAAATCATCATCGTCAATGACTGTTCGCGGGACCGGACGAGGGAGATCCTTGAGGCGCTTCCGGCAGCTCCGGATCTGAAGATCCTCCATCACGAACGCAATCAAGGCAAGGGCGCCGCCATTCGCACCGGGCAAGCTGCGGTCACCGGCGATGTCGTCATCATCCAGGACGCCGACCTCGAATACGATCCGGCGGAATATCCCAAGATGTGGAAGTTCTTCCATGAACGCCAGGCCGATGCCGTCTTCGGTTCGCGCTACAGCGGCAACGAAGTCATGGTCGACACCTTCATTCACTACTACGGCAACCGCTTCCTGACCATGTGCTCGAACCTGCTCACCAATCTCCATCTCACCGACATGGAGACTTGCTACAAGATGGTTCGCGCTGATATCTTCAAGCAAGTGACCATCGAGTGCCATTGCTTTGGTTTTGAGCCTGAAATCACCGCCAAACTGGCGAAGATGCGGCTGCGCATTTTTGAGGTGCCGATCTACTACGAGCCGCGCAACTACGACGCCGGCAAGAAGATCACTTGGCGCGACGGCTTCAAGGCGCTGTGGTACATCGTCAAATTCAACCTTCTGCGCTGATCGCTGAAGGTGGTTTCAGTTCGGACATCCATCGCGGCCGGTGCTGCCAGCCAAGCGCCGCCAAGAGGATGAGGAAAGGCTGCGCCGGGACGCCGAAGCGGGGATGGGCCGCCGGCCCGGCGATGATGAGGAAATAACCTGCCGAAGCGGCGAGGAAGAGTCCAGCCAAGCGACTCTCCGAGTTCCAACAGCTGCAAAGCCCCCAAGCGGCGGCAAAATACAGGCCGATGGTCATCAGGCTGGTCAAGACCAGTATGGCGAAAACTCCCGCCTTGCCGCCGCAGTAATGCTTGATCCCGGCGATCCACCCCTGAGTCTCGACGATCGCCAGGGTACCCTGTTCCCCGGCCATGAATCCGCAATTCTGTAGATAGTCGCCGGTCGCCGGGGGCAGGCATCGCAGGGACGATCGGAGATGAATGGCAGCGTAACTCAAGGGTGCGGTTTTTATCCGTTGCAGGGCTTTAGCCTTACCTTGATGCAGTTGCTGCGGATCGTTGGCGTCGGGATAACGGGAGCTGATCTCAGCCTGAACCTCGGCGAAGGGGCGCCCCTCCTGCCGGGCTTGCAGGGCGGCGGCGTTGTAACGGTACAAATTGAGATCGCCGACGCTGGAGAAGCCGCCATAGCCGGCGACGCGCTGGTTGCGCAGCACCCAGGGGGTTGCGGCGAGTGCGAGCACCAAGGCCAAAAGAGCGGCGGAAAGGGCTCGCCGGCGAGCAAGTAGCAGTCCCAGGGGAAGGATCAGGTACAGGCTCGCAGCGGCCCGCAGGTATAGGGCGGCGGCGAAGGCTAGTCCGGCGCAGAACACCAGGCTCGCTTCGCGGCGACGGTCGGGGCTTTCGAGAGCTTCAAAAAGCAAGGTCGTCGCGGCGATCAGCAGAAAAGTGAATGGTCCTTCCGATAAGAAGGTGACGGCGAAGGCTGCCAGGCTGACGTTAATAGCGGCGAGCCAGCCACTGAGCAGGCCATCGAGGCCGAGATGGCGGCGCGCGATGCGCATCGTCAAGGCGATCGTGGCGCAGTCGAGGAGCGCTTGCATGCAGGCGATGGCTTTCATCCCTATGCAGCAGGATTGGCAGAGCCAGAGAAAGGCCGGATAGCCGGGGGCTCGGAAGATCTCCCTGTCGCCGTAATGGCCTTCAGCCAGGCTTTGCGCCAGTCGCAGATAATCGCTTGAATCGGGGCGCATGAGGGCCTCGACCGGACCCGGTATCTGCGCTAGGCGCAGGGCCAGGGCGACGGCGAAGAGGGCGAGAATTTGAGCGTGGGCTTTCATCGTTGATGGCTCTCGGCCCACAGCGCCAGGCTGCACAAGGAAAAGAGCAGGGCGCCGCCATCTGTGCGGCAGTTCAGATGCCCTTGAAAAAGCTGTTCGAGAGCGCCTTCGCGGCAGCGTTGTCGCAGGAAGGGCGAGTCAAGCAGAAGCTGCTTCGAGTCCTTGAGCCAGGGACCCCGGAACCAGCGCGACAAGGGAACGCCGAAGCCCATCTTGGCGCGGTCAAAGACGTTCGCCGGCAGATCGCTGCGGAAGGCCGCTTCGAGCAGCAGCTTGCGCCGGCGGCCGCGCTGACGGAAGGCGAAAGGAATCGACATGGCGAAGTCGGCGAGATCGGCGTCGAGGAAGGGTGCCCGCGCCTCAAGCGAGAAACCCATACTGGCGCGGTCGACTTTGACCAGGATGTCGTCGACCATATAGGCCCGGACATCGTTCTCGCCCCAGGCATCGGGCCCGATCTCGGGACGGCACAGCGGCGCCAGGTGATCGGCGAGCGATTGCTGCTGCTCGAGAAGCTCGGGGCGGAGGACTTGAGAAATCAGCGTCGGCTCCATCCGGTTGAGGACGCGACACCAACGTGCGGTTCCCTCGAGATCGAGAAGTCCGGCGACGCGACGGAGTCGTCCGAGGCGGGTGCGTTCTTCGGTTTTCGGCGGCAGCAGGAATTCCGCGCTTTTGCGGGCGCCGCGACGCAGGCAAAGGGGCAGGCCGTCGAAACGCCCGAGGATGTTCATCGCGCTGTAACGCTCGTAGCCTCCGAAGAGCTCGTCGGCGCCGTCGCCGGAGAGCGCCACGGTCACCTGTTGACGGGCGAAGCGGCAGAGCAAACTAGTGGGGATCATCGAGGCGTCGGCAAAGGGTTCTTCGTAGCGCTCAACGATGGCGGCAAAATCATGGAAGCTGCCGGGGTCGACTTCGAGGAACTGGTGATCGGTACCCAGGTGGCGGGCGACTTCGGCGGCGTAATGGCGTTCGTCGAACTTGGCCTCGGGGAAGCCGATGGAGAAGGTCTTCAGTCCGGGTTTCCGTTTCGCGGCGACACTGGCGATGATGCTGGAATCGACGCCACCGGAGAGGAAGCAGCCGAGCGGCACGTCGGCGACGAGGCGGCGTTCGACCGCGGCCTCAACCAAGCGTCGGGTCTCCTGCGCCGCTTCGTCGAAGCTTCCTGAGAAATCGCCCCGGACGCGATATTGCCACCAGGAGTCGATGCGGAGCGTGGATTGATCCCAGACGGCACAGTGCCCCGGAGGCAATTTACGGATCGCTTTCCAGGCGCTGTGCGGGGTCGGCAGGTAGCCCTGATCGAGGTAGATCGACCAGTGGCTTTCATCGAGAGTGGAATCGACCCAGTCGAGGCTGAGCAGGGCTTGCGGACCGGAGGCGAAGGCGAAGCGTCCATCGCGGACGGTGTAAAACAACGGCTTCTTGCCGTATCGGTCGCGGGCGATGAAGATCTTGCCGGAATCGAGGTGGAGGATGGCAAAAGCGAACATGCCCTTGAGGCGTTCGACGCAGCGTTCGCCCATTTCTTCGTAGAGGTGGAGGACGACCTCGGAATCGCTGTGGGTGCGGAAGCAGTGCCCCTTGGCTTCGAGCTCGCTGCGAAGTCCGGCGAAGTCGTAGATCTCGCCATTGCAGACGATGGCGAGGCTTTCATCCTCGTTGAAGATCGGCTGGCGACCGCCCTCGAGGTCGATGATGGCGAGCCGGGTGTGGGCCAGGCCGGCTCCGTCGCGGCTGACGAAGCCATCGCCGTCGGGGCCGCGCAGGCGCATCCGCGACGCCATTTTTTCGAGGGCATCGAGCACCGGTGAATCTTGGCCTGAGAGGCCGGCGATGCCGCACATGAGAGAGATTCCGGAAATTATAAATTGTGTTTTCTGGCAAGGATTTCCAAAACATTACCTTGGCCGATAAGGGATTGGAATTGATCGAAAGATTCGTGGATGAATCCATTGCGGTAACAGACACGCGGGGTGCTCGCCTTGATGACTTGAAAACCCACCTTCTCAAGGCAGTTGATAAGAGATCGGCGTTCGAAGAACAGTCGGTGATCAAGAAAGGCGGTTTTTGAATTGCTTTTTTTGCCGAGGACTTGCTTGATGCGTATGGAGAGAGCTCGGACTTCATTGGGGACTTCAACTATCAGAGTGCCTGAATCGCTCAGCGATGCCAAAATCCCCTTGAGGAATGGAATCGGGTCACTCACATGTTCGAGGACATGATTCAGGTTGATAACTTCGAATGTTCTCCCGTCGATGAGGAATGGAGCTTTGCTGATGTCATGGTTAACAAGCCACTCACAAACACCATCTTGCGGCAGCATTTCGATGCCGTAAGCACTCAATCCCTGATGTCTAGCTTCTTTAACGAAGGCGCCAGAGCCGGCACCGACATCGAGCATTAGTCCATTTTCAGGCAGGAGTTGTCGAATGAGATCAAGGCGCATCAATGAACGCCGATTAGCAGAGTTGTCGCCGGCGGTGTATTCACCGTAAAGAAGGCCTTCTGTCGGTTCGTCTGGAGCTGGCAGTAAAGATCGTTGGATGAGTCCGCAATGGATGCAGATCCGGCAGCGATGATCAGTTCCTTCAGTACCAAGGAATTGATTAAATTTTAGATCTTCTTTGAGGGCGTTTTGGCAGACGCAGCAACTTTGATCAGGCATTTGAGATCCTTGTGATAAAAATGTCTTCAATGAATTCCGCATTGCGAGAGAAGCTATAGCCAGAGCTGAGCTGGGCAAGCGATTCTGGTTTCGCAGGGGTGCGCTTGCCGAGCAGGATGTCGGTCAAGGCGAACGCCCAGTCCCGAGGATCGAGTTTGAGTGCATGGACTTCATCAGCGCTGTAGCCGCAGTGCTCACTGCAGAGCACAGGCAATCCTGCAGCCGCCGCTTCGAGAACGACATTGGCTTGGCCTTCCCAGCGAGAAGGAAGAACAAAGAGGTTGTGAGCTGCGTAGATGGAGGGAAGCTGATCTCGATTGATTTTTGGGCGAAATTCGATGCGGTGCTTAAGCCCAAATCGAGTGATGAGCGTGTGCAGCTCTTCTAGATAGTCAGATTCAGGCTCCTCGCCGACCAGGGTCCAGCTCCAATCGCTTTCGGGCGGCAGCATAGCCAAAGCTTCGACCAAGATGTCGAGGCCTTTCTGGCGAGTCTTGCGGGCCACAGTGAGGAGGCGGAGGGGCTGGCCGGGCCGCCATGCTTGGCGGACGATGCCTGCGAAGGGCGTCGGGTCGACGCCGTTTGGCGTGTAGTGGCAGATTTCAGCTGGGTAGCCAAGGGTATGAGAGGCCCAGTCTAGAACCTCTCGGGAGACGGCGAAGACCGTCTTCACCCGGGAACGAAAGATTTTCTCCAGTGCGAGATGTGTGCTCCGCGGTTCGAGGACGCGCAGGCCAATGGCGAGAGGGATGGAGCCACAGCACAATTTGGCGGCGAGATTAGCATGGAAGAGCCAGGAATAAATCCAATCCGGCGCGAGTTCTCGGATGTATCGGCGGAGTTTCAGCAGCTTCCACAGGTGCCAAGGACGGCGGAGGCCGAGATCAAAGACAGCCATGCCCTGATCGCGGAGCCTTTGCGCTACCGCGCCGTCGCCCCCATGCAGGCTAGCTACATGAATTTCGTGGCCTCGCCTCTTCAGTTCCACGGCGGTGTGGAAGAAGGCATTTTCGGCGCCTCCTTCGTGAAGTTCGGTGATCAGAAAAAAGATCTTCATGGTCGCTTTTGGCTAGCTTGAACCTTAGTGTCCACGCAGGCGCATGCAACTGTATAAAAAACGATTGGAGGCTGATTTCACAAGCTTTTTCAGGTGTAAGCTGTCACGAAACTCCATTTTTTCGATTCTAACCAAGGAAGCTCTGATGATCCCCGTTCTCATGTCCGGAGGCGCCGGCACCCGGCTCTGGCCCTTGTCACGGCAGCTCATGCCGAAACAGTTTCTCCCTCTCACCGGCACACATTCGATGCTGCAGGAGACCTTGCTTCGACTGAAGGGACTAGAGCTTTCCGCTCCGCTCGTCGTCTGCAACGAGGACCATCGTTTCATTGCCGCTCAGCAGCTGCTGGAACTCGACTCAAAAGGATCACTGATTCTTGAGCCGGCTGGACGCAACACGGCCCCGGCACTCACTCTCGCCGCGATTGAGGCGGAAAGCCGTGGCAAGGCCGATGAACTTCTTCTTGTTCTCGCCGCCGATCACGACATCCGGAATCCCGACGCCTTCCGCCAAGCCGTCAGCTCAGCGATTCCTGCGGCCCAGGCCGGCAAACTGGTCACCTTCGGCATCGTCCCGACCCGCCCTGACACCGGCTATGGGTACATCCAGGCCGAGGGCAGCGAAGCGATACAGCCGATCACCCGTTTCCTTGAGAAGCCTGATCTCGCCACAGCCGAAAAACTGCTCGCTGCCGGCGGTCATTTCTGGAATTCCGGCATGTTCCTCTTCCGCGCCGATCGCCTCCTCGAAGAGCTCGGCATCCATCGTCCCGACATCCTTGCCGCATGCCGAAATGCGATGAACGCAAAAACTACGGATCTCGATTTCATTCGCCCGAATCGCGAGGCCTTCCTTGCTTGTCCGGCCCAATCGATCGACTACGCCGTGATGGAAAAGACCGCGAGCGCCGTGATGGTTCCTCTCGACGCCGGCTGGAGCGACGTCGGCGCTTGGTCGGCCTTGCAGGAAATCCGCACCAAAGATCCTCGGGGCAATAGCGTCATCGGCGACGCCATGTTGGTCGATTGCGATCACTGCTTGGTGCAGGGCTCCGAGCGGCTGGTCGCCGCCATCGGCCTGAAGAATCTGCTCATCGTCGACAGCCGCGACGCCTTGCTGGTCTCGACGATGGACCAGGCAGGCAAGGTCAAGGAGATTGTCGCCCGCCTCGACAAGGAAGGGCGCCAGGAGCACCTCAATCACACCAAGGTCCATCGTCCTTGGGGCCATTATGAGCAAATCGACCATCAAGAGCGTTATCAAGTCAAACGACTCACCGTCAAACCCGGTGCCAAGCTGTCGCTGCAGCTCCACCACCACCGCGCCGAACATTGGGTTGTCGTCTCCGGTACCGCCGAGGTGACTCGCGGCGAAGAGATCTTGCAAATCCACGAGAACGAATCGGTCTATCTGCCGATCGGCATGAAACACGCCCTCGCCAATCCCGGTCGGATTCCCCTGGTCCTGATCGAAACCCAGATCGGCTCCTACCTTGGAGAAGATGACATCGTCCGTTTCGAGGATCGTTATGGGCGACAGTAACAGTTTAAAGTTTAACAGTTTAAGGTTTAAAGTTATATGCATCCCGAGTGCTGTTCCTCTACTGGATCGACGGCGTCCCCCTGCCTTCGACTTTAAACTTTAAACTTATAACCTTAAACTCCTGACCATGAATCCCTTCAAAGCCTACGACATCCGCGGCAAGCTCGGCACCGAGCTCACGGAAGAACGCGCCGAGCGCATCGGCCTAGCTCTTTGCGCCGTCCGCAAGCCCGCCACTGCGGTGGTCGGGCACGACGCACGCCTCAGCTCCCCCGGACTAAAAGCCGCACTGATTCGCGGCCTTCGCAAAGGCGGCTGCACGGTCACCGACATCGGCCTCTGCGGCACTGAGGAGATCTATTTTGCGACATCTCATCTTGGCGTCGACCTCGGGGTCGAAGTCACCGCCAGCCACAATCCGATCGACTACAACGGCATGAAATTCGTCGGCCCGGGTTCGACTCCGATCAGCCGCGACAATGGCCTGGGAGAGGTTGAGCAGCTGGTGATGGGAACAGGGACACAACAGGGACACAATTGGGACACAATTGGGACACAACTGGGAGAAACCGCAGAACTCAATGGCGTTTCATCATCCCCCAATTGTGTCCCAACCGTGTCCCAACCGTGTCCCAGTTGTGTCCCAATCCGACAAGCCTACGCGACCAAATGCCTGAGCTTCATCAAACCGGCCGAGCTCAAGCCGCTGCGCATCCTTTGCGACGGCGGCAACGGCGTCGCCGGGCCGGCGCTGAACGCCATCATCACCCAGCTCAAAGAAGCCGGATCGCCGCTCGAATTCATCCAAGTCCGCTGCGAACCGGATGGCACTTTCCCGACGGGAATCCCCAATCCTTTGCTACCCGAATGCCGCGACTTCACCGCCGCCGCCGTGCGCGAACACGGCTGCGACCTCGGCCTTGCCTGGGACGGCGATTTCGACCGCTGCTTCTTCTTCGACGAGCGGGGCGAATTCATCGAAGGCTACTACCTCGTCGGCCTTCTCGCCGAGGCCTTCCTCCTCGATCATCCCGGCGCCAAGATCATTCACGACCCAAGGCTCACCTGGAACACCATCGACATCGTCCAAGCCAGTGGTGGCAAGGCGATCCAGAGCCGCACTGGCCACGCCTTCATCAAGCAAGTGATGCGCGAGGAAGACGCGGTGTACGGCGGCGAGATGAGCGCCCACCACTACTTCCGCGACTTCTATTCTTGCGACTCCGGCATGATCCCCTGGCTGCTGGTCGTGGCTTTGATGTCCAAACGCGGCCAGTCTCTTTCCTCCCTGGTCGCCGGACGGCAACGGCTCTTCCCTTGTTCCGGTGAGATCAACCGCAAGGTGACTGACATCTCCGCAGTATTGGCCCGCATCGAGGCCGAATTTGCTCCCGCCGCACTCGCCATCGATCGCACCGATGGCCTGTCGATGGACATGGGCGCCTGGCGCTTCAATTTGCGTGGATCGAACACCGAACCTCTGCTGCGGCTTAATGTCGAGAGCCGGGGGGATTGGGAACTGATGGCGAGGTCTTCTCGGGCTCTTCTTGGGTTCTTAAACTGAAGCTCGGGGCAAGTTTTTCGTGTTTGGGGTTTTAGATTGATCATCATCCTGCATCCCTTTAAGGAGTCTCACATGCGCGAAAAAATCATCAGTGCCGACAGGAAGGTTCGTTTCGCCCTTGTCGGCTTCGGCCGCATCGCCAGAAACCACCTGGAGGCGATCCGGGGCCATAGCGACCGGGCCGAGCTAGTCGACATCTGCGACGTCGAGCCGGGGGCTCTGGCCGCGGCCTCGGCCATTTCCGGTGTGCGGGTCCACGATGATCTCGCCCAGCTCTTGTCCAACAGCGATGCCGATTGCGTCATCCTCACCACACCTAGCGGCCTGCATTCGAAGCAGGCGCTTGCCGCCGCCGAGGCCGGTTTCCATGTCATGACCGAGAAGCCGATGGCGACTCGCTGGCAGGACGGATTGAAGATGGTCGAGGCCTGCGACCGCGCCGGCGTCCGCCTCTTCGTGGTCAAGCAGAACCGCCGCAATGCCACTTTGCAGTGTCTGAAAATGGCGGTCGCGCTGAAACGTTTCGGCCGCATCTACAATGTCGCCATCAATGTCTTCTGGAGCCGCCCGCAGTCCTATTACGACAGTGCCAAATGGCGCGGTACCTGGGAATTCGATGGCGGCGCCTTCATGAATCAGGCCTCGCACTACATCGACCTTCTCGACTGGCTGATCGGGCCGGTGGAGAGTGTCCAGGCTTACACCTCCACCCTCGCCCGCGACATCGAGGTGGAAGACAGCGGCGTCATGGCCCTGCGCTGGCGCAACGGCGCCCTCGGCACCGTCAACGTCAGCATGCTCACCTGGCCGAAGAATTACGAGGGCTCGATCACCATCATCGGCGAGAAGGGGACGGTGCGGATCGGCGGCGTCGCTGTCAACGAGATTCAGACCTGGGACTTCATGGAAGCGCACGAAATGGATACGGGAATAAAAGAGGCTAGTTACCAGACAACTTCGGTCTATGGCTACGGTCACCCTCTTTATTACGACAACGTCATTCGCACCCTGCGGGGCGAAGTAGAAGCGGAAACCGATGGGCGCGAAGGCCTGAAGTCATTGGAGCTGATGATCGCCGCCTATCGGTCCGCCCGGGAAGGACGCAAGATCAGCCTACCTTTGGAGTTGTGACGATGGATGCAAACATTCATCCCTCGGCGATCGTCGACGTCGGGGCCATTCTCGGCGAGGGAACGCGAGTCTGGCATTTCAGCCACGTCTGCGCCGGCGCGGTCATCGGATCGGCCTGCTCCTTGGGGCAAAATGTCTTTGTCGGCAACCTCGTGAGGATCGGAAACAACGTCAAAATCCAGAACAATGTCTCGGTCTATGACAAGGTCATTCTGGAGGACGACGTCTTCTGCGGTCCGAGCATGGTCTTCACCAATGTCTACAACCCCCGATCGGCCTTCAGCCGCAAGGACGAGTATCGGGATACCCTGGTCCGGCGCGGAGCCACCCTCGGTGCGAATTGCACCGTGGTTTGCGGCGTATCCATCGGCGAGTGCGCCTTTGTCGGCGCCGGCAGCGTCATCAACCGCGATGTGTCGGCTTTTGCCTTGATGGTCGGGGTGCCGGCCCGCCAGATCGGCTGGATGAGCCGCTTTGGCGAGCGCATCCCCTTGCCGGTTAAAGGGCAGGGCGCCTGGATCTGCCCCCACACCGGCGATCACTATCGCCTCGACGCCACCGGATTGAGCTGTAACAGGAGCTGAGCATGGAATTCATCGATCTGAAACGTCAATACCGCGAGTTGAAACCTGCGGTCGACGCCCGCATCCAAGCGGTTCTCGATCACGGTCAGTTTATCATGGGTCCGGAAGTCCAGGAGCTGGAAACCAGCTTGGCTGCCTATGTCGGGACGCCGCACTGCATCACCGTCGCCAGCGGTACCGAGGCCTTGCTGATTTCCCTGATGGCTCTGGGCCTCAAGCCTGGCGACGAGGTGATCACCAGCCCCTTTACCTTCGTCGCCACGGCCGAGGTCCTAGTTCTTCTTGGCTTGGTGCCGGTCTTCGTCGATGTCGAGCCGGACACCGCTCTGATCGACGCCGCGCAGCTCGAGGCAGCGATCACGCCTCGCACTCGGGCGATCCTGCCGGTGAGCCTCTATGGTCAGCTGGCCGACATGGATGCCATCTCAAACCTTGCCAGTCGCTATTCACTGGTGGTGATCGAGGACGGAGCCCAGAGTTTTGGCGCCCTCTATAAAGGACGGCGAAGCTGTTCGATGGGGACCTTCGGATGCACCAGCTTCTTTCCTAGCAAGCCGCTCGGCTGCTACGGCGACGGCGGGGCGATCTTCTGTGACGATCCCGCCTTGGCCCAAGCCTGTCGCGAAATCCGCGTCCACGGTCAGTCACGCCGTTACCATCACACCCGCATCGGTGTCGGCGGCCGGATGGACACGCTCCAATGCGCCGTGGTCTTGGCCAAGATGGAGCGTTTCCCCTCCGAGGTGGAAGCCCGTTTCCTGCTCGGCGACTGCTACCGCGAGGCGCTGGCCGGAATTTCAGGAGTCGAGATGATTGCCGTCCGCGAGGAGAGGAGATCGGTATGGGGCCAGATGACGGTGCGAGTCAAGGATCGCGCCGCGGTTCTGGAGCGCTTCAGGAAGGCCGGAGTGCCGACCGCGGTGCATTATCCGACTCCTTTGCACCGTCAGCCGGCCTACCTGAGCTGGGCACCTGTCGACGGACTGGCGAGCGCCGAGCGCTTGGCGGAGGAAGTCCTAAGCCTACCGATGCACCCTTATCTCAGCAGCGATGAGATCGGGCAGGTGGCCGAACTGTTGCGTGGCTGATCACAGGGACTCGAGGAAGCTCGCCGTCTCGCGGGCAGTGCGCTCCCAGGAAAGCTCGCGTCCGGCGCCGGCACGGTATTCCAGGGCCCGGGCGCGCAATTGCGGCAAGTCGGCGATGAAGGTGCGGAAATGCTCGTTGCAGACTTCTCCCGCGGTTTCGGGCGTCAAGACCCCGATGCCGTTGTCGGCGATGAAGGACTGGCCGGGAATGGCGCTGGAGAAGATAGGCAAGCCGCAGGCGACGTATTCGAGGGTCTTCAGCGACGACACCTCGACGCTGCGATGACGCTCCAGTTCGTAGAGGACGATGCCGGCATCGGCGCCGGCGTAAATTACGGGCAGTTCGCCGTAAGGGCGGGAGCCGAGGAATTCGACGTTGGCGGGAGCGGTGGCGGCAAGGCCGGTGCGGCGACTGCCGTCGCCGACCATCAGGAAGTCCACCTCGGGGAAATCGCGGGCCAAAGTAATGACCTCGGCGGCGCCGTCCCAGGGAGTAAAGGTGCCGACGTAGATGATGCGCGGCCGCGATGGGATCTGGCGCGGCGGGTTGGCGAAGTAGCGTGGTGCGACACCGTTGGCGATGGTGACGCAGAGCCGGACTCCAGCGGCGCGGGCGTGATTCTCGATCGAGTGGCTGACCGCGATCGCCGCCTGGCAGCGCCGGAACAGGCTGCGTTCCTGGAAATGCGAGATCTTGCGGTAGAGCCAGCCTTTACCGGCGCTGCGGGAGTCGGAGGAGTTGATGCCGTTCAGCTCGATCACCAGGGGCAGTCGCCGCAGGAGGAGGGCGGCCAAGGTGAAGAGGTGGAAGTGCGAGGTGCGCAGATAGACCAGCGAAGCGCGCCCGAAGAGGATGGCCAACGCGGCACGCAGGTCGAAAAACACCGAACGGAGCAGCGGCAGGTCGGCCACCTTGAGACGGCGCAAGGCGAAGACCGGCGTGAGGATCGGCTCCTTGCCGGTCCAGTCTGGCGCCAGGCCTTCGATCTCCCAGGCGGGACGAGCCTGCCGCAGGGCGTTCCACAGCTCGAGATAGTGGATCGCCGGACCCCAGGAGATTCCTTGGTCGTTGGGGCTGATGGTGAGGATTTTGCGGATTTCCATGTCAGAACCTGGGGTTGAAGGCTCGGAGCCAGGCGCCGAAGCTGACCAGGCGCCAGGGGAGGAAAGTGAAGCCGCGGCTTCCCGCCAAGGTGTCTTTCCAGAGGTGGCGGGCCGCGGCGGCGTCGAAGAATTGCGGCGCCGTCTCGAGGGCGGCTTCGACATAGGGCCGGAAACTGGCAGAACCTTGCCGCAGCCACTTGAGCTCGGCAGTGGCGAAGCCGAGCTTGTCGCGGCGGTCGCGAACCTCCTCCGGCAGACGGCCGCGCATTGATTCACGCAGGACCCGTTTGCTGACGCCTGCGGCCAGCTTGAAGTCGTCGGGCAGGGAGAGGGCGAATTCGACCAAGCGGTGGTCGAGGAAGGGGACCCGCGCCTCGATGCCGTGCGCCATCGAGTTGCGGTCTTCCCAGTGGAGCAGCATCGGCAGGTTGTCGTTCAGGAGCTGCCGCCGCGACAGCTCCGCGGGGCTGGCGGGGCTCGGGCTGGCGGGCAAAGCAGCGAGGCCGTCGGGGCGGAGCAGGAATCGGCCGGAGTGGCGGCGGGAATAGGCGGCGTCGGCGGCCGGCAGCAGCGGCCGGAGGAGGCCGAAGACGAGGCTGCGCAAGGGGAGGGAGCCGCGGCGGCGGACGGCGGCGAACTGCCGCAGCAGCTCGCTCCAGCGCCTGTCGGCGGCGAGCTGGCGGAAGGCCAGCTCCTGATAACGGTGATAGCCGAAGAGCATCTCGTCCGCTCCCTGGCCGTCGAGAATCACCTTTACGCCGCTGGCGGCGGCGAGGCGGAAGACCTCCCACTGGGCAAAGATGCTGCTGGAGCCGAAAGGTTCGTCCTGATGCCAGGCCATATGCGGCAGGATCCGGGCGAGTTCGTCGCCTGAGGGAGTGCAGAAGGCGGCCTCCGCTCCGGCACGGACGGCGACGAGACGGGCGAGAGAGCTCTCGTCGAGACGAGCATCTTCCGAAGCGGCAGTGAAGGTGTGTTGAACCTTCGATGAGCCGCTGCGGAGCTCGCTGACGGTGGTGACGATCGACGAAGAGTCGAGGCCGCCGGATAGGCAGGAACCGACGGCGACGTCGGCGCGGTTCTGGAGGCGGACGGAATCCGTGAAGAGTCGGTTGAATTCCGCCACGGCTTCATCGAATCCGCCATCGAATGAGGCTTGCGGCAGGACGTACCAGGGCCGCGGCTGCGGCATCCTGGCCAGGGGGAGATCCGTTTCGTCGATATCGAGGAGACTGCCGCCGGGAACTTGCCGGACGCCGGAGAAGAAGCTCATGTCGCCGTCATCAAGGATGCCGCTGGCGATGAAGCGTGCTGCGGCGGCGGGATCTACTGCTGGTGACCAGCCGGGCAGGACGGAGAACTGCTTGATTTCGGAGGCGAAGGCGAGAAGGCCTGCGGGCGAGCGCCAGAGGTAGAGCGGCTTGATGCCGTAGCGGTCGCGGGCGGCGACAATGCGTCGGCGGCGGCGATCATGAAGAATGAAGGCGAACATGCCGTTGAAGCGCTGCAGGCAGTCGATGCCCCAGGCCTGATAGGCGCCCAGAATCACCTCGGTGTCGCTGTGGCCGCGGAAGGTGAAGCCGAGTCGGCGCAGTTCGTCGCGCAGTTCGTCGTGGTTGTAAATCTCGCCGTTGAAGACCAGGGCGGCACTGCCGTCGAGCATCGGCTGGGCCCCGGCCTCGCTGAGCTCGACGATGGCGAGGCGGCGATGGCCGAGGGCGACCTGGCCGTCGACGCAGATTCCGGAGCCGTCGGGGCCGCGGTGGACGATGATGTCGTTCATCGCCGCCACCAGCGAGGCGTCCGGAGCGGGGCAGAGAATGGCCGAAATTCCGCACATCAGCGGAGCTCCGGGGGGGAGGCAGCGAGGGTCGAGGAGTAGAGATCGAGGAGCTTGCCGGCGACCACCGGACGGGAGAATCGCGACAGGAAACGCTCGCGAATGCCCTGGCGGTCGAAGGATGCGATTCCCAGCGTCATTTGGCGGAGTGCCGTGGCCAGCGCATCGACGTCGCGCGGCGGGATCAGCAAGCCATCCTCCGGGGTGATCATGGTGTCGGGGCCGCCGCAGCGGCTGGCGATCACGGGCAGACCCGAGGCCAGTGCCTCGGCATAGACGACGCCGAATGTCTCCTGCCAGCTGGCGAGGACAAAGGCATCGGCTCTGCGGAAGACCTCGGGAAGGGCGTCACGACCCACCATGCCGAGCCAGTCGATCTGGTCGCTGATACCCAGCTCTTCGGCTTGCCGGCGGAAGCTCGCCGCCGCCGTACCGTCGCCGGCGATCAGGTGGCGGCTGCGGAAGCCCAGGCCGCGGTTGCGGGCGATCGCGGCCAGTAGTTCGCCGATGCCTTTGGCCTCGACCAGACTGGCGACACTGAGGAAGATCGGGTCTGCTGCGGCAGGGCGGTCACTAGGGCGGAACTGCCGTTCATCGACGACATTGGGGATCACCCCAGGACGTTTCAGGCCGAAGGAGGCGATCCGGTCGGCCTGGTAGTCGCTGACGGCAACGACGGCGTCGGCCTGTTCCAGGGGCTGACGCAGCCAGGGAGTGAGATGGCCCTCGGGCGTCAAAAAGCGGGCTTCGGCGAAGGGGAAGGGTCCCATGTGTTCGGTGATGACGAAGGGCAAGCGGTGGCGGCGGGCCAGTTCGGCGGCGATCCAGCCGCCCAGATAAGTGACGTGAGCGTGGATGATGTCGATGCCACCCATTTCACGTTTGGCGACCTCAAGATTCCTCTCCGCTCCGGCGAGCCGGCTTTTAAGATTGCCTCCGGCTAGCCGCCAGGTCCATTCCAGGCAGGGGCGTTGCAGCTCGATCAGGTTGGGAAGAGGACGGCGAATCTCGTCCCGGCTGAAGAGTCGCTTGCAGACGAGAAGCGGCCAGCCGGGCTTGCGGAAGTGCAGGTGGTAGGCGCCGGCGCCACAGACCGACACCGCGATGCGATGCTCCGGATGAATCTCGGCAAAGGCCCGTGCCTGCTCGGCGATAAAGCAGCCCTCGAGAGGGTTGCCGTCGTGGGGGTACCAAGAGGGGATGAGAAAGACGTTCATTCGACAGACTTCGGTCTGATTGAGGGAGATGATTGTATATTGGCGAAAGATTCAGACGCATGCACACGGATCAGTAGTTTTGGGTGCAGACGCATGGCGGCGCGAGCGGCGGCGCCCGGAAGATCTGAATACGAAGCATGCGCGATTTTCATGGCTTCAACCAAGGGATTTCAGGGTGTCATTCAAGTAATTCAATTCCTGGCTGATATCATACTGGTGATTACCCACGAAGAGGCCATTCTGGTCAATCCAATCGGCATTTTTGAGCTCGCCATGAATTTCATAGTCAAACCACTTGAGGACCTGGTTTTTGGCGAAATTGCCGGCGACAATCGGACGGCAGTCGATTTTGGCGTCTTGAAGGCAACGGACGACTTGCAATCGAGTCAAGGGGGACTCCGCTCGGATGACGAAGCTGAAGCCAAACCAGGAGCTGTCACCAAGCTCTTTCTGGATGATGAAATCCGGGGACTCGGCAAAGAGATCCTGGAAGACTCTGGCATTGGCGCGGCGGGCGGCGATGAAAGACGGCAGCTTCTTGATCTGTTCGATACCGATCGCCGCCTCCAGCTCGAGGGGGCGGAAGTTGTAGCCGGGGAGGACGAACTTGAAGGACTCGACGAATGGGTCGTCGTCCTTCTCGCCGGTGACATGGTTGAACTTCGGCAAATTGCGGGTCCAGCCGTGGGCCCTCAAGCAGAGAAGGATGTGATGGAGCTCCTCGTCGTCGGTGACGACGAAGCCACCCTCCATGGTCGAGATGTGGTGGCTGAAGAAGCTGCTGTAGGTGCCCATCAGGCCGATGGTGCCGAGCTGCCGACCGCCGTAGGTGGCGCCGAGAGATTCACAGTTGTCCTCAAGCAGGCGGATCGGGCGATCTGCGATCATGGCTTGGATGGCTAGGTAATCGTTGCTATTTCCGAGGAGGTTGACAGCTAGGATCAGGCGGGTCTTGGGGCCAATGGCGGAGCGGAGGGCATCGAGGTCGAAGTTGAGTGTTTCGAGGTCGATATCGACGAATTTCACCTTGAGTCCGTATTGCGCCAAGGGGGAATAGGTGGTGCTCCAGGAAACGGCGGGAACGATGACTTCATCGCCGCGTTGAAGAGGCCGATCGCGGCAATAAAAGAGGGCGGCGATCATCAGCAGGTTGGCGCTGGAGCCGGAGTTGACCATCAGAGCATGCCGAGACCCGGAAAATTCGGCAAAGGCCTTTTCGCAGGCGAGGACTTCTTTTCCCATGGTGAAATTGCCGCTGGCGATGACTTTCTGCATGGCCTCGATCTCGGCTTCACCCCAGCTGCTGGTTGCGAGGGGGTATTGTGTGACTTTCATGAGAGGTTTCCTTTGCTGCCTTGATAATAATCGCAGGTTAGGCGGAGTCCTTCCTCAAGCGAGGTTTTGGGGTGCCAGCCAAAGCGGGCGGCGAGGACCGTAGAAGAGAGCTTGCGGGCCATTCCGACTGGACGGCTGAGATCATGGGTGAACCGCCCCCGATAGCCGATCACGGTCGCGACCGCTTGATAATAGTCGTTAACGCTGAAGTCGTTGCCATAACCGACGTTGACCAGTTCCGGGACTTCATCGTATCGAGCCAGGGCTTGGAAGACAAACTCGGCAAGGTCGCCAGCATAGAGGAACTCGCGACGAGCTTCACCCGTCCCCCAGATACCTACTTCCTCACTGCCAGAGAGAAGCGCGTCATCGATTTTGGCGATGATGGCGGGAATCAGGTGAGAGTGTTTCGGGTCGAACTTGTCGTGACGTCCGTAGAGGTTGCAAGGGATGAGCGTTTTATAGCTTCTACCGTATTGACGGTTAAGGTATTGGCAGAGCCTGGCGATGGTGATTTTGGCCAAGGCATAGCCTTCGTTGGTCGGCTCAAGCTCGCCGTGGAGGATGAGGTCTTCGGTCAAGGGAGAGGCGGCCTGTCGTGGGTACATGCAGGTGCTGCCGAAGTTGAGCAAACGCTGAATTCCGTGTTCATGGGCAGACATCACCAAATTCCGCCCTTGGTCGAGGTTTTCGAGGAGGAATTCGACCGGATGACGGATGTTGGCTTGAATGCCGCCTACACGTCCGGATGCGTGAATGATCAGATCGGGACGGTGTTTCGAGAGATAGGCGTCGACTTGCTGTTTCTGCGCTAGGTCAAGATCTCCCCGGCGAGGGGAGAGGAAGTCATAATCGGCAGCTCTAGGGTGTTCCAGGATGTTGTGCCCCACCATGCCGCCGGCGCCTGTCAGAAGGATTTTCATAGTCAGTTGCTCTTAGCTGCGGCTTTCTTCAGCCGGAGAGATGCTGAAGCCATGGTTTTTCAGGATGGCTTCCTGTCGTGCCTCCACCAGATCGGCATCGATCATTTCGGCCACCAGCTCTTCGAGACTGGTCTTGGCGGTCCATCCGAGTTGCGCTCGGGCTTTATCGGGGCAGCCGAGCAGGGTCTCCACTTCGGTGGGGCGGTAGTAGCGGGGGTCGATGCGGACAATGACTTGCCCGACTTTGGCTGGCGCATCCGGAGTGCTTGAGGAGACGACGATGCCGACTTCCTTTTCCGCCTCGCCTTGCCAACGGATGACGATCCCGAGCCGGGCGGCACTGAGCTCGATGAATTCGCGCACCGAGCGCTGGCTACCGGTGGCGATGACGAAGTCGTCCGGCTTGTCCTGCTGCAGCATCAGCCACATCGCCTCGACGTAGTCGCGAGCATGGCCCCAGTCGCGCAGGGCATTGATGTTGCCGAGGTGGAGGCAATCTTGCTGACCGGTAGCAATTCGAGCCAAGGCACGGGTGATCTTGCGGGTGACAAAGGTCTCGCCACGGCGCGGTGATTCGTGGTTGAAAAGGATGCCGTTGCAGGCGTAGAGGCCGTAAGCCTCGCGGTAGTTGATGCAGATCCAATAGGCGTACATCTTCGCCACCGCATAGGGAGAACGGGGATAAAAGGGCGTCGTCTCCCGCTGAGGGATCTCCTGCACCAGACCGTAAAGCTCGGAAGTCGAGGCTTGATAGAAACGGGTTTTTTTCTCGAGCTTGAGAATGCGGATTGCTTCCAACATGCGCAGGGTGCCGAGGGCATCGGTGTCGGCAGTGTATTCGGGACACTCGAAGCTGACCTTGACGTGGCTTTGGGCACCGAGGTTGTAGATCTCGTCAGGTTGCACTTCCTGCAGGATGCGAACCAGGTTGGAGGTGTCAGTGAGGTCGCCGTAGTGGAGGTGAAAGTGCCGCGACGGCAGGTGGACGTCCTCGAAGATGTGGTCGATGCGTCCCGTGTTGAAGAGAGAAGCGCGGCGCTTGATGCCGTGTACTTCGTAGCCTTTGCTGAGCAGCAGTTCGGCAAGGTAGGAGCCATCTTGTCCGGTAACACCGGTGATCAGAGCACGTTTCATGTGAGCTCTCCTCTCTCGTTCAAGTTAGTTCTGAGTATTTCACGGCCGATATTTTCGGCCACATTACGGGCGCTGAAATTACCGGCTATCGACTGCATAAAAGCCGATTCGATGAGATCGAATCGAGATCGCAGCTCCGCCGGGTGCATGGCCTTGAGGTATTGATAAAGCTGGGGCAAGCTTGCATACTTGCGATAATCAATAATGCAGCCTTCCGGAATGCAATCAAATATATTCGGAGCACCGCAATAGACTGGAATGCAGCCAACGGATAAAGAATCCCATATTTTCTCCGTAATGTATCCAGGGATATCCTTGGCATTTTCAAAGCAAATTGAGAATTTATAATTGGCCAATGTAGCCAGTTTATCCTCGGCCTCGCCTCGGTAGCAGGGGTGATTAAAAATTTGTACATTGCGCAAAGGTTTTATACGGTTCAAGGGACGCCAAACCCCATGGAACACACTCTTGTTCCAATCAGGCCCGAAAAGATCAAAATCTGCAGGCTGATGGCGCTCAAACCAATTGATCACTTTCAGTCTTTCAGAATAGAGTTCATGGCGATGCGAATTTGTCTTATTACCAGAAATCATAACTGCTAATTTTTTATGTTCGGAAAATTTTCCAGAAAATCCATTTTTTGAGTAGTAATAATAGTTATACTTGAAATATTTTTTTTGGTCCACTAATGTATCGCACCAAGTGAATATCTTATTGTATTTATAATGATTTTTTAAGTTCCAGATTTGTGGAGCAATTAATTCACTCTCCCACATGATCATGAATGATTTATGTGTATTAATTATATTGGATTCCGTATAATAATTACTGTTATATATCACAAATTCTGATTGATCTACGGGATGGATATCCTGTGTAGATAAAAAATATCCTTTAAACTTAAAAAAGTCTTTTAAATACCGATAAAAACAAAGGCAGTCATCGCGATTTATTATTGATTTTCCAGGGTCAAAAATTCGATCTTGGAGGTAGGGTGGATCGACATAGAGTGTGGCCAGTTTCATATAAAATTTTTAGTGCCCTGAATATGGGGTTGCTGTGAGTATTTAAAGCGTCTAAATAGCGCTACAATTTTAGCTTTGATCCGGTGGCAGATCAAGAGGGTGTTAAGGCGGGCGAGATGACGGTGACCGAGCGCCCGCGAGCAAACCCGTGGAGAAAACCGAAGCAAGGATTGTCTTTGCTCCAGCCAGGCACAAATATTGACGGCACGGAAAAACGCGGTCTGTCTGCGCAGGCCCGGCCAGCGATGGCGGGCGTAATCGGAGAGGCGGATCCTCTCTCCAGCGCAGAGCTTGGCCGAGTCCTGCCCGGCATGCTGTCGATAGCGAAAGTAACGGTTCTCGGTGCCGATCCAATGGAATCGCCCCTGCTTGATCAGCAGCGTCAGGAAAAGCAGATCGCTGTGCTTGCCGAATCCGCAGAGATCGTCCCAGGCCGACAAAGCGGGTTTCACGCTGGACGTCCGATAGACATAAGAAGGGAAGACGGCGATGGGCTCATGGTTGAGGTAGCGGCGGTAAAGCTCCTCTGGTGAGTCCAGCCCCCAGGTGCTGCAAACCGGGCTGGGCCGCGGGGCGGAATCGCCATCAATAAATTGAGGGTAGCTTGCGACTGCGACACAGCCAAGATCCCCCCGCAGGATAGCGAGGGCGGCATCAAAATAAGCCGGGTCTACCACGTCATCATCGTGGAGAAGGCAAAAGTAGTCGCTGGGGCACTCCGCCATCAGAGTCTTGATGTGAAGCAGCACCGGCAGGTTAGGCTGACGGAGGTACCCAAAGCCGCCAGCTTCAGCCAAGCTGTGAATCGTCGCGGCGGCAGCCTCATCGACGGAATTATCAGATATGACCAAGGGATGCGCCAAGACTTGCAGGCGGGACAACATCTCGCGCAAGTATGGGATGCGATCCCGGCAGAGGATGTAGATGGTCAGATCGCTGGCCATCGTCAGGTGCCTTCCATATCGAGCGGACGGGAGAAGGGCTCCATCTCCGACATCGGTTTACCGAAGGCAAGTTTCGGGTAGGCATTAGCTGCCGAGGGAACGAAGACTTCAAGCAGGTAAGGCGCGGAAGGATCCCGCCACAGTGCCGCGAGCGCGGGGATCAGCTCTTCCGGGCGGCTGATAGCGGCGCTGTCGATTTCATAGGCTGCAGCGACCTTGGAGAATGAAGGGGCACTGTAGCCAACGACTGTCGACTGGAATCTGGAGTTGAAGTAGGACTCCTGAAACTGGCGAACCATGCCTAGGCAGCAGTTGTTGATAACGACGATTTTCACCGGCATGCGATTGCGGTGTAGTGTCTGCATTTCCTGGATATTGATCTGGAGGCTGCCGTCGCCGCTGATCAGCAGCACCGGACGACGCTCCGCAGCGAAGCATGCGCCGATGGCAGCGGGAAGGCCGAAGCCCATGGCTCCCATGCCGCCGGAGTTGAGAAAACGCTGGCCTTCGGCAAAGCGGAGCGACTGGGCTGCCCACATCTGGTGTTGTCCAACATCGCTGACATAGGCGGCCACGCTACGGGCGGCGGGGTCGACAGAGAGGGACTTGATGAGACTATTGGGATTGATCGATTCGCCCATGTCAAGCTCTCGGTCATCCGGCCAGCGCTGGCGGTCGGTGACGATGGACTCCTGCCAGTCACGCGGAATGGACTTGGTAGTTTGCACGCCGGCGGCGGCAGCACAGAAGCCGTTCAAATCCATGGCCAGAGACACCGCGCTCTTGATGCGGTTGTTGAGCTCGGCAGCGTCGACATCGATCTGAAAGATCTGCTTGCCGGCGACAAAGGAGGCGACATCAGCGCCGGTCTGGCGGATGTCGAGCCTGCTACCCAAGACGATGACGAGGTCGGCGCGCGCCAGCGCGGTGTTGGCCCAGCGGTTGCCATAGCTGCCGATCAAGCCGACGCGCAGGGGATGGCCGTCGGGCAAGAGATCGACCGCCATCAGCGAGCAGACCACCGGGATACCCATCTTCTCGGCGAAGGCGCGGCAGGCTTGGCGGCAGCCAGTTTGCGCAGCACCGCCGCCGACAAGGAGAAGGGGGCGCTGCGCGGCGGCTATAGCCAATTGAAGCTGGGCGAGGAAGTGCCCGCATTCTCCTGATTTGGCCGGCTGCGGGACTGGCGGCATGAAATCGGGAACGGGACTGCGCTGGACATCCATGGGGATGTCGAGCAGCACCGGACCAGGGCGCCCGCTGACGGCTAGGAGAAACGCTCGTTCGAGGATTTCAGGCAACTCCGCCGGGTCATTGATCAGCCAAGCACCTTTGGTGACTGGCGCGGCCATGGTCACAATGTCAGTCTCCTGGAATCCGAGCTGCCGAACCCCTCGATCGCCTTTGAGTTCATGCCTGTTGACCTGGCCGGTGATGAACAGCGCTGGCACGGAATCAAAGAAGCAACTGCCGACCGCGGTGAGCAGGTTGGTGGCGCCGGGGCCGCTGGTGGCCATCGCCACGGCAGGGAGGCCGGTAATGCGGGAGTGTCCTTCCGCGGCGAAGCCTGCGGCCTGTTCATGATGCATGCAGATGATCTGGGTATCGCCGCGCCGGGAAATGGCGTCCAACATGATCGTGGTCATGCCGCCTACCAGCTCATATACATGGGTGACGCCGAGTTCGGCCAGTCTCTTGGCGATGTAGTCAGCGGCGTCCATGATGGCTCCATGTCTTGAAGATGGATTGGTCAAGCGGGGTGGACACGCGCAAGCCCAAGGCGCGGGCGGTGCTGATGTCGGGGATGTAGTCGCTCCCTTGCCGCATGTCTTCAGCGGCGGCTGGCGGCGGCGCCCCGCAGATTTCCGCCACCAGGACGGCCAACTGATCTAGAGTAACCGCCTGATCAGAACCGACATTGAGGAACTCTGGAGCGTGGGGAAGCAGCAGATAAGTCCATAACCAGACGGCAAGATCGGCAGCATAGAGGTATGATCGTCGTAATCCACCGCAGCGAAGCTGCGCAGAGCGTCCGTGAAGAGCATCTGCAAAGAGGCTGCTAATGGCGAACCGGGGATCAAGCGGTTGGCCGGGGCCGGTAAACGCGAAACCGCGGGCGCAGCGGAGGGGATAGCCGTGTCGCCGAGCATGCAGGAGGCTCATCGCCTCAGTCTGGCGCTTGCCTTGAGCATAGGCAGCTCCATGGGCAAGCCAGTCGATTTCTCCCCGCCAAGTTTCCGGGAAGCCGGCTAGCCCCGCCGGCTGGGGACCATAGACGGCCCCGGAACTGAGGAGAAGGGATCTTTGAAATCCCGGCTTTTCTGCGTGCCGCAGCGTATTTGCCGTGCCGGAGCCAAGCAGATCCAGCAGCTCGATTCCATCTTCAGTGGAGTTATGGACCGGCGTGGCGGCGTGGATGATAAAATCGGGAGCCTGGGACGACTGAAAACTCCGGACATCCCCTGTGACGAAGGACAAGGACTCGTCGCGAAAATCAGATAATCGAGCCGAAGACCGCGTGATGATGTCAATCCGGGCATCTAGCTCGAATTTGCGATTAGCAACCAAGAAGGTGCCGACCAGCCATTTGCCGATGAAGCCAGTGCCGCCGGTGACCATGACGCGCCGCCCGGCAAGCTGCTGCCAAAGGCCGCCAATTTCATCGGCGGCGGCCTCCAGTTCGACGTACGGAAGTTCCGGCTGCATCAATCCCCCCGATGGATTGTGGCGAAAATATGGCGCAAGCCCAGTGCCAGGGCTTTTATGTCGCCTCCCGGATAAACCCCGACAAAAACCGCCTCGTTCATCAGCTGATCTGCACCATGCAGAGGCACCGGAGTGCGGAAGGCTTGCGGGTTGTCGTGGCGAAGCTGAACAAAAGCGGGCTGGCGTACCAGGTTACCGCCAAAGAGCATGCGGTTGCCGATCTTGTGATCGTCAAGACGGCGGGCAAGATCGGTGCGGGAGAAGGGGGCTCCGGGTTTGACCAACAGCATGAAGCCGAACCAGGAAGGAATGGCTTCGCATCCGCTAGAGTCCCACGCGAAGCCGGAAGTAGCCCACCTAGCAGCATGGGTCGGCAGGGAGAATTCCACATGCTGGGCAAAGGGCGCAAGAGCTTCGCGCAAGGCCTGCCAGTTGTCTTTGCGGGCTTGGGTGAAGGCGGGTAGACGAGTGAGCTGGA